>CAZHMI010000001.1:0-2434 GCA_964533795.1 uncultured Candidatus Bathyarchaeia archaeon
GTCTGCTTCTCGGCTTCGGCTGTAACGTACCAGCATGTACCGGATGTAGGATCATGGAGACTCAACGTGAACGGCTCCTCGGGGGTTTTGCTACGGTTTTAATACCTTGCGCCGCGAGGACTGTGGTAATCTTAGGTCTGGTCGGCAGGTATATTGGAATTCCAGCAGCGTTAGGACTCTACGCTTTCGATCTATTCTTGGTCTTCACACTCGGTAGAATTGGCTTTAAAGCCTTGCCTGGTGAGCCTGTCGGGTTGATTATGGAGATGCCGCCCTACAAAATGCCCTCAATGAAAGCTGTAGCTAGAAAGACTTGGGCTAGGACGAAAGATTTTGTCCGTATAGCATTTCCTCTAATCATAGCAGGCAGTCTTATCCTTGAAGCCTTGGCCCTTACAGGGCTCATATGGATAATAGCGAACTTGATGAATCCCCTGATTGTCGGTTGGCTTGGTTTACCGTCAATCGCAGGGATACCTATAATCTTCGGAATTCTTCGAAAGGAACTAACGCTAATCTTGCTGGCGGATCTTGCTGGAACCTTGAACTTTGGTCAGGTTCTGACACCCATACAAATGATTGTCTTCTCGCTAGTGACGATGATCTACGTTCCTTGCATCGCAACCATAGCTGCTTTGATAAGAGAGTTCAGGTGGAAGAAAGCTTTGGCAATTTCGATGATCGACATCTTTCTTGCTCTACTGGTAGGAGGAGTAGCGTCTCGACTACTATCCTACATTCTGGGTTGAGGGTGCTGATGAACTTGCCGTAGAACATGATTGCCGGCTGGCCATGTCTAAGCGATCATAAACTATAGGAAATTACACACTGCCCAGACTTTAGACATCTAATCTTTTGGTATTGGCGCTGTCATGCAGTGGGGGCCTCCGCCACCTCTAATGAGTTCCGATCCTTCTATCTCAATAAGGTCTACACCATTTTGAATCAGGAGACTCTTCACTCTGTCTATTCCCTCGTACCCTATAGCTTTTCTAGGTCCTATCGCAACTAAGTTTGTAGCTCTCATATAACGTTCATAGTCTGTGACCTCGATAAACTGGAAACCTTTCTTGGTCAAATATTCGATGAGGTCTATGAACTTTCTTTTTGCGTTTGGTTGAATCAACGTTGACCTTCCGGTCAAAGATTGCTTATGCATGACGCAGAGATCTTCATCAAGGAACATCAAGAGACCGTCTAGGTGAACAGCCCAGTGAGGAAGAGGAACAGCCACCACTGCCTCCAAATTGATTTCTTTCAAATGTTCTACTAACAGTTTGAGCGCTGCATTGTTTGTTCGATTCCCTACACCAGCGAGAACAATCTCATCTGACATGTACACGAGATCTCCACCCTCCATACTCCTTGGTGAAGATACCTCCATTAGTACAGGAACTCCCAACTTGTCAAGAGCACGTTTAGCTATCTCGGGTTCCTTCGCTCTAACTTTACTTCTCATTCGCATAATAATAGATCCGGCTCGGGTAACGGAGACTATGTCGCGAGTATAGACTAGATTGGGACAGCGATCCATCAATAACAGCGTCTTGTCGTCATCTTTCAGAATATCACTCACAAGTATGACTTCTACGCCTTCTCCTCTCAGAACGTCAACGAAGTGTTCATGCTCTTGACGAAATTTATCTCTAAACACTACGTCTCGGTAAAGATACTTCTTGAAGCTTTTAGCGTTGATAAGGTCGAGTTCGCATCCCGGAGAATGCATCAAGACTTTTTTGAGTCGTCCGAACTCGCTCTGGGCTCCCCACATGAAGCACACCCATTGATTCTAGAAGTGAAAGTGATAGATGTAGTTTGGGTAATCTTCTCATCAGAACAGATCCTTTTAGTTCTGTTCCATGTTCACTCAATCTATATATCAGACTACAACAATAGGCGGTGCCAAAGAAGAGCTACGATGAAACTTGAAAAGCAGTGACAAAAACGAAAGTCATAAAGACAAACCTTTTCTCGGAGGAGAACTTGGCGATGAGAAGATATCTGCGACAGTAAAACGTGGGAACATAGTTTTATACGGAGTCATCTGTGTGGCGGGCTACATTATATCTCATCTGTACATCCTGTTTACACATGAAGTCAGCTTGGCTGCTGAACTGCTCATGCTCGTAGTCTGGGTGATCTTGTTCCTACCGTTCTACAAGATGTGGAGAAGAGGGCGGTAGCTATTCACATGTTCTATTGAATGCTTCTGTTGCCAGCGAATCGCTTGAGAGTGTTTTGCTACTTTGGTGATGGAGGAGATTTTTCAGTCTGCTTAATCTCCACGGATAAAGTAGAGTGGGGTGCCCTACTGCGCCCTAAAACTTAGCTCGTTAAGACCATGCTCGAAATCGAGGTGATAAGTCCAAATATGACTGGGACCACGATCATGGAAGCGATACGGTGTCCGATTCTGAGAATTCCTTATTATTAT
>CAZHMI010000001.1:2534-143070 GCA_964533795.1 uncultured Candidatus Bathyarchaeia archaeon
ATGATGGGAGCACCGAAGTAAACGTTAGCTCAATGTTTATCTTAAATGCCGTAGTAAGCCAAAAGGAACCCAATGAATGCCACAACTGTTAGCGGAAGCCAAAAGAACCTTAGTAATTGATCTATTCTAACTCTTGGATTGATTAAACGAACGACAGACAGAGCGATTAGAACGCCTAGAAGCTTCAGAGTTGCTATGACCGACGTAAGAGCGATTGTTGCACTATTTGTGAAATCAACAATCAGTCCACCTAGGAAGATTGTTGATAGAAACCAAGGCAAGATGAACAACCTCATTGACTGAGAAAGCTTG
Source organism: uncultured Candidatus Bathyarchaeia archaeon (assembly GCA_964533795.1). GTDB lineage: Archaea > Thermoproteota > Bathyarchaeia > 40CM-2-53-6 > CAYOZM01 > CAYOZM01. Next base: position 2,847 of record CAZHMI010000001.1, read on the forward strand.
AACAACATCAAGGTAGCGCCTGAGTACTCAGTGTAGGGTCCTGCCACTATCTCTGTTTTCGCGTCAGGTATATCGAACGGGGCAAGCGTTAAGGTGGCTTGAGTCGCGAAGAAGGCTACTATGAAAGCTAGGGGACCTGAGATCTTAAAAAGGAAGGGACCGTGTTCGAATTGCCAAGAAACTATGTCATCTATTCTGAGTGAGAATGGTTGAACGCTCAGGACGATTGTGAAGATCGAGACTAGCAGGGGTAGTTCATATGAGAAGAGTTGGACGACCTCTCTTTGAGCTCCGATTGAGGCGTATGGGTTGGCTAAGCCCATCCGGCTATCATCGCCGCCAACACAGGTAGAGCGATAAGATAAAGTAAGACGATTATGTCCCCAACGAAGTTCAACGGCGCTGGCGTGTAGATTATTGGCAACATGAGAGGAGCAATAGTCATTGCTGACAAGGAAATAAGTGGTGCAAGTATGAACCAGAATCTATGAGCTTGGTCTGGGATTATCAGCTCTTTGGCGCATAGTTTGATCATGTCAGCCCAAGGTTGATACAAAGGCGGCCCTATTCGGTATTGAAGTTTGGCAGCCAATTTCCGATCGATCCAGCCGAAGAACAAGCCCACGTTTGACGAGAAAGCCAAGCCGGGAAAAACGAGAAGATAGAATAGTACCTCGAGTATACTCATTTGCTACCTCCTTTACATGGCTTCCTTGAAGCTCGAGCAGATAACATACCGATGTACCTCCTATAACGTTTTACATAAGTATTTGAAATTCTAGCATGGTCTGATGCAAGATCTGGCTTGACCTTGCTTTGCTTCTCAATACGTTCGAACAAGTACTTTTCTAAGACAAACATAGTGGTAGATAGTTCATTCGACACTCACAATTCTACATCCTTTTTCAATTTCTCAATTCGTCATAGGTTTATATGGAACTAGACTGTCTCAATAGAGAAAACATTCCTTAGTGCGAGTAAACGCAAATGAGCGATCGAATCTTTGGGGGAAAAGCGACCAAGCGTAGTAGATACGGAGCGACCTCTAGAGATCGACTTGTGCGGACATTAAGATCCGCAGAAATGTGTCTCAAAGGAAACTTGAAGTATCACGTCATAGATTCCGAGTGGAAATGGGCTTACTTGGCTACTTACGAAGTTCGCAAGCTGCTGAGTTGTTCTAGAGACCTAGTAACTGTTATCACATTCTCAACTAGACACCTCAATTCCTTGAGGCTCATGCGACGTACGGTCAGCGAGATAGCGTCAACGGATAATTTGGCGTTGAACTTGGTCTTGGGAAACAAAGCTTACTTGAACCCCGCTGAATGTAAAAGACCAGCGGTCAGAACGCTCATCGATTCAGTGAAGTTTATGCGAAGACGCTTTGGGGAGATCACCGCTTTTATTGGAACGGAAGGCGTGACTGAGGAAGCGGCGCATCTGGCGGCTGAATACGATCTAACGCCATTCGTTTTGCTCGACAAGTATCTTCAACGTGATCTGTCCTTGATCAAAGATATATGTGGAGTAAGGGACGTCGCCGTCTACATCCCTTTCCTAGTCTCCAGTAATTATGCTAGACTGCTACGTGATGTGCTCTATCGTCTCTCAGGGTATATGCTCAGAAGAAGATGGGTTCAGAGTGAACTGAAGAAGATTGGATTTGACCCAACCATGTCGATGATGAGAGCAATAATACAAGAAAAGAAATCTCTGCCAACTGAATTGATGAGAAGTAAGCTGGGTTCTCTCTTAAAGACGGCTAGCGAATCCCTCGCGCTTTATGGTCACGAGCAACTCGTTCTTGAGCGATTGAAGAGTCTGCAAAAGCTCGGTGCAAACATCTTCATCGGTCTTCCCATAAAAGAGAATGATCAACAGATCCTTTCATTCGCGAAATGTCTAAACTCCATCTGTTAAAGACTGTTAGCGAGCGAACTAGGCGCTTGATAACGGGTGCTCTAGTTCACCCCACCTTAATTTCTATCCCCACTGTCCTCTTGACAAGTTCTGCAAGAACGTCTGTTTTGGGCTTCTCTCCTCTCTTTCCCGGAATGGAAACTACTAGAGGATATTCTTTTTCGCGCTTCATTCTGGTCAGTCGAGATTGTATCCAATCGAAGACTTGCTCAGTGACCATTATTAGAGATACTTGCTGGTTTGCGAATAGTGATTCGAGGCGTTTCTCTGCTTCCGCTCTATCATTCACGAAGTAACTGTTCTTTACCCCTGAGAGTTTGAAGTAGACTGCTGTCTCTTTGTCAGCTAGGACAGCGATTCTCGACATTCTTATATCAGCTGTCAATCGGTTTTCGTGAAGAGAATTGCCGAGATCTTAGGTTCAAGATCCTTCCTTCTGCTCTTGATTAGAGCTTCAAAAGTATTGTCAACAGCAACCTTCCCATCATTTGATTTTATCAATACGCCCCCGATCGAGTTCGTAACTTCGGCTTTTCTCAGTGTTGTTTTAACTCCAGTAGCCTTCTCTACATTATCTGATAGCCGATCTAGAGGTAGATTCCTTTCATGGTCGTAATTGTTCAGATGAACTTGCAACTGCCCTCCGCCAGCGGCGATCGCGCCCTCTTCGATAAGTGACTCAAGCATCCTGTCGTACTCATTCGAGCGAGTGAATTCTTTGAGTTTTATCTTCACTTCATCGAAGACTTTATCAATGATCTTTTCTTTTTCAGATAGGATCATCCAATTCATTCTGATTCTTGAGTTGGCTATCGCGCTTTCAACTATGCTCCTCGCTTGATCTTCAGCGGTCTTAATCAAGGTCCCAGATTCTTCTTCAGCCTTCTTTCTAGCTTCCTGACGCTTTTCCTCCAAGGCTCCTTGAGCTGTCTTCCTTGATTTCTCGATAGATTCATCTGCTTCTTTCTTCGCATCATCTAGTATCTTCTTAATCAGGGCTTCCTGACGCAATTCTGACAAAAGCGGTTCATCACCCGTATGAGATTATCTCCTTGAAAACCTGTTCAGAGGCCTTAGCGATGTTTCTTTCAGCCGTCTCTCTAAGCTTCTTGACTTCATCTTCCGCTTGAGCGATTATCTTCTGGGCTTCGGTCTCTGCGTTTACTTTTGCCTTCTTTATGATCGCGTCTGCTTTCTCCCTCGCTCGTTTCTTTATTTCCGTGTATGTCTCATCGTAGACTCTTATAGCGTCGATGCTTGCTTCTCGCTCTATCTTCTTCGCTTGCTTCAAGGCTTCTGCCAAGTTTTCCTCTGCTTGCTTTTCTGCGTCTCTTATCTCTGCAAGGACCTTGTCGACCATTATTGATACCTCTTGCTGAAGCGTTGAAGATCTTCTCTATGTAGATAAAGCATTAAGGTTAAACTTTTTCCCTAGAACTGCTTGAGAACATCGGGCATCTCCATGATCCTTCCACAGAAGTGGCAACGGATCTTGAGCGGGTCTACTTCTTCTGTATGAAACATCGAGTCTACAGGTTCTTTAGCGTTTGAAATGCATGAAGGGTTGTCGCACTTCACTATTCCTTTTATAACCATCGGAAGCTTGACTTTCTTCTTCTCAACCACATCATAGTCACGAATTATGTTTATCGTGGCTTTAGGCGCGACTAAAGCTATCTTGTCAACCTCACCAGGCCTCAACTCTCTACTATCAATTTTGACTATGTCCTTTTTCCCATACTTCTCGCTTGGAACGTTCATCACAACGCCGACGACATGACCTTCCTTCCCAGATATGTTGAGGATCCTAAGAACGTTTAACGCGTTCCCGCAACTTATATGGTCTATGACTGTTCCGCTACGGATCTTCTTGACATACAGCTCCATTTTGCTCAATTTTCAGCACTCAATAAAATTTGATTAGGTGAGTTATTTAGCGCTTCTTTTTTCTTTGAACGTTTCTTTTATTGCGTCCACCTGTATCAATAGGGTAAAATACAACTACAAGCAAGCTGTTGACTCAATCCTCAGAAGAGGCTGTAAACCTTCTCAGGTGGCAGAGCGGGGTAGACATCTACTTTCCGGTGGAAACGGAGCGCAGGCATGACATATTTGTAAACGTCCTCTGAGTTGTCAGCCTCAACTATCTCGACAAACAGCCCTCCCGGCGTTCCGTACTCGACTATGTGTTTTACGCCTTTCGGGCGTGGAAACTTGCCCTCTTTGAAGAGCTTCATCCCTTCCATTAGTTTCTCGGGGTTTGCTTCCCAAATTATCATGAACAGCATCTTTTCTACTTGACCTCCTCAAGCTTCTATTGTGAACGTGAACTGTTTAATAAACCAGAAACGTTGTTGGAGGGCAATCTTACATGTAGTCAATTTGTCCGTGGTCTTTTCGAGCTAGAAGATATGGGATTTCTTCTCATAGCTCCGTGAAACATTCGTTTCCTTTCTGAGCTTATTCGGATCACAGACGTGATCGAGCATATTCTGTTTCTTGCATGCTATCTTCAGAAGCAAGTCGTCAATATCGACCTCTGGGTTTGATCTATGGTATTTCATAACGGCTTCTTCCCCTGCATTGAGTTCTTCTACACTTGAGCATGCTTCCACCTGTGAATTAAGCACCTTCAATTCCGCTGCCGTGTCTTCCTTAGACATACGTATACCTTCTTCGCAGCTCTGAAGTTGCGAAATCCATTACAAAAAGTTCTCGTTACTAGAAAGCGACAATAAATAAGGTAGCCTCTGAATATGAGTAGAATGGAAGCGGTGTGAAAGACTTGAGTTTCCAAGGCAGAGATATTATCTCGATTAAAGACTTCTCTCGTGAGGAGATTGATTATGTTTTAGACACAACTGAGCTTATGGAACCTCTTGCCAAAAGGGGTTCAGATATGCTTCGAAGAAAGATCTTGGCTACTCTATTCTACGAGCCCAGTACAAGAACGAAGTTGAGTTTTGAAACTGCGATGTACCGGCTTGGCGGAAACACTATTGGATTTGCCGAACCAAGAGTCGCTTCCGTCGAGAAGGGTGAGAACCTAGCTGATACGGTCAGAGCTGTCGAGAACTACGCTGATCTGCTCGTAGTTAGGCACCCTTTGGAGGGCGCGGCTAGGCTCACTGCAGAATTCGTAAATATTCCAGTCATTAATGCTGGCTCAGGAGCTGAAGAGCACCCGACCCAAGCTCTGCTCGACCTCTACACGATCAGGCATGAGATCGGATCTATCGATGGGCTGAACATAGGTCTGGTTGGAGACCTGCGGTACGGGCGGACGGTACACTCTTTAGCGTACGCGCTTTCACAATACAAAGTAAAGTTGTGTTTGATTTCTCCTGAGCTTTTGAAGATGCGCCGGGAGGTGTTGGAGGAGACCAAGAAGAGAATAGAGGTTGAGGAGAGGAATGATTGGAAGGATGTTCTTTCTGAACTTGATGTTATCTACATGACTAGGATTCAGAGGGAGAGATTTGCAGATCTAGCTGAATACGAGAAAGTCAAGGGATACTACAGGTTGACTTCTCAGGAGATGCTCAAGGTAAAGAAGAATGCTGTTTTAATGCATCCTCTCCCGCGCGTTGATGAGATCGCTTTCGAAGTGGATCATGCCCCTCAAGCGAAGTACTTCAAGCAGGTTTGGTATGGACTTCTTACAAGAATGGCCTTGATAGGACTTGTCTTAGGCGCGGTAAGGTAGAGATCCTCCGGTATCACGTCTTTCTTGTAAGAGGAGATGAGTTACTAAAGGTAACATTTATAAGGCAGAAAGTTACTAAAGGTAACACAAGTGCTCGATATGCTCCTCGAACTGCACTCAAGCGCCAAGAGGAAAAGAGTCCTTCCACTCCATGTGGTCGACTATGCCGCGTTCAAGGACAGGTTCGGCGTAAGGGAGGGTGAGTCGGAACTCCATTCCTTGGAGAAGTTCCATGCGGCAAGATCCCTCGTGGAGGAAGGGTATGAGGAAACATATGTCGATGCGCCTCTTCGCTCTGTACCAACCCAAAGGTTAGGAGACTCCATTTTCGCCGACGTATGCGGAAAGAGAGATGGGGAAATTACAGTAGTTTTCTGCGAGGTTGTTCCTCTCACCAAGGAGACTTTCGCTGACTTGGAGATCGTTGAAAAAGCCGAGAATGCTAGGGCCGTGTTACTATATCCTTTCACAGCCAATACAGAGGCGATCGCGAGGAGATTTCCGAGAGCAATCGAATCTGGGAAGATAAGTATTACGAGAGTTGGTTGGCTGAATCACGGACTTGAAAGCGCCTTCAGAGAAGCTTTAGATCTGATGGACCTACTGTCGAACGAAACAAGAGTAAGGATGCTTATGCCTTTGCTTGAAAGCCGCCGTGAAAAGAAGCAGTTCAGAGCGGAGATAAACCCGAAACTTGTCTACGAAAATCTTCGAGCCTTCATTGAAAGTGAAATCATCGACGAAATCTCAGACGGTCAATATGAACTCACCAATTTCGGGAAGCATGTTCTGTGCGAGTACCTCACCTTCATTGAACGGCTCAGGAAGATTCGCAGGAGAATGGTGGAATGAGTAAGATAGCTAGGGTGCAAGTAGAGGAAAAGGTAAGAAAAGGAGGTTAAGATATGTCAGTTAGAAAGAGAGAGGAAAAAGACGCATGGTTTGATGAATTTCGAGACTTCAGGCGGTTCTTTAAAGAGTATGACCGATTCTTCGAGAATATGTTTGAGGACTTCGAAGGTTCATCGCCACTCTTAAGGCCTCAAGAGCTGATGAGTCTGAAAAAGCCGTTTGAGAAAGAAATTAAGAAAGGCAACATGAAAGGCTTCTTCAGAGTTCAGCCGATTAAAGGAGAGGGAGTAACGGGCTACATCGCCTACGGAGAACTCAGCAACATTCAGACACCAACTCGAACTCCTACGAGAGCCGAGAGCATTCAGATAATCAAAGAAGATGAGCCCTTGATAGACGTCATAGAAGAAAGGGATGCGGTGAAGGTCGTTGCTGAGATCCATGGAGTCTCTATGAATGATATAGCATTGAATATGCGTGACAACTGCTTAGAGATTAAGGCGGGGGAGAAATTCAGCAAGTCAATTGAGATTCCAAATAAAGTCGACTTTGCTCGCGCATCTATCAGCTACAAGAACGGCATACTCCAGTTGAAACTGCCGAAAATCTCGTAGATTAGCGTGATCTCTCATGAACTATATTCAAGAACTGGATCGTTGCGAGAATTTTGGAGACGTATTCGAACTGGTCAAGAAATCTGTGAAAGAGAGCCTAGGTCAATGGCGAGGAGGCTTGATGCTATATCTAGCCGATCTACCGATCTACGTCGGCGCATTTCACGGTGTAGGCTCAAACGCGATCGTGATGAATCGTAGGCTTCTAGATCTAGCTGTAAAGTCTAGTAGATCAAGGAGGGAAGTGAACTCCTACGTCTTCTACATACTTCTCCACGAGTACCTCCATTCTCTAGGCTACATCGATGAAGGCACTGTTAGAAGACTGGTTCATGCAGTAGCCGAGAGAACTTTCGGAGAGGAACATCCCACAACTCAGATGGCACTCACAGGGCCTGCAGCTATTCTATCGCGAATACGTCAACCTGTAGAAGAATCTTCCGAAAGCGATATGGAGATCGTGAGAGACTTCGATAGGTCGAGCCAGACATACTTCAGTTGAAAAAGCCACTGCAATTCTAGGGGAGAGAATAGCAGACCCATTTGTCTAGAGCGCGGCGTTTCGCGTCATTCCAGAGCGTCAAAGGTGTAAATATGGCTGAGGAACGCCCAAAGTAGATCAAAGTGCTTGAACCGCATACGGAACACTTTGGAAGAACGCCTACGAAAGATTCATCGCACTTTCTGCAATATGAGTAGCTATTCGTATACGTGAAGAACTGAAGCCCCTTCTCACATATGTTCCCAGTCAACTTCACTAGCGCTTCGGCACTATGTTCAAGTGGCGTCAGGCAGATTGGTGCCAAATGACCTCCTGTCAGAACCTCTTGGAACTTGCTTTCAAGCTCAACTCTTTCATCGATTGAAACTTTGGAGGATAATGGAAGGGTAGGCATATCGTTATAATATGGATGGCCTCTAACTCCTTCGACTACGACGGTTAAAAGCCCGTATTTCTCCATGTCGAGTTCAGCCAATCTCCCGGCAGCCTCATCTTGCGGTCTTTGAGCAACGCTGAACCTGGTGCCGAACTCTTTGGAAATCGATCTTGCATATTGTGATATTTCTTTGATGACCTCAAGAGCGAACTTCATCGAGCTCTCGTTTCTGTAGAAGCTTGAACCGGTATGCGCAATTGTTGCTTCATTCAATCCAATGGAGCTTATCGTGTATGTAGCATTCTTGTCGTAGAAGTATGGTGAACCTCTTGTGGCGCCGCAGAGGAGCGGTAGAAGCATCTCCTGAAATCTCTCATTCATCGATTTCTGTTTCGCCTTAAAGGCTTCCATAACCATCTCTAAGGTTTTCTCAACTGACTTGAAGAACCTATCATCATTCTTACGCGCATCGTATGCTATCCTAGGAAGATTCAGGAAGATTGTGTCCATGTTTCCGGTTCTCATACAGTCGGTCTCCCAGTAGCCTGTCCAGTCGTCATTCAATCTAAGGCCGGTCGCTGTATAGTTGACTCTACTATTGTCAGGCTGAGAAAGAAAGTACGGTAGAGAATATTTAGCAGCCAGCTCATGCATCTTCAACAGATCCGTTGCCGCTGTTTTACTTTTGAGAGCTTTCCGCCTAAGCTTGAAAATTAGACGCGGGTTGAATAGAGGCTTCGCCGAGGAAGCTTCAAGCGCAGCCTCCACTATCAACCTCGTGACTGAGCCAGCTTCATCTACGTAGTCGCCATAGATCCCCGCAGTTTGACCTCCAAGCCCTATAGCTTCAATATCATACAAGAAATCTGGAACAGCGAACTCAAGTCCGAGCGAAAGCCCTGGAGCAGCTCTGTTTGAGAACAGGTCTTGACGCATGCTGGTCAAGAACTGGTAGAGGGCATCTCTCAAACGCGGTTCAGGTAAGCCTTTCGCAAAAGGTGCGAGGAAGACATTGAACATATCGAATGATTGCTCGCCTGAAACCTCGGTCCTAGTTAACTCGAAAACTTCATGAGCAATCGACAGAGCAGCTTCGAAAGATTTTGGAGGCTTTACTGCTGGCAGACCGTTCTTGAGAAAATATCGGAAGTCATGTTGAATTTCATTTGGTTTCAATATCCAGTTCGCAAGATTGTCAACATGTATTTGACCCGAGAGGTGGGCATCAGCTATGTTTCGAGGCAAGCACTCTAGCAGTACATATTCGGCCATGACTGATGTAGAAGCGATGTCTCTAACAGCTTCAACGTCAAGCATCTGTTCGCCTACCATCTTGAAGAGCTGAGATACATCGTGTACTGGCATTCCGAGCCTCGTCAACTTGTGTCTGTACTCTTCGAGTCGCCTTTCGATCAGGATTGAGTTGACGAATTCGCGAATAAGCGGAGCTGTCAAGTATGTTGTTCTAAGACGGATTAGACGGTCTTCAGCCTCAGCCGCGATCTCTTGCGCAAGTTCATACGGCACCCCTGCCTCACTCGTCAGCGATTTCGCTATCTTGTCTCTAGCGAATTCTTCTATGGCAAGTCGTGATGTTCTGACGAAGAGCTTCCCTCTCTTGACGGCACTGTATTCTTCTATGTCTCTAGCAAAGTTGACCACCATCTCGCCAAGTTCTGTTATCCCATACTTCTTCGATTCTTTATCTAGAGTGATTAGGCCAGCTTGCATCAAGTTCTTCAAATGGTAGACGAATTTGCCTGCGTCCCTAATCGGGTCGAGCTTTAAGGAGAACATTATCTCTGTATAAGGTAGAGCGCCCCTCGTGACAAGAAGCTTTAAAATGTCTACTCGCACTGGAGCTGAAGCTGCGTCGAAGATGTTCGCTCCAATTTTCTCGAGTGAATGTGACAATTCTCAGGAACCTCGTTTTGCTCGTAGATAATTAGGTGCGTCCACAGTTTAAAAAATAGAGTAATGATCGAGTGAAGGGTGAGTTCTCGTCTTAGCCGTGGCAGCAAGCTTACGGTTACCCTAATCCTGTTAGGCTTTAGCGTTGAGTTGATGGTCTTTCCGTTTCTTTGCGCTCTCGTCCTCATTTTAGCGTTTGCTAGCATTCTATAAATGGGTAGGAAGATTTTCTCTGAACAAGTCTCTTTGAAGTGTGCATGTATTGTCCTAGCGCGTCTTCACGTTCTCATTCGGTTCAGTACGAATGCAACGATCAATCCAACCGTTGAGATAAGGAGCAGTAGAGGTAGAACGATTGAAATTGTTAGTAGAGAAGCTAGATATCCTGTAACGTAGGATACAATGGTGCCTCCGAGGACTCCAGCATTCAGAGTTAAAGCGTAAGAAAGCCCTCTTCTCCTATCCGAGACCAGTCGGCCGATCATGCTTAATTGGAATGGAAAGCAAACGTAGACTGAGGTCCCGCTCAATATCAAAAGCACGTAAAGTACTGGAGATGCATGCCAACTCGTTTGAGATTCAAGAAGATTGGAAACAAGAAAGAGAACTGTCATAACGCTGAAGAATCCTATCAATGACCGTGATTCTCCTCCAAGCCATTTAGCTATACGGCCGGCAGAGGCGGCTACTGGAATCCCCGCTGCAAACCATAATGCCATGATGATTGTAGCCGTCGAGAGCCTCATCCCTTGAGCGATCGTCAGATAGAGAGGCATGTAGTACAAGAAAAGAACATAGACTCCGTCCGCAAGTGCTATGCTTGCAACTATCATGGCGTACAACCTCACCTTGGACGGTTTAGGCCGTTCGTCCCTTGGAGGATCAATGTTGTTGTATGCGAAATTCAGCCCACTGCCCCTGAACAGAATCAGAAAGAACAAGAAGCCAACCAGCCCCACCGTGGCCCAAACATAGAATGGGGCTCCCCAACCATAGGCTTCAGCTACGAAGCCAGTGAAGAGAGGCGCAATGACCATTGCAACCTGCTCTCCTACTCCTTGTATGCCGAAAGCCTTCGTTCTGCACTTCGCGTAGATTCTACTGATCGATGCAAAACTTACAGGATGGTATACCGAAGTGAATGCTCTCATAAGTAAAAATGCCACGAGAATCTGCATGAATAATGATGCAGAAGGAAACAGAATAGAGGAAAGTGCGACACCTATGAAACCAATAAAAATGATTGCGTTAGTGAATCCGCGATCTGAGATGTAGCCAAAGATTAACTGCATAATTAAGTAAATGATCGAGCCTAAACTGAGGACAATACCTACCTGATAGAGGGTTAAATCCAAAGCCATCGTTATAGCAGGAAGCGCGGCTGTAAAGACTACGATTGAGCCGTCGTTTACACAATGATAGATTGCTAAAGCCCGAAGCCTTCGCACACCAGTGTCTTCGATCTTTTCATTGACCAATGGATGAGCCTCGTTTATTTCGAATCAAACTTTCTGCAAGTACTCTAAATACTTCGTTTTGAAGTTTTCTCTAGAAGATCATAGCCTGTTGTTTCTCAAAATTGTTTCACCTTGGTTTCCAGTGGGGTGTGGATCGGTCTGTTTGGTGGATATTTCCTGTGGAAGGCTTTGATTGGTGTTTCGAGTTCTTTCCAGTTGAGGCTCATGTGCGGTTTGATCTCGTTATGCCATTTAACGATGGCGTCTACGTCATGGTGGAATTGAGTCCATTTCTGGTCTAGTACGCCGTAGAAACGCTCTAGCTTTCCATTTGTTTGGGGGTGGTTGACTCGGCAGAGGATGTGGTGTATCTCTTTCTCCGCTAGGAGTCTTTCAAATTCGCTCTGGCCCTTCTGTTTGAGTTCTCCTTCATTCGCGTAGAATTGGCTTCCACGATCGGTTAGGATCTCTCTGGGGCATCCATACTTGGCTATTCCATCTTTTAGGACTTTGAGGGTATTCTCTGCAGTTGCTTCCTGGAAGACTCCGTAGCTTACGATTAGCCTTGAGGCATCGTCCATGTATGCGATTATCCATCTGCCGTCTGGAAGCTGCTTCCAGTCTGTATGCCATAGGGTCATACTGTGTTCTCTCTCGTATCGGACCCACTTTCGCCTAGTCTGCTTGCTTGGTTGAGTCATAGCTCTTCCCGCTAAACGTAATACTTGCTGGATCTTCATGTGGTTTATCTTCAATCCATACATTTCCTTGAGTATGGCTTCCAGTATCAACGCATTGGCTTCACATTTGTCGAGGCTTTATTCAGTATGAAAGATGCGATCGAGGCGGTTGAGAGATGCTTCAGTGTTTATGGCGATGGAAAAGCTGGAATGCCTCCCATAGTAACCTCCTATGTGAAGAAGTACGACGGGGTTTTGGAGATAAAATCGGGCTACTTGGAAACCGATTGCATAGGCGCGAAAGTTATCTGTTGTTTCGAGGGCAATCCGTCGAGATATGGTCTGCCAGCTCTCACTGGAGTTGTGATCTTGAACGACCTTAAAACAGGAATTCCTATCGCTATAGTGAATGCGGCGCCTATCACAGCCTTGCGGACTGGGGCAGCTGGGGCTGTCGCCGCAAAATACTTGGCGAGAAAAGGTTCTCGCAGCGTTGGGATAATCGGCACTGGTGTTCAAGGAAGATCTCAATTGATGGGCCTAAATGAATTGTTTGACATAGAAGAGGTTAGGGCATACGATAGAGTCAGAGACTCAAGTATAAGATACGCTTCCGAAATGAGTAACAAACTGGGGCTAGATGTGAAAGCTGTTAAAGTACCAAGAGACGTTGTAGAGAACGCAGACATTGTAGTTACAGCGACCCCGTCAAGGAAGCCCATAATCAATAGTAAGTGGGTGACGCGGGGAGTGCACATAAACGCAATTGGTGCCGACGAGCCTGGCAAGCAGGAGTTGGATCCGGAGATTTTGAAGAGAGCGAAGATTGTGGTGGATCGCCTTGAAGAATGCAAGGTTAGAGGTGAAATCAATGTGGCTATATCTAATGGAATAATCGATCTTTCTGATGTTTATGCGGAACTTGGCGACATCATAACTGGGAAGAAGAAAGGTAGAGAAAGCGACAGTGAAATAACGATCTTCGATGCAACCGGAATGGCTATTCAAGATATAGCGACATCATATGAAATCTACAAGATCGCCAAAGAGAAAGGGATTGGAATCACTGTAGCCATTTAGCAACTTTACTTTGTGATGCCTGCGTACTTGCAAACGATCTCAGTGGCCCGAACGACTGCTCTTATAGCCATTCGCGCATTCTCTTCGATCAATTGTCCTTCCTCATCTGTGGTTCCTTGCCAAGGCCCAAACCAGATGTTAGCATCATATATTACAGGTGGATAGACTCCCATCTCGTATATAGTGGCGGATAGAAGTGAATCTGCGTACAAATCTTCTGCGCTGAAAATCGGTATTCCGAATTCGCCGTTTTTCCAAGTTCGCTCGTAGTTAACCTCTATTGCTCCCATATTGTATGATTTGGTTATGATTAGTCCTTCTCTTAGCCATGTAGGGATGATTTTTGAAAATTCCTCTCGAACGATTTGGTACATATCATCTATAGGTTTCTTTATTTTCTCTGGAGTATCTCTAAGAACCTTCAAAACTTCAATTTGGCTGATGATCGCATCTCTCCCTGGATCACATGCCGAGTAGAGGGCTTTGCCATGCGATGATACGGTTCCTCCTCTTTCACCGCCTAGGCCTAATGCCTTTCTTATGGTGACTAGTACGTCTTCTTTACCGATTATCAAACCGCTTGTAATAGCGCGACATGATTTGTCCATGCTCCACAACATAGCAGAGGAGCCTATCTTACGTAGGTCAGTTCCAATGAATGGGATGCCCATGGCGCAATCAACGATGTAAGGGAGATCGAGTTTTTCACTCAAATTACTTATCATCCTTTGAATCTTTGGAACTCCGTCTTCATTCTTTGTTCCATATCCGTATCCAGGTGTATCGTACCCTAACGATTCAAATCCGCTGAGCATAGAAATGTGGAGTTCAGCAACCTCCTCTATTCTTTTTCCAGTCTTCTCAGCGTCCGCTCCTGTCAACAGAGGAACTGGATTGTACTTTATTCCATGAACTTCGTATTTCGCGCCAACGAAAGGCACTATAATCGCATCCAAATTCGTTAGAGATTTCGCTTCCACTCCCAGTTCTCCAGCTGAAACACTTCGATCGACCCAGACGTTCTTGTACTTTGGCGGGAATGGCCTGCCGTATGCTGCCATAAACTCGAAATCGTGATTGTACGGCGCGATATACCTTGCCCTGTATGCGTCCCCTTTACGCATTGTTGGTGGCGCAAAAAGGGTTTCGAAGCAGACTCGTAATGCAGACTCGCAGCTATTGGTTGCCGCTGCGTCGAAACTGTCGCCGTAGACGTCTTTAACTATCTCTCTAAGTTCATCCTCAATCTTTGTCATGGGCAAGACAGATATCTTACTTGCCTTCGCTATGGCGTCCACCACGTATTTTGGCAGTGGAGGTGGAGATGCAGAACCGGTTGGATACAAGCCTATTTGGCCCTTGAATTTTTCAAGCCCCATATCAGCAGCAGATTTCCTTGCTTCTTCATAGATTTTCAGTCTGTTTTCATTCAGTTTTTGATACCATCTGAACTTGTATTTTTGTCTCACAATCCTCACTTCCAGTCTATGCTTATGACTTTACACTTTGAAGTAGCCTTAGAGTTTACCATGGAAATAAGGTTCTTCCCCTTACCAAAAAGGGGTAAACGTTCTCTTCTACTAGAGTTGGTGCACTACCGAACTTTCGCAGCTTTCAAAATCTCATTTACAATCTCATTCGATTTCTTAGTGGCGTCAATCCTTATGGTTCTCACATCTTTCTCGAATATTTTGTGAATGAAACGTAGATGCGCATCTACATTCTTCAGCAAGTCCATGTTAAGTGTTGTGAAGCCCTCTTTGTTTCGACCTTTCTGTCTTTCCACAGCGGTTTCAATAGGGGTGTAAAGATAGACGTAGAGATCTGGCTTCGGGATGGTTTGCGTAGTCCATGCGTTTATGTATAGGCTTAGGCATGTTGGGTAGGCTGACGATTGCTTCCTCATATAGCGTGCATACGCGAAAGAGAGGTCTGTCGGGAAGTAGCTGTCAACGACTATGTTCTGTCCATCAGTTAGGCTTTTCTCGATCTCCTTCAATCTTCTGGTTTCTTCGATGAAGATCAGGTAGTCGGAGGATGTATCCCCTCTGTCTCCTATGGGTATCCCTGAGGCGCCTAGAACGGTTGCCACTTCAGGGAATACCTTCCAGCCGAGGTTCTCGAGCATTTTGCATATCGTTGTCTTTCCCGATCCGGGAAGCCCTTCAAGAACAAGAAAGAAACCTCTCTTCTCAGTAGGCATTTCTGGGACTCCTATTCTTTCTCGTATGGCTTTCCGACGGCTGCAGGTGGCTTGGCGCGACCTATCGCGCCCGTGACAACTATAAGCGTTAAGACGTACGGGACCATTTGCAGAAATTGTGGTGGGAAGCCGACTCCTAGGGCGGGCGCGAGACGTATTTGCAGTCCATCAGCAAACCCGAAGAGTAAGCCTCCGACCAAGACCAGTAGGGGGTTCCAGTTGCTGAAGACGACTGTGGCTAGAGCTATGAAGCCTCTCCCAGCAGTCATGTATCTTACGAACATGCTGTTCCAGTCAACAGCTAGGTACGCTCCCCCCACCGCAGCCAAAACAGCGCCTATTATCGTCGCTATGAATTGGACCCTGTAAACATTTATTCCAGCAACATCAGCAGCGGCAGGGTTCTCTCCGATAGACCTGAGCCTCAAGCCGAACTTGGTCTTATAGAGAATATAGTATGATGCCAAAGCTGTTAGAACCATCAAGAAGACGAATGGGCTTATGCTGCTAAAAGCTCCCGGTAGAGGCAATGGTATCTGTGGGATCCTTGGAACATCAGGAGAGTTTCCTGCGGCTAGTTCTCCCCAGATTATTATGAGCCATGCAGCTGTGAATCCGTAGGCGAACATGTTCATTCCGACACCGCTGACAATCTGATCTCCTTTGAAGTTGATGGAGATAACTCCGTGGATGTAGCCGGACAGTGTGCCTATAATTATCGCGACGAGAACCCCTATCCAAGGGTCTCCTGTAAAGTAGGAGACGTATGTTGCGGAAAATGCTCCAAGAAGCATAACTCCTTCTATCCCTATGTTGACTACACCAGCTCTCTCCGCGATGACTTCTCCAATTCCGGTGAAGACTATGGGTACCGATAGCCTAAGCATGGCTGCCAAAAGGGACATGATGAACGCAGCGTCAAAGAGATTTAACTCAACCATCTTTATCTTGCCCTCCAGAACTTCCAATGCTCTACTGCTTTGCGCACTAGTCTAGTAGCTTCAGGGATAGCGGCAAATATGATTATAATCCCCTCGATCGCCATCACAAGTTCTTTCGGCATGTGCGTGACTAGCCTCATGTAGACCGCGCCTGAGTAGAGAGCCCCAATGAAGATTGCAGCGAGCAGTGCGCCGATAGGGTTATTGCGGCCGATCAGTGCCACAGCGATTCCATCGAACCCATAGCCTGGAGAGAACCTGTCTACGAATCTTCTGTATGTGCCTAGGGTTACGCCGGCTCCTCCGATTCCGCATAATGCACCGCTTATCAGCATACCTATGACCCAGACTTTTGAGACCGCGATACCTCCGTACTCGGCTGCTGTTGGGTTCAGTCCCACCGCTCTGATCTCGTATCCTAACGGCATTCTCTTGAGCATATAGTAGACTACGAAGACGCAGATCAGAGCAACGAGGAATGAGGCTGAGAGCCCTGTTCTTGGAACTATTATCGGGAGAACTGCTGAACTATTGATTATCGGAGTCTCAGGTATCGATGCAGTCGGCTCCAAGAAATGATATAATGTGAGGTAACTGGTGAGCAGCATGGCAATCCAGTTCATCATGATAGTGGTAACAACTTCGTGAGCTCCTCTCTTCACTTTAAGAATCGCCGGGAGGATAGCCCACCCTGCGCCACCCGCGATGCCCATGAGTATGACAAACGGTATGTGAATAGGAGTTGGCATCGCGATCAGATATCCTCCGAGAAAGGCTAGAAAAGCTCCGATGAATAGTTGCCCTTCAGCGCCTATGTTGAAGCATCCTTCAGTGAAAGCCACGGCTACGCCGAGGCCGGTAAGTATGAGCGGCGTCGCCTGAGCTAATGTTTCAGCTATTGAGCCAACATCTCCAAATGCTCCTTTTAAGAGAACTCCATAAGCTACAACTGGTGAGTAGCCTGCTGCAGCGACCATTATTCCTCCGGCAATAAAACCTAAGGCAACTGCTAGAAGCGACTGCGTCAGCATCGAGATGTCGATCTTTCGCTCTCTGGAAGGCGGTTGAGACTTGGGTTCTTCTTTTGCCATTTTCTATACCTCTCAACTGTCCGCTTTGACGCCTCCCATCATCAGCCCTATCTTCTCTTCCGTTAACTCCTCCGATTTCCTAACGTCTACAAATGTTCCCTCGTAGATGACTGCTACTCTATCGCTCAGCTGCAGGATCTCGTCGAGGTCTGAGGAGATTAGTAACACAGCCTTTCGTTCTTCCCGCATCTTCAAGAGGATTGTTCTAACGTATTCTGTGGCTGCTACGTCTAGACCTCTTGTAGGTTGCGCGGCTACTATAAAATCCGGGTTGCGGCCGAGTTCTCTAGCTACAACTATACGTTGCTGATTACCGCCAGAGAGGTATTTAACGCGCACTTTCTCGCTTGGAGCCACTATCGAAAACTTTCCAATAGCTTCCTGCGCATAGTTGTAAATCGTTCCAAGACTCATATTGAATCTCGTTCCGAAGGGCGCATTCGACTGTGAACCTAAGACTAGGTTTTCAGCAAGATCAAAGTCTAGTATGAGACCTCGCTTGTGTCTATCTTCAGGAATGTGACCGACACCTACTTTTGTCAGTTCATTCGGCGGCGAGTTCGTCACGTCTTTGCCGTTTACCTTAACTTTTCCCTTCTCAACCTTTCTAAGTCCAGTCAAGGATTCGACCAGTTCTGTCTGCCCGTTTCCTTCGACACCCGCGACTCCGAATATCTCGCCTCTTCTCACAGTGAAATTTATCCCTTTAACCGCGAAGAGCCTTTTGTCACTACGAACCCAGAGATCTTCAACCTCAAGTAAAGGCTCGCCTACCGTGACTGGCTTCTTCACAAGTTTGAACTCTACTTCTCGACCTACCATCATGTTAGCCAATATTTGCGGCGTGGACCCTTCTGAGTTAACAACTCCTGTAACCCTTCCTGCTCTCATAACGGTTATTCTATCGGAGATCGCGAGAGCTTCTTTCAGCTTGTGGGTTACGAAGATTATCGTCCTTCCTTTATCTCTGAGGCCCTTGAGAATTTGGAAGAAGTCTTCCACCTCTATTGGGCTTAAGACTGAAGTGGGCTCATCAAGTATCAGCGTCATGGCTCCTCTATAGAGCATCTTCAGTATTTCGACCCTCTGCTGAACCCCGACTGGGAGACCCTCTACTCGGGATTCTGGGTCAACATGAAGTCCGGTCTCTCTAGATAGCTTCTTGATCGCTTCTACAGCTGATTTGTAGTCGACTACCACTCCTTGCTTGCAAGGCTCAGATCCTAGCACTATGTTTTCCACGACCGTAAAGTCTGGAACGAGTGCGAAGTGTTGTTGAACCATGCCGACTCCATTCTTGATCGCATCACTTGGATGTCCAAAGTTGACCTCTTTACCTTTGATCAGTATCTTCCCTGATGTCGGTTTCAGTAGACCGTAGAGTATCTTCATGAGGGTCGTCTTACCAGCGCCGTTCTCCCCGATTAATGCGTGAATCTCGCCCTCACGAACATTGAAGTCAACCCCCTTCAAGGCGACTGTTCCGTCGCGATAAGTCTTTTGAATATTCTGCATGTCAGCTGCGAGGCTACTGCTCATAAGCTATCCCCGGATTCGAGATAGGGGAGATTATGCGGGATCCGGATAAAAAATGGGGGGTTAGGATGTTCTCTCAGCCGGATTCTTGTACTAACCGTATCTTTGTCTTAATGCTGCTAGTTCCTCCGCTGATCCTGGAACTGGTACGTTAACTTCGCCGTCCATTATCTTATTCTTTAGTTCGTCGACCTTCTGCCAAACATCACTCGGCACGCTATCTCGCATCGCTTTGATCGCATCGCGAACCTCTTCCGCTTTCATTCCAGTGTCTTTCTCGATTCCTTCTTTCGCCGTAGGGTCGTTCAGCAGATCATCTAGTGCTGCTAGATCACTGACTCCAATACCGCCTTCCTTTATGCCTAGACTTAGAAGCCCGCCCGTAAACGGTCCCTTGACCGCCATCTCAACCGCTTTGTAGACACCTACATCCACGCGCTTCATCATGCTCGCTATAATATTGCCTGGATACATCCAGTCTTGGTTTGCATCTACGCCTATGGCGTAGAGCTTCTCACCCGTTTCTTTCGCTCTTTCAGATACAGCTTTAAGGGCTCCAAGCCCTGTAGCGCCTGCTGCTGCAAATATTATATCTGCTTTCTGATCAAGCATTGAGATCGCAGATTCTCTTCCGAGCGAGGGATCGTCGAATTTGCCTGTGTAATGCCAAAGAACTTTGATCGTCTTGCCGGTTGCGTTTCCGATGTATTGAGCTCCGTACTTGTAGCCTATCTCAAACTTCCATAGGACTGGGATCTCCATGCCGAGTACGTTGCCTATCGTTCCTGTCTCGGATACTAGCGCGGCTAATGCTCCGACAAGTGCGCAACCTTCGTTTTCTCTATAGACAACTGCTAAGACATTCGGTTTATCTGGGAGGAAGACGTCTATAGCTCCGAATTTCTGATCCGGAAATTCATCGGAAACCTTCGCGAGCGCATCTGTCCACAGGAATCCGATGCATAGGATTATCTTGTACTCTCCAGTCTTCGATAACCTCCTTAGAACATCTTCCATCTCTGGAATCGCTCTAGGCGTTATCTCGTCGACCGTAACGCCGAAATCCTTACCAGCTTTCGAGGCGCCCAAATAAGCCATGTCGTTAAACGATTTGTCTCCTCTTCCTCCGACGTCGTATGCTAACGCGATCTTCGTTGGCGCAGGTGGAACCGCCACGTATGAATAGTACGCGTATGCGCCTGCTCCAATCACTGCTATGATGACGATGACTATTATGGCCCAAGCTTTCATTGTTACAGCTTTTCTACTTTTCAACACCGTAAACACCGAAGCTAAATCGTTGCTATGGGTTTAAGAGCTTTTGCATGCTGATTTCTGAGAATTCATGAATTACCGTAGCGTTGAAACTATCTTGAAGGGTTCAATGAGCGTATGTGTTAATAAAGTGCGTCTCATTCTGTTTGCACATTGTTTTTAAATCGGTCGAGGAAGTGAAGTATGGTCGAGCTGGGGCGGTGGTCCAGCTTGGTCAAAGATTCCGGTCTCGGGACCCGTGGGCGAGTGAGCCGGAGATCGCGGGTTCAAATCCCGCCCGCCCCACTAGAACAAACCCTATATCCTAACGAATATTTTGTAAGGGTCATTTTCTTTTCCTAAAGATTTTGTTGCGATCATAGTCGCAGACATGTTCAAAGCCCGCTTCTATGAGTTGGCACACTTCTTGCTCTGAGTGAGCGACTTTTGCGGTGTAGTCGTCGTCTTTGAAGTTTACGAGTTGGGTGTAGATGAGGGTGTTTTGGATGCTTCTGTGGCCAAGTGTTTGCATGATATGGAGAATGACTTTGGCTTCATTCCGACCCTACTACTAGACTGACATCCTTAAGTAACAGTTTCTCAAGTCTTATTTAGTAGACCCCACCCTACTTACTATGGGTACCCCTACTTGTATTTCGACCCAAGACCAAAAACCAACAAAGAAGATCTATTCAACAGAGAAAAAGAACTCAAACAATTTCAAGACGTTCTATCCTACGCCTCAATTATCGTTGTCACAGGGCTAAGGAGAACAGGTAAAACATCCTTTGTTGACGTAGCCTTATCTGAAACCAACCGTCCCAATGTTCTCTTAGACATGCGCGACCTCCCGATCGTTCCCTCACGCACTGAAATAGTCCGCAAAATAGAAGTAGCCTTCAATAAACTAAGCCGAAAATGGATATCAGCCCTCTCAGACACGCTAAAACACGTCAAAGGCGTCAGCATTGTCAGCGGCTCCATAGTCTTCGAGTGGGGAGAAAAAGGCCTTGACTTAGCCGAACTATTCGACAAGATAGATACATGGGCCAAAAGCCACAGACAACGTTTCCTACTCGCATTCGACGAAATCCAACTAATCCGAGGAGACAAAAGCATCCCGAGGCTTTTCGCGAGAATAGCAGACAAAAACCGAAACATAATCATAATCCTAACTGGATCAGAAATAGGGCTACTATACGACTTCCTCGGATTTGACAACCCAGAATCTCCACTCTACGGCAGGCATTACATGGAAATCAAAATGCATAACTTCAATCCACAAGAAGCCAGAGCCTTTCTCAAAGAAGGATTTGAACAGATCAACACAACATGCCCAAACGAAATCGTAGACTACGCCATCGAAAAACTTGACGGGGTCGTAGGATGGCTCACGCTTTTCGGCGCAAGATGTCGCAACAGAGGAAAATGCAGCAAAGAAATAGTTGATGATGTAGTGGACGAAGGCGGAAGACTTGCACGAAAAGAAGCCTTGGAAATAGTGAAATTCTCTCCACGCTACGGAGTCATCTTGAACTTTCTATCAACGGTCAAGAAAGCGAGCTGGGCAAATTTGAAGGCAGCAGTAGAAGTGCGCGAAAAACGCTCACTGCCAAGCTCCACGTTCACAGACCTACTTAACAAACTTGTCAAAACAAGCCTTGTTGAAAAAGAAGACAGCGAATATCACATAGCGGACCCACTTTTAGCTCATGGAATAGTGAGAGAACCGTTCAAACAGTAATCTGCCAATAGTATACCCACCGCTACTTGGTAGAGCCACTCCTACCAAACACAATCAAGGACAAACTTGCTCTCAGATTTCCTACTTAAGGAGGTTAAGTACTAAACCGGGTTAAGCTCCTCCATATGCTTGGCGAGTACCATGACGATTGCCAAAGTCGGAAGACGCGGAAGCTTAGTCATTCCTTCGAGAGAGAGAAGAAAGGCCAAGATCGAAGAGGGAGATCGGGTCGAGATTGTCGCAAGAGGATCTGGCCTGCTTGTTTTAAAGAGAGTGCCGGCGCTGAAGGAAATCCAGAAGAAGATGGCCGGTCGTCTCCCACAATGGAGAGATCTCGAGGGAAAGGCTGACGAACTGGCTGAAAAAGAAGTCAAGGGCTAGCTAGAGCCCCGCATGCAACGTACCGGCAATATCAAAGAATCTCAGAACTCTATGGCGTATACCTTCGTGAGTTCAAATCCCATCCGCCCCACTACAACCTTCGAAGACGAAGATGCTCCGTCTTACGGGTAGCGATGTGGAAAAAGTATCTTTGGGAAAGCAAGGCGGATTCGCGTTTTTCATGTAGTATGATCATCTCAAGATATCACTACTTCAAGATTGGGCTTCATAAGAGTTGCCAAGTTAGAAGCTGTGTTCAAAGGTGAAATCCGCTCCAGAGCCGATGTACATGAAGCATGGTAACCATTCGCCTTCGCGACCTTCAAGATGAGCTTTTGCTACAGGCCTTCTTATCGATCCGAATATCTTCGACTTTTCCGATTTGTACTTGAAGGTTATAGAATAAGGACTTCTTCCTTAGGAAACTTCCATAGTACAACTTCCGCAGTCGGTTGTTTCTCTTTCGCTCTTGAGTATACTGCTTTCGGGTCCTCTCCGTATTCCACAACTTTACCTTCAGCTACCGCAATGTGAAGGCCTTTATAGTTGTCAAGATCAGCTTTGAGGCACCACTCGTAATTCGCGTCTTCCAATTCAAATTCACTATTATGAAAAGTAGTTCGCCGTCTTATAAATCGGAGCTAATGTTTAGCCTTCTCGCTGCCGACTCTTTTCGCTTTCAATTTTGAACCGTCGCTCTTAAGTGCTGGAAGTGTGAACAAGCAGCATGGGTGAAGGAGCAGTATGTTCACTCATGCCAGTATTCGGACTAGCGATATGGATAGGTCGATTGACTTCTACACTAGGATAATGGGACTGAAACTTCTGAGTCGAGAAGAGATTCCGCAGAACAATGCTGAGATTGCTTTCCTCCAAGATCCGGAGGGGAGGGGGCTGAGCTTGAGCTGACGTTCTATAGGAATCAGAAGAAGTTTATTCAGGCTGATTATGAGGATCGGTTGTTCGATCATCTCGCGTTTGAAGTCGAGGATATGGAAGAGATAATTTCCGTGATGCGGATGAAGAAGTTCACGATTACAGACGAGCCTTTTAGACTTAACCAGACTGGATCATTGATAGCGTTCGTTGAGGATCCGGACGGGACCTTGGTCGAATTGATCGAGAGAAAGCAGTAGCGAAATCTATTGGTTGAATCAAGCCTCTCAAAGGGGGCAGGGGTAGGGGGCCTCTTTCAATTCTACCATAGAGCGATTGAAACCTGAAGCAGGGTATATATCTCTCTAGCGGGGTCTCACGGATGACGCTCCTCTTCCAGTTTCCTTCGATGAAACCGGGGACCCAGCATCCCCTTTAGCCGTCAAAAGAGAGAGCCCTCGACATCGACGAGCACGTGTCGATCAGTAAGTTTCTAGTGAGAGAGGTAGCCGGATTCTTTCAGGAAGAGCGAGTCTACAGCGCATCAAGGACCAGCAGGGGAACTGGGGAACGTGGTGCAGAAAGCATGAGAGTTAAACAGAGCCCCGGTGTGGAAGCCCTTGTGACGCTTAAGCATCCGCCCAGCGCTAGACATCGGAAACTTGGAATAGGCGAGTATATGATCGCAAGTCATGACCCAGTAAGCCACTACTGCCTAGAACCTTGCATACACTTCAAGAAAGTGAAAGAGCACGAAACCATAAAATCACATTCTTCGAAGTCACGTATCGGAAACACGAAACACGGCACATTTCGACAACACTAAGACAACACTTTCTGAAGTAGCTTACGCTTGAGAAAGCTTTTCAACGCCTCAACCTGAACGACTGCGAGAAAGAAGTAGTAGAAGCCCTACTAGCCCACTACAACCGCACTGGATCTCCATTCAGATACATCAAATTCATCGAGGACTTGCTTCCAATGTTTGATGCAGAATGACGTGAATGATCGAGGATCGTTCACGGTTCGAAGATGCTCGCAGTCTTCACACCATCACGCAAAGGAAAGCAACTCCTATGGGGACCTTCCATCCGGTTTGCTGCTTGTCAGCCATCTGTCGAGTTTCTCAGGGTTCGATATGTAATTCGGATCTGGTACGATTGAATGGACCAGCCTTTCAGCTCGCTCTATGCATCTGCAGCATTCATTCGTCAAGAATCTTCTCTTAGCTGGACCGTAGACGCATGCCTCGCAATCCTTGCCCAGCCTTCTCAGAAGATCGTCTAGAGCGTAAACTCTGACTTCACCGAAGCCGAGCATAACCTTCAACCGTACAGCGGATAACTTGAATGAGACTGATCGCTGAAAGTGCTGGATACGCGAAGAACCTCATTGAGTCTATGCGATTTCCAAAAGGCTTTTAAGGCAACTGTGGCAGAATGTGGCTAATTGTGGCATCAAATGTCTATCATATACAGTATACCGGTCCGCATCGTTCCCAATAATGGCACATTGCGATGCACTATCCCAAAGGAAATCGTGCTGAACCTAGGATTGCAAAAGGGAGACGAGCTCATCTGGATTCTTCATGATGATGGAAAGCTTGAGGTTAGAGTTCCAAGAGAAGCCAAGGCGAAGAAATTAGAATAACGCGTATGAAAGGATAGCGAAACACTATGCTCACCAAGAACAGGGACTATATGGCAGAACCAATCCTGGATTGGATACTTAACGGAATCCCTGAACCAGTAAACGTGAAACTTTTCGACGATGTTGCGTTCATCTACGAGGCACAGCTAGCTAAGATGGAACTGTTCTCTTGGTGGCAAGATCTCGATGAATTTCAGAAGAGAGCTGCCTACTATGAAGAAGTAAATGGCCAGAAAACCTATCACTACTATATTTCAGACATTAAGGGTAAGGATCAAATCGGTCGGTCAAACCAGTACTTGACTCATTGGTACTACCCATACAAGGCGAAGTTTCATCCCCAGATGATAAAGGCCCTAATAAACTGGATGGCTCTCAAAAAAGGCCAAAAATTGCTAGACCCGTTCGTCGGTTCAGGTACAGCGCTGATTGAGGCGAAACTCATAGGCGTTGACAGTATTGGAATCGACATCGACCCATTCTGTGTGTTCATGAGCAAAGTCAAAACAGACCTTCTGGACTTGAGACCTGAACAACTTGACGCCTTAGATTTTCAAACCGCATTCAACCACTTCAAAACGTTCAAGGGAAAATCATCTCAAGTCGGACTAACAAAGTTCATAGAGGCTAACGCCACATCAAAGTCTCCGTTCTTCGGAATGGATGAGAGAATTCATGACTTCTTCCTCCTAAGCTATCTCTATGCGCTCTCCGATTACACTTATGTTAAGCGAGACATGTGGGAAGGATTTCACCAGAACACCAGCCAAATCATGAAATCAATCCGCAGATTCGATGAACTAAAGCAACAGCTTGACCTAAAGATGGGGAAAGTAGAGGTCGAGCATGGAGATGCAAGATTCCTTGAACAAAAAGGGATTCAAAGAGAAAGCATCGATGGCATAGTAACAAGCCCTCCATATAGCATCGCGGTAGACTACATTGCGATGGACCTTCACACCTTCAAATACCTAGGAATAGAACCCCAAGGTCTCCAAGACAAACTGGTCGGTCTCAAAGGAAAGCATGAGGAGAGGGTTCGTATTTATTTTGAGGACATGGAACTAGCTTTTCAAAGTATGTTCAACGTCCTAAAGCCCAAAGCGCGGTGCGCCGTCGTTATTGGTGACGTAACTTTCGAAGGAAAGAAACTACCGATCACTCAACGATTCATCGACATTGCCGAGAAGATTGGCTTCAAACTGGTGAACGTCATACGCCGGCCTATTCTCGGAGGTTTTGCACGGCTGAGATACGAGTACATGATACTTTTGCAGAAGCCCTAGTCAAGCCTCCGCTGACCTTTCTTCTCCTTTGTCCAAGTATCTCGCGCTTTTCCCGCCACCTTGAGAATCTCTTCAAAAGCCCCATTTCCTCCGATCATGTCCCACAGAGCCTTACCGATTAGAACCTCTCTTTCTAAGTCCATTATCCGTTTGGTGAATCCCCATCGGTATTCTTTTCCTTCGCCATACGGATTGTATGGCAATCCGAAGAAAGCTTGACCCTTCTTATTCTCCTCGAACATCATAGCTAGGAATGTAAGCATCTTCCGTTTAGATTCATCACAGACATCCAAGTTAGGCAAGGGACTCTTGATTTCAAGGAACAGAGGCCCCTGTTGATGATCTCCGATGTATAGGTCAGCGATAGTCCTTGTCAGTTGCCTACTGTTGCTCCTAACCTTCAGGATTTCATCGAGCTCACGTTCACGGTCAGGCCTTCTTCGGTTGCCTCTCAAATCATCAACGATCTTATTGATGGCATTCATCTTGGCCGATTCGATTTCTCTCTCAATCTGATGCTCGCGTCGCACATCTCTATAACGTTCTTTGGCGACGATTTCAGCCAAAGGCGGATAGAACATTACTCCAATCCTTGTGACGATTGAACGCTCCTGTTTGGCATAAGGTAGAACCTCTTCAGGAAAGAAGATAGCGTGAAATGGATAGAGTTTCCTAAGTTCTTCAATCGAGTACTTAGCAAGAGAAGCGATTTCATCAAGGACTCTGAAGGTAAGTTTAGTGATTTGCTCCTCAGTCTCACGCTTCACGATGTCTCACTCTCTAGGCCGGTAGACCCAGATTCACTAACTTCTTGCTGACCTTAGTTTTCCTCCGCAGATAGGGCAGATCTCACCCACAGCTTTCTTGTCTTCGTCGCGTAGGTACGCTAGCTTCTTGAAGCTTCTGGAGTAGGCTACGGACAAAGTCGCTCGTAGAGTCGCGTAAGGTAACGTTTCGAAAGGCGAAGATTGAAGTTCTCGCTCAAATCGTTCAGATTGCTCTCAACCATCCAATTCACGTCGCACAGGGCGATACGCCCTCACTCTGCGCATGAAACGCTTTGCCTACTCTTATATTGAATTCAGCCGGCTTTAAAGTTTGAACGCTGTAGACGCATAGCTTTTGCATAATGCCAGCGATTCGATCCCAGGCCTAGCGGATAGGAGGACCTTCTCACGGCAAAGAATCGTCTAGGTACATCATATGGAGAAAGAGGAAAGCTTCAACGCCCGAAACTCGAAGAACTGGAAAAGATTTTCAACGAAGTTCTTGAAACAACACTGCTTGATGATCTCAAGCATCACCTTAGACGCATTTCTTAGCAACATTATCTCATTGAAAACTCCAGCCTCCGGGATACCCGGGGGCCCCCTTCCTAGGGGTTCGGCGCTTTTCAATTCTATTGTAGACTGACTGAAATGAACTCTGAAATTATTGCAGCCACCCCTAGGTGAAGTGGGGATCTCGTCCTTGACCTTCTTCTTCCTCTTGTCCAAACGCTGCATCTTTATTTATGCTAGGTAATAGTCGATGAAACTGACGAACCGGAGTTGATGCGTTTCAGCGCACAGACTTGTTTGTTTTCGAATGCCGCCTTGTTGACAATGCTACCTTATCATTTTACACCAGTGTTTTGTGAGCGGTTCACATCCTTCTTTGCGTATCAGGAAGGTATCTTCACATTTGACCGAGCCTACGTTCGGTATTGTCAACGGAACATGCACAGCAGCCAAAACCATGTTCTCAGCAACCATATACCTTCTATGAGGTACGACGATCGTCGTTATCGGGTCCTCCTCAGTAAGCAGACCGACGCCGTGCGTAAAACCCCAAGAATAGTATGCGCCGTACCCTGACCCCTCCATAAGTTCATGTATCTTCTTCTCTATCTCCGCCAGCTCTACGCCAGGCTTCAGCTCTTCCTCCGCCAGATGCCTAGCCTTCTCCACAACCTCAAACGCCCTCTTCTTCTTGCTTGAAGTTTCGCTGAAGAACATGGTTCTAGAGACGTTGCTGAAATAGTTGTTATAGTCAGCTCCAATGACTATGCTGACGCAATCTCCTCTACTAACCTTCACATCGCCTCTCGGCTCAGCGTGTTTTCTAGGCTTCGGGCCGACGTTCACATAGACTAAAGGATGTTCTGCCCCCAGCTTCATTAACCTGTAAACCGGCTCAGCCGCGATCTCCAACTCGCTCCTGCCGGAATCCACGCTGTTCACAGCGGCTTCCATCCCTAGGTCCACAATCTCAGAAGCTCTCCGAATACATTCGATCTCCTGCGCATCCTTGATCATCCTCAACTTCATAATCAACGCATGAACATCGCGAACCTCAACGCTCGGATTCAGCGTTTTAAACAGTTCGAAGAAGAGCACGTACGAATCCCTTTCGACGCTATAATCAAAACCAGCAACCTTGTAGCCGGCCTTCCGAATCATTCCACTGATTCCTTTCATCAAATCCTCAGTCTTCATCCACCGCTCAATACCCTTCACCCAACATCTTGAAGCAAACTCATCCGCCTCATGCTGAAAAATGAAGCCTGTAGGCTCTCCTTCAGCCGGAATCAGTAGAGCGGGCCTCAGCCACTTGATACCAGTGAAGTATATGAATGATGAAAGGGTTCGAATTACAGCGACATCAATCCCGTTAGCCTTCATCAACGACTGAAAATTCCTTACGCGATTTCTAAGTTGAGCCTCAGTGAACATGCAGAGCCACCCGAGCCTTTAGGTAACTACGTCAAGAAAATATGAGCTTAACGCGAAAAACTGAAGCGGCTCAACGATAATTGACGAAAAGGCATGACGCTTGAATTGATTTTATCCTATTTCGAGCCTTTCTCTCTCTTCTCAATCTCCTTCGCGGCAACAACCCCTGACACAGAAGCTTGAATAAGTCCTCTAGTTACCCCAGCTCCATCACCCACAGCGAATAGATTATGGATCTTCGTTTCAAGCGTATTGCTCAATTCAAGTTTCGATGAATAGAACTTAACCTCAACACCGTACAGCAATGTGTGCTTCGAATATATCCCCGGCGAAACTTGGTCCATCGCTCTCAGCATCTCACGAATGTCGGATAGGTATCTGTAGGGCAGAACAAAGCTCAAGTCTCCAGGCGTAGCTGTCTTCAAAGTCGGAATAACCACGTTCCTAGCTATCCTCTCATGCGTAGACCTCCGCCCACCCTCAAGATCTCCGACTCTTTGAACGATTATCCCACCGCCAAGCAG
This sequence comes from uncultured Candidatus Bathyarchaeia archaeon, assembly GCA_964533795.1. Taxonomy (GTDB): domain Archaea; phylum Thermoproteota; class Bathyarchaeia; order 40CM-2-53-6; family CAYOZM01; genus CAYOZM01. The sequence goes on from CAZHMI010000001.1 coordinate 32,148, forward strand.
ATTCGCCAACCTAGCAATATACTTGCCATACGCTATAGGCTCCTTGAACGGCTCAGTGAAAGACGTGCTGACGAGGATCGCGAAGTTCGTGTTTCCACTCTTCGTCTCCGCGTAACTTTGACCGTTCACCGTTATAACATCATTATAGGATTCAGTGATGACTTCCCCCCTCGGACAGACGCAGAAGATACGAACCTTATCATCAAAGAATTTCGAGAAGAAGACGAACTTAGGCTCATAAAGGATTTGAGTAATCTCCTCCATCACAGGCGCTGAAACTTCAACTCTAACTCCGACATCAACAGGATTACTCAAAGTTTTCAGCCCAAGTCTCTTCGCTTCTCCAGCCAACCATTCAGCTCCAACCCTTCCAGGCGTAGCGATGACGTACTTCGCATGTATCTCTCCATCGCCTGCCGTCACGCCCGTCACTCGGCCGCCCTCAACGAGGAAGCTCTTCACTTCACTATCCGTTCTGATCTCAACTTTCCTCTCAAGCGAATGTTTCACGCGCTTAAGAATCTGAACGCACTCCTCAGTTCCGAGATGACGCAACTTCTCGCGGACAAGCTTCAATCCAGCCAGCGCGGCTTTCCTCTCAATTTCCTCAACCTTGTCAAGATCCGTGCCGTACAACTTCTCAGGCGCGCCGAATTTCAAGTAGACCTTATCCACGTAATCGATAAGACCATTCAACTCCTTCCCGTCGAGATACTCATTAAGCCATCCGCCAACCTCAGAAGAAAGCGTAAGCTTTCCGTCACTGAAAGCTCCGGCTCCACCCCAACCGCTAAGAAGAGAGCATGGAATGCAGCGTACACAGCCAATGCCGCGGCTTGTCGGGCACTTTCGCTTATCGATATCAGGTCCTTTATCTAGCATCAATACCTTCAGATCAGTCTTCTCAGACAACTCGTAAGCAGCAAAGATTCCAGCCGGTCCGCAGCCCACAACGACTACATCGTAAGGTTCGCGGTTTCTCGGGTTTTGGATATTCATTCACCCTTCTATACCGTGATTCTCCCATTTTTACATGTTTTGGTTTAGATACCTACCTTACCCTGCCCCACTTTACCTTCTCCTGTGCCGTAAGTCTCTTATCGTATACCGACAGGATACCATTGGGTTTCAGAAAGCATGCATCGGGTATACCGAAGGCTCTGGTGGACTTTTTGGTAAAGAAGAAAGCCCATGTAATGAAGTTAAGCGAGCTGGAGCTAGCGACCGTCAAAGCGGCTAGAGACATCGCCCAAGAACTTATTCCAGTCTCCATAGACTTGGGCACGACCGCAGCGCTTGGAACAATAGTTCTGTTAAGAGATATTCTACGAATTGAGGTTGAACTCCTGAGGAGGCGGGAGATTCAGCCCTACCTAAATCTGATTCAACTTCTTGGTGAAGCTGCTAGAAGGAAAGAGAGAGAAACTTCTTGAAAACCGATATCAGGCTAACAGCATTTCTTTTCCTGATATTGGCAGTCTCCTCTATCCTCGTTAATGCATATGATATTCGTGTCACCGGTAATGATAGCCCCTCTAATGGCGATCATGTGGAGTTATGGCCTGGAACACATCCAGGATGGGATTATAATTTAAGCACCCCAAATCAGATTGTAAAGATGGATTATCCTAAGAGTACGATATTCGTTGACACCGTTGGAGATCTCCTATTCAAAATAACGATCGCGGAAAAGCGTTTCGGCATTAGAATATATATTCCTCCCGAGTTCGGCGCATTCTCTCTCTACAATGTTTGGACCAGCGTGACGAATGACTACAATTCGATCTCAGTCGCCAAGCTAAGTTCTACAGATCTCATCGGTCCTGATTGGTGGTTGATTACCATTGAACCGATCGAGAATCCTAACAATAAGGTACGCATAGGCATCCCAATACCAGCCCTCGATTCGAACAAGGATTCTCCATACACGTTTTATGTTAGAGTCTTCAACATCAAAGCGCCAAGTATCGCGGGAAGATATTTCTTCAAAATCTTTAGACTGGAGAGTAGCGGCAGTTCAGCGTACACCTCTATAGGTGCTGAGAAGTTTCCGACTCTAGTGGTTAAAGGAGAAGTTGATCCAGCCTATATTTCCGGCACAATCTTGTACGGAGGATCTGACTACTACGGGTACTATTATGGGCGACCTATAGATGTCCATGGAAAAGTGATCGCGACAGGTATCACTCCTGCTGGAAGATTCGTAAGAGCGCAAGCCTACTTCAACGCAACGGCTAATGGAAGATATACGCTATACGGTTTAGCTCCAGCAACATACAACATAACTGTCTCAGCAGCGGGAATGCCCCCGATCACTCTTGAAAGACCTGTCACAGTTCTCGCAGGGCAATCATTAGAAGGGGTCGACATATATCTGCATCCAGGTGCGAGGGTCAGCGGAAGAGTTTGGTCTAAGAATTGTACACTTGGAAAGAAGATACCTTGGGGCACAACATACTCAATTACAGTTACCATTTACGATGTAGGATGGAAATCTCTTTCATATATCACAGGAACCACCGACGCTAATGCCGACAACTACAACTTCACTTTCGGTTCAGCACCATTATGGCTAGTGAATACAGATTTCACAGGCCATATACCTCAAAACTATGCAGGATACGTTTCCGGCTTAGAACTTGGTGTATACTACGTAAACGCAACCGTAACCGACTATACACAGATGCAACTCTACACAATAGTCGTGCCAAGTTTGGAGTATACCGGCGTTATCTACGTAGAAATGGATTTGAGAAGATGCCCCAAGTATATGCCTCCTTCAAAGCCGACATATACCGGAAATTTAAACGTCACCATCTTCTCAGTTAACTGGGAGAATCCAGCTCAAAAGATACCTTGGGCATATCCTGGAAGATACGTAAAGGTCATCGTCTATACCTTAGCCGGAGGCGTAGTATCAACCCTCATTTCAAGGCAGGTTGCGGACAGGAATTACTTAACCTTCAACTTCACAGGACTCCCAACCGGCGTTTACGCCTTGAAGGCTTTCACGCCTGGATACGTTCAATTGACAACGCCTGAAGTCGCTGTCATCGCAAGCGAGACCAACGACGAGAAAAGGACTGCTGACATATCCTTTGAACTCGTGAAAGGAGCCGCAATCTTCACAATTATAAACTTCAAGACTGAAGACTTGCTTGCACCTATAGACCTTTCAAACCACACGAGCATAAGGATAGAAGTTTACGATTCAAACGGGAAGTTCGTGGGAGTAGGTGTAGGATATGTCCCTCCGAACGTTGTACAGGTATCTTGGCCCACATACAATTTCACAAGAGTAATCGGCTTCGACAGTTATGCCGGCAACCCTTGTAGCCGAAATTACGGAAATTGGATGAACTACTACGACACAACCGATGGAGTTCCGATAAACGATTACGGTCTGCCCGCCGGAACGTACACAGTGAAGGTTTGGGTTCCAGGATATATGCAGAGAAGCGTCGTAGCCGCCACCGTACCACTTTCCGGAAATGCAGCGGTCATTCTTGATCTCCACAGAATGGCTCATGTATACGGAAGACTTTCAGAGACGGGTGTAAGATGGTTCAACGCTTTCGGAGAACTATATCCGCTCTCGTGGGCTCAAATCCTAGCCATAGGACCCACAAGTAGTGTAGCATACTCCATAGATGGAGACTTTGACCTATGGCTTCCAAACGGAACATATACGATAAGCGTAGGGATCCCGCAATATCAAGTATACCAACCACAAAGCGTGACGATCACAGTCACAGATGGATCAGAAACATCCCTAGGCTTCAACCTAGTCGAGACAGGTATTCCGATCCCAGAATTTCCAACAACTCAACTCGTGATGATTCTCATAATCGTAATATCACTGTTCTTTCTCCAAAGACAGGAAAGAAGACGGGAATTTCCTAGAAAAACCTTGACCTCAAGCACAAAAAGCGCTAATTCAAAGATTTCCAAACGGTTCTTAATTTATGATAAATGAGAACTGAGCCTAAGTATATGAACGAAGATTCTCTATCTCCCCCAGAAATGTTCCATCTAGCAAATACACTTCCGCATTATCTAAATCGACACTTCCTGACCGCAGGACTGGACCTATATATTCCGCTCTAGATTCCTTCGAACCCCCGATCACTTTCCTATTGATCGCTTGACCTCCTAAGAAGTCGTTGAACGAAGGCATTATAATACAATCAGGATTCCTCAAACGCACATTGAAACGCCGCTTAAGCTCATCAGCTATACTCCCCTCAACCGCAATATTCAAATGTTTAAAGAGAGATCTCGCGAGCTTTTCGCTGTCGCACTTAGCTTTAACCCAGACCTGCCTCATGATTCTGAAACCGAGAACATCCTTGAACATAACAACTGGGTGAAGATGCCCCATAATAAGGCTGTCACATGCAAGAAGCTCAGGCGAAGGCCATGCATGCCCATGGAAGATGCCGATACTATTCCAAAGAATTGTTCCAGTTGACTGAAGAATCTTGACATTCGAAGGTGTCAAAGGCTCAAGATTCCCATCATGGTTTCCCGGAACCACCTCAATATCCGAAACCAGTTTACTGATCTTTTCGAAGAAGTCTGGAACATCGCGCCACTCCTCCATTTCCACCCTTGCAACAGTATGCTTTACGTCACCCAAGAGAATCAACTTGTTCGGTTTGCAAACGTCAATCACTTGAATGGTTCTCTCAAGTAGCTTGGAGGTCTGCGATGGCACGTGAATTCCTTGCCGCGCCAAAGTCACTTCCCAACCTATATGCAGGTCTCCAATAACCACGACGCGCTCGGATTTCCTCCGTAAGAGCAGAGCAGCAAAAGGGCTAACGGGTTTTAAGTGGCTAACGTTCGGCTCCTCCAGTAACGGTCTCAGAACTAACCGTTTATTTATCCTTTTCAAAATCAGCTAAGAGGAGAAGAGAGAGGAATAAGCGAATCTCGCCAAGCCTTCCCACAGATTGACCTCTCACTATGAAAGGTAGTCTAATTTGTCCCGATGACGTTTGCATGACCATGGTCCATTTATCGATAGTTCATTCATCAATGGCGACCATAAAAGTGTCGTGTCGTCAATAGATTTAGTTGCATATCAAAGTTCTTATAGAAAGGCGATGAGTTACCGCAACAGGAGTACAGGAAGCACGCGCAGATGAGGGAGACCGGCAAGAGAGAGATCGCGGCAGTCGAGAAAGCTTGCAACGAAATACGTTCCACCGGACAGCTAAGCGAAAAGACAAAAATGAAGCTTATCAAACAGTTTTCGAAACGCTTTGAAAACGCAATGAACCTTATCGACAAGAATAGAGTAAAGAAATACATGTTCAAACCAAGCAGCCGAGTAATATGGACGGTCATAGGAAGAAAAGGAGAGTACCAAGTGATCCCTGAAACAAACTTCTGTAACTGCGATGACTACTACTTTAGAGTAATCGACCGGGAAAGAACATTGTGCTACCATATCATAGCCCAAATGTTCGCTGAAGCACTTGGTAGGTACACCGTTAAGAAGCTGCCCGATAGGGCTTACAGTAGCGTCACAGAGAAATGGAAAGTTGGAGAAGAGGATACTCAGACTTCTGAATAAGACATGTTTTAAATCTTAGCTGACAGTTATCGTTCTGAAACGAGGCGCTTATGAAGTGTCCCCTGATGAAACATTCGAGATAATCCGACTCTTCGTCTTAGTGCTCGCATTCATAACGTTGATCCTGATATTCTTATACATCTCGTATGAGAAGACTGAAGCAACCTGACCTATGCGAGAAGCGCTTCAAATGAAAGAGAAAGCTTGGCTAGCATACAGTGACGCAGTTCCATATCTTTCAAACATAGAGTGGACTAAAGCTTCAATCACGAAAACCATCGAGGAGAGCAGAGACCTCATTGATTTTACAGAAAAATTAAAGCAACTTGAGGGGAAAGAGAAAGAGCCCACGAGAAGGAGCGATTTAAGGATCTATTTGATATATTTGGAGAAGGCCATTCAGAAATAGCGAATTGAATTTCATGCCTTCTTTGAAAAGCCGCTTTTCATCCCCTCTGTTCAGAGTCCTATAGTTTCTAGCTCAAATGTTTATGAATGGCTCTTCAGGTAGAGGATAGAGACCTCTAGTAAATCTAGGCAGAAAGCCATGGCTGAAAACGCCTTCCAGCTCCTTTCGAAGCCTGTGAAAAGACAGTTAGAGAGAGAAGAGATAGCGGAGCCCAGTGAGATTCAGAAGCTAGCTATCCCAGCGATCCTAGAGGGCAAGAATGTTCTCATTATTGCGCCAACCGGCACTGGCAAAACATATGCAGCCGTTCTTCCCGTATTTGATCTATTTCTCTCAGCAAGAAGTGCTGCGAAGCCAGTCGGCATATCGATCCTCTACGTCACGCCGCTTAGAGCCTTGAACCGGGATTTGTTAAGGCGACTCTCCGAGATCGGGAAAGACTTGGATATCGATGTCCAAGTCAGGCATGGAGACACAGTCGCTAGCGTAAGAGCGATGCAAGCCAAATTCCCGCCGGACATGCTGATAACAACCCCTGAGACTCTACAAGCGATTCTCCCAGGAAAGAGAATGAAAGAACATTTGAAACATGTCAAATGGGTGATAATCGATGAGATTCATGAATTAACCACTGATAAGCGTGGAACACAGCTTGCAGTAGCTTTGGAGAGACTACGCCAGTTGGCAGGTCGAGAGTTTCAAAGAATCGGCTTATCAGCTACGATAGGCGAAGAGGACAAAGTAGCCAGATTTCTAGCGGGAACTGAACGTGAAGTAAAGACGGTAAAGTCCTCAGAACTTAGAACGTTCGACGTGACGGTGGAGTATGTCACACCTACAAAGGATGACTATAAAGAAGCTGATAGGCTGGGCGTCCCAGCGCCAGCCATCGCTAGAATTAGAAGAATTATCGATCTAATGTCGAAACAGCGGTCCTCTCTTGTCTTCACAAACACTAGAGAACATGCAGAAGCTCTAGGATCGCAAATCCATGCATTGAACAGCGAGTTGCCTGTCAGGGTACACCATGGCTCCTTATCTAGAGAGATACGTGAAGAGGTTGAGAAGGAATTCCAAGAAGGCATAGTCAAGAGTGTTATATGCACCTCATCCTTGGAGCTGGGCATAGATATCGGAACAGTCGACTTCATAGTACAATACATGTCTCCGAGAGAAGCTACTCGCCTGATACAAAGAGTTGGAAGAAGCGGACATAGAATAAGAGGAGTTCCGAAAGGGTGCATCATAGCTGGATGGGCGGACGACATAGTGGAGTCGTCCGCAATTGTGAACCGAGCGAAAAAGGAGAGCCTTGAACAAGTTAAGATCCATGAAAATGCTCTCGATGTCTTGGCCCACCAGATTATCGGTATGCTACTCGATTCAAAACAAATGAAACTTGAAGGAGTTTACGAGGTAGTAAGAAACTCTTACCCATACAGAGATCTTCCGCCTGAAGACTTGATGGCTGTTGTAAAGCAACTGGAAAATCTTCGGCTTCTAAGACTGAGAGAAGACTCTATCCAACCAAGATATCCGAAGGCGTTCAAATACTATTATGATAATCTCTCGGTAATTCCAGATGTAAAGAAGTATACTGTGTTCGACTTCATTAGAAAACGGAGGATAGGCGTTCTGGATCAAGAGTTCGTTGCCAGACGGTGCTCCTCTGGAACAGAGTTCATAATGCATGGTCAAACTTGGCGGGTTATAAGCGTAGATGAGACGGACCTCTCGATTGAGGTTGAACCAACCGCGCCGAGTTTGAATGCAATACCGAGTTGGGAAGGGGAGATAATTCCAGTAAGCTATGAAGTCGCTGTGCAAGTCGGCAACCTTAGGGGCGTGATAGCGAATAGCTTGAAAGATCTTAAGCAAGAAAGAATAGCTGCAGAGACCGGTATAGGCGAGAGTGCTATCGGCAAAGTCGTCGAGACGATTGAAAGCCATATTCATGATTACCCTCTTCCAACCGACAAAAGGATAATCATCGAGAATTACGAGAACTGCATAGTAATCCACTGCTGCTTCGGCAACCTTGTGAACGAAACACTAGGGACAGCCCTAGCTACAATACTCAGCTCTAAGTACGGTATGCATATTGCAACACAAGTAGACCCGTACAGAGTAGCCTTGACGTGTCCATTCAAGATCAACGCTCAACTAGTGGCGAATGAATTGACAAAGTTCACCCCTGAAGAGCTTGAAAAAACGATCAATGAAGCCATCGAAAGAACTGAGCTATTCATATGGAGGCACTGGCATGTAGCCAGAAGGTTCGGAGCAGTTGAGAGAGCAGCGGACTACAAGATGAATAAAGCTAGACTTCTTGCCGACGTGTATAGAGGAACGCCGATAAACAAAGAGGCGAAGAGAGAGATCTTCCTAGAGAAACTAGATGTGGAAAATGCAAAGCGAATAGTTCAGCAAATCATCGATGGAAAACTGGCTGTTGAACTCTCCCCGCAAAAAGGAACGAGTTGTTCACCATTCGCTATGCCGATAGTCGACAAAATAGTCCCTCACGATCTCTTGAGGCCAGCTGTTCCAACAGCATCATTAGCTGAAGTAGTTAAAGAACGACTTCTATCGCATACAGTCAGACTCGTCTGCATATTCAATGCTGACTGGGAAGGCATAAGATCGGTCAAGACGCTACCTGAGAGAATCAAATGCCCGTCCTGTAACTCGACGTTGATTGCAGTCACATACCAAGGCGACGAGGAACTCCTCAAGATCTCGAAAAAGAAGAAGAAGCAACAACTGACAACGGAAGAACAGGGAGCATGGAATAGAGGTTGGAAGAGCGCAAGCCTAGTTCAAACCGCAGGTAAGAAAGCCGTCATCTCGATGAGTGGCAGAGGAGTTGGCCCAACGACAGCCGCACGGATACTAAGGAAGTTCGTTCGCAACGAACAGGAGTTCTACGCGGAAATCCTGAAGGCTGAAAGAGAGTACGCTAGAACCCGCCTATTCTGGGATTAAATACCCACAGCTATTGTCGATCATTATGCTTGAGTCGATAGGTTCTTGAAACTCCTCTAATAGCTGCCGACTTTTCCATTGAACTTTCAGGAAGACGAGGCCGGAGACGAAGATGTTTGTGTCGATCAGGCCCTTAGGTTTGAGTTTTGGCATGCTTCTCTTCCAGCAGTTTCGCTTTGGCTCTCTCAACCTCCTTCATTAGGGAGTTGCGGGTCTATACCTCTCTCCTTTGCCTGACTTTGGAGAATCGTGGAGATCTCGTCCAAGGATAACTCGTCCACCTTCTTCATCACGATGAGGGTGGCCCACTTTGGTCACATAGAGGTAATTATCTTTATTTAGTGATAGGTCCCTCCTTATCTCAATCGGAAGAGTAAACTGCCCCTTCGATGTCATCTTGACAACCTCACTAGTAGCTATCATATTCGCCTACAGCTAGAAGTAAGAATTCCTTACATATGCATTTAACCGACAAGCCCACCATCAGATTTTCTTGCGAAAACGATTTGCAAAGTTTCTCTATACCGGTGGAAACCCAAACTTGCAAAACTACTGGACCAGATATGACCGTCCTCAACATCCAATTCCCCAGTTAGCTCTGAAATGATCGGGCACGTGGTAACTCGTCTGTTGTAAACGTCGAAGCATGTTCGGGTTTCAGATTTGCTAGCTCTCATTGGCGTCAGCTTCAGCTAATACATGTCAAGAAGCAACGATTGCAAAATTCGATTGCGATTTATGAGAGATGTGCTGGGAAAAAGAGGGGATTTGCGGGGGACATCGCCTTTTTCTACGGATAATACTAAAATATAGAGTCTTGCATTCTGCTTAAGAACCATTCAACAATTCAGGACTTGCCTGCGGTAGATGTCGGATAGCATGTTCAACAGAGTTGCAGCATACCTAGGCTTAGAACGGATAGTGCTAGTTGCTTGCGTCGCGTTCTTTATTTTGAACTTTGGAACTTCCCTCTGGCTGACCCTCTTCGCGGTCTACCTTGACAATGCGGGTTTGACAGCCATTTGGATCGGCGCAGTTCTAACAGGAATCAACGGCTCAATCAGCTTAACGTACCTTCCATCAGGAAGATTATCGGATCTTGTCGGAAGAAGAACTCCTCTTATCGCTGGAAGCGCTCTAATTGCTGTAAACACATTCTTCCTCTACTTCACTAAGAACCCTCTTCTAATCATGGTATTCACTATTCTCTACGGAATCGGTCAAGGACTCGCGACGCCAGCGGTTAACGCTCTAGTCGCAGAAGCTAGTCACCCAAGCAAATCTGGAATGGCTTATGCAAGCTACTACATCTCCATCCTATCTGCCACAGTGTTAGGCTCATGCCTCTCTGGACTCTTAGCGGGCTCCTTTGGGTTCCAAAGTCTGTTTCTAATCGCGTCTATACTTCTAGCGGTCGCTACAGTGATCATCTATGTCTCCATTAAGGGGAAAGGCGACCAATGGAGAGGCTCTTATCATCTGGCATTCGAAGAAAGCTTGAAAAAATCAATCTCAGGAACCACCTTATTATTGCGGGCAGATAAAGAGCTCCAATTGCTTGCAGTCGCTCTTTCATTCCACGCCTTCGGATTCTACATGCTGAACCCCTACATCGCACTCTATGCTACTTACGGCATTCGCCTTGATGTCGTCCAAACTGGTGTAATAATAGCATTATGGAATTTAGGGATGATATCAGCTCAGATCCCATTCGGCAAAATGACCGACAAGCTGGGTGGAAGACCTATGCTCTTCATGCATTTTGTACTCTCGACAATTTCTTGGGTGGCATACGCCTTGTCGAAAAGTTTCATAGCCGCAATCATAACGATGATGACCTTCGGCGTAATAGGTGCAATGGATATGCCCGCTAGAAGGACGATAATGTTAGAGCATGCCACTGAAGATGCCGGCAAAGCTACGATAATTGGAGTCGTGGATTCAATAACGACAGGAGCAGGAATATTCGCACCGCTCATCGGCGCAATAGCATGGGCTCAAATAGGCTACTCAGCACCATTCATAATAGGTGCTGCCGTAAACGTCTTTGCATGCTTGCCAATGGCGGCGTTGTTGAGGAGAAGATGTCTATCAACAAGTTGATAATTGAAGGAAAGATGGTGACGAGAGAACTTCGATTGAATGACTTGGAAACCGCCTACTCTGAAACACGAAATATTGAAAGCCTCGCATCGAAGCTAGGCGCCGACCTATTCGGAGTTGCTAACTTAAGCTTATACCAAGACTCTTACGGGATCTCTAAGCCGTTGCTCTCAAGGTATGCATTCGGTATTTCGATAGCAGTCAAACTATCAAATGAGATAATCGATAGAATCACTAAAGAGGACCCTACAGAAGCTTACGCTCACCATTACAGACAGGTCAACGCTCTGCTCGATAACATGGCATCCAAGATCGCGGAATACTGCAAAAATAGGGGATGTGAAGCAGTATCGATCCCAGCATCCCAAGTGATAGATGAACTTAATCTTGTAGGGATCATCTCCCACAAAGCTGTCGCCGCGCTAGCTGGAATCGGTTGGCTAGGCAAGAACCTGCTCATCATAAACGAGAAATTCGGCCCTCGCATAAGATTGGCATCTATCCTAACGACTCTCCCGTTAACCGCGAACGTTCCGATAGAGAATCGCTGCGGAAAGTGCACTATATGCGTAAAGACTTGCCCGGTCCAAGCTATAAAAGAGTCCCACTTCACAGAGAGACCGTCATCCCGTGAAGAAGCTTTAGACATCAACACCTGTAATAAAAGGCTATTAGAAATAGAGGGCCAACCTCGTTTTGGAAGCCGAGTTTGCGGGATATGCATCAAGGTCTGTCCTTGGGGAAAGAAAGCCGCGGCTTGAAATTGACGGTGGGCTCGACGAAGTTCGGACCGCCGTTTCCGCCGCGATAACCCAACAAGAATAAATACGTAGCTTCAAGAGATTTCAATTCAATGAGAGATGCCTTTGATACTCATAGATTCAAAAGCTTGCGATGGTTGCGGTTTATGCGTAGCCGTTTGTCCAACGTCAGTACTTGAGCTATCAGACCGAAAAGTACAAGTTGTGAATCAGCAAGCATGCCTAGGCATCGAAGCAAAACCATCTTGCGTCGAATGCGTTGGAAGAACAGAAGCGTGCGCCGGATGTGTGGCGTGCGTTAGAAATTGTCCAACTAAAGCGATAATGATTCGATGAAGTTGGTTGTCACGTTGATTGATGAACCATCCAAAGAGGGAGGATTGCCCAGTAAATTCTAGTTCAAATTAGAGGGTGGGTATTTGTCAGATAAGGTGAAAGTAGATCGAGTACTGGACTGCATTGGGCTGTACTGCCCAGTTCCAGTCTTCAGGACAAAAGAAGAAATTGACAAGCTTTCTGTGGGCCAGGTTCTTGAGGTTATCGCTGATGATCCGGCCGCGGAAGAGGATATCAAGTATTGGGCTAAGAATGCTGGACAGGAGATTCTTGAGGTAAAGCGAGAGAATGGAAAGATCAGGTTTCTGATGAGGAAATTGAGGTAGGACACGTTGGCGCTTAGTGCGAAAAGGAGGCGGCTGCAACCATAAACCGCTTAGCTCCCGAAGCCGTCGCGGTCATCTGCACCTAACTCTTCAATTCCAAGTATGCAGTGCTACAAAATGAGTGATTTTGGGAGAAGAATAATCACGTGAAAAGAATATGTATGGATTACCAAGCCGGGGCTCCAACAGATCCCAGAGTGCTTGAAGCTATGATGCCTTACTTTACTGAGATCTTCGGAAATCCTTCTTCATCCCATCAATTTGGGCAGGAGGCGAAAATTGCTATGGATCATGCTAGAAGTAGCGTCGCCGAATTAGTAGGTGCCAAGAAGGCCGAAGAGATTGTGTTTACGTCTGGCGGAACTGAAAGCAATAACCTCGCGATTAGAGGCGTGGCTCACAGGAATAGAGAAAAAGGCGACCATGTAATCACCACTAAGATTGAACACATGTCGGTAATCAATACATGCAAGTCTCTTCAAAAGGAAGGCTTCAAAGTCACATTCATTCCAGTCGACAAATATGGGGTAGTAGACCTTGAGAGATTGAGGAGCGAAATAAGCGAAAAGACCATTCTCATCTCGGTCATGTATGCGAACGGCGAGATAGGAACGGTTGAGCCTATAAGAGAGATAGGCTCGATCTGCCACCACAATAAAATTTACTTCCACGTTGACGCCGTTGCTGCAGCGGGAAAAATTCCAATAGACGTTCAGCAAGAAGATATAGATTTGTTATCGATTTCATCGAACGATATGTACGGACCGAAAGGAGTCGGCGCACTATACATTCGAGAGGGAATGAGAATAATTCCTGTCATGTTCGGAGGAGGGCAGGAGAAGGGACTACGATCAGGATCTGAAGATATCCCAGGCATTGTTGGCATGGGCAAGGCGGCGGAAATTGCGAAGAATGAGATGTACTCTGAAAGCAAAAGAATGATCGAGTTGCGAGATCGACTAATAAGCAATATTACCCGAGATATTCCACACTCGTACTTGAACGGACATCCAACAGAGAGACTCCCAAATAACGTGAACGTTAGGTTCAGCTATATTGAAGGGGAATCGTTGATTCTAAGCCTTGACATGGAAGGTGTTGCCGTGTCTTCAGGGTCAGCGTGCACTTCCAAGACCTTGGAGCCATCGCATGTTTTGCTTGCAATAGGGCTGGCCCATGAGGAGGCGCATGGATCATTACTCTTCTCGCTCGGTAGGCAAACTTCAAAAGAGGACGTTGACTATGTCTCAGGAATACTGCCTAGCATAGTGAAGCGATTAAGAGCTATGTCTCCATTAACGCCGAAAGAAGAGGCTGGGTGATAGGATGTACAGCCAGAAGGTTATGGAACACTTCAGAAACCCTCGAAACATGGGCGAAATCCCGGATGCAGACGGAGTAGGAACTGTGGGAAATCCCATATGCGGAGACATGATGAAGATCTTCATTAAAGTGAAAGACAATAGGTTGGAGGATGTCAAGTTCAAAACTTTCGGTTGTGGAGCGGCTATAGCCACCAGTAGTATGATAACGGAATTGGCGAAGGGGAAAACGATCGATGAGGCTATGAAGATCACTCGTTCTGATGTTGCAGATGCTCTAGAAGGTTTACCTCCGATAAAGATGCATTGCTCCAATCTAGCGGCCGATGGGTTGCGTGCAGCGATAGAGGACTACTTGAAGAAAAGGGAGGCATCGAAATGAAAAAGACTTCAAAGATGTGCGAACTCTGCAAAGAGCAAATAGGCGAAGGATGCGCCTTTGCTGTCTACAAGAGAGTGATAAAAGGTAAGGAGCATTTGTTCTGTTGCGCTACTTGCGCAGACAAGTACGAGGAGAAAGAAGGCTAATCCTAAATTCTTAAACCAGATTTTGGGAAGGCAAGCATATGGTTAAGACAGGGCTAGTTTACCATGAAGATTATCTGAAACATGACCCAGGCCTAGGCCATCCTGAGAGCCCTGAAAGACTACGTAGAACTATTCAAGTCTTGTCCGAAACTAAACTGATAGCTCAACCGAACATAGTCGTACTGAAACCTCGACCTGCAACCGATGATGATTTGGCGCTCATTCATACACGCGAGTACATTGAAACCGTAGAGTCATTGAGCAGATCTGGCGGCGCTATCACTGCAGACACACCTGTTCCAGAAGGAACCTATGAAATAGCTAAATTGAGTGCTGGAGGCGCTATTTCGGCTGGCGAAGCGGTAGTAAAAGGGGATGTGAATAACGCTTTCGCATTGATTCGCCCGCCAGGCCATCACTCAGGAAGAAATTACGGAGGAGGATTCTGCTACTTTAACAATATAGCCATCATGGTTAGGTACCTTCACGAGAAATATCGCTTGAAACGCTTCATGATTTTAGATTGGGATGTCCACCATGGAAATGGAACCCAAGACATATTCTATGAGGACCCTACTGTCCTATACTTTTCAACTCATCAAATGCCGCTCTACCCCGGAACAGGCTATCTTGATGAGATAGGAGATGGAGAAGGGAAAGGGTACAACGTCAATTTGCCGTTGCCTCTTGGAACGTCTGGAGTGAACTACCTTTACATTCTTGATATGCTTTTCACCCCGCTGGCTGAAGCTTTCAAGCCAGAGGTAATCGCTATTTCGGCAGGACAAGACGCTTACTTCGACGATCCTATTGCAAATCTCAATTTCACCGTTCACACGTATGCTGATATAACCAAGAAAATCATGGATGTTGCTCGGAAAATCTGCGGCGGAAGAATAGCGATGGTCTTGGAAGGAGGATATCACATAGAAGCCGTGCCTCGCGCCATCGCAGGAATCGTGGCAACTCTAGCTGAAATCCAAGGCTACGAGATAACTGAGCCAAAGAAGCCTCCTCAACAGACATTAAGCAGTGAGGTTAAATCAAGAGTTGAGAAAATCAAGTCGATTCTAGCGGAATACTGGGATGTATTCGAATCATCTAAATAGATAAAACTCAGAAAACTTCAAGATTGTAAAGTCCTAGAATCACTACTGCTTGACTGAAATAACTTAGGATGCTGGCCGAATCTTATGAAGCCCCTTGAAAAGATGTTTTCAACGAGGTCCAGTTGTATGCCAAGAAACGAACGATTTCAGCGCATCCTATTTCTGCCAGTAAATATTGAGGCAAAACATAAAACAAGCAGCCTCTCAGATGTCTTGTTGAGAATGACCGCTGGCTCTTAACTGAAACTCCGTAATGCCTTTGCGGGGCTAAATATTGTCTGAAACAGAACAGATCATCGAAACAATTCTAACTCAACGGAGAGACTTGACACGGAAGAAGCTCTTGGCTCTTGTAGAAGATAAGAAGAAACAAGCTGGCGACTTGCTATCTGATGAAGGTGCCGCAAGATTGGTCGCCCAAGACTTACTCATTGATATGGAAGCAAAGAGAAGAGAGACACTAAGAATAATCGACATTGTTAGCGGGCTAAATGATGTAACAATAGTTGGTCGAGTTATTGTTGTGTGGCCAGCGCAGGAATTTAAGAAGACCGACGGTTCCACAGGTAAGATTGCGCGATTCCTTCTGGCCGATAGAACCGGCAAGATACATTGTGTTGCGTGGAACGCCAAAACTGAAAGACTTGAACGAGAAGGACCGATACAAGGAAAGATTGTGAAGGTTGCCCACGGCTACAGTCGAGAAGGACTTGCAAATACTGTCGAGTTACATTGCGGCGATCGAAGTGACATTGTCATTTCACCAGCAGAAGTCAGCGATGCAGAATACCCCAAGTTCGAAGAATTCTTCGCCAATATTGCCGGGATCGCTCTAGACAGAAAAGAAGTTAACGTCATCGGCGTAGTGAAATCGGAACCAAAGTTGTTCGCCTTTCAAAGACAGGGCGGAGAAGGCTACGTGCTTCGAACCCGGATAGCCGATATGACGGGGAGTATTACGGTGGTTATCTGGAATGAGAAAGTCGAGGATGTCAGAGATCTAAAGAGAGACGACGTTCTTCAAGTAATCAATGGAAAAGTGAAGAGGGATCTCGGCGGATTCGCAGAGATCCATGTGGACAAGAGAAGCAAAATTGAGATCTTAAAAGATAGACCAGCATACCTTCAGGCTCCAGCCTCAAGATTCACAAAGATAGCTGCATTGAAACCTACAATGAGAGGAATCGATCTAATAGTCAGAGTTGCAAGAGTTGGAGAACAACGAGAGTTAAAGAGATCAACGGGAGAGACGACGCAAATAGGAAGATTGCTAGTGAACGATGACACTGGATTGACAAAAATCTCGCTGTGGAATGAGCATGCAAAGTTACTCGAACGCGTAAGAGAAGGAGATATTCTCTTGATAGAAGACGCCTCGACTAGAGAACGAGCTGGCGAGGTTTCCATAAATGCGGGGAAAACAACTTCCATAACAGTAAATCCTCAGATTGAAGACGAGCTGAAGCCCGCTCCTCCAAAAGTGACCAAGATCAAGGATCTGCCTCAAGCTTCAGGCATGGTCATTGTTGAAGGAACGTTGACTGAAACGCCGATCCTCAGGGAGGTACTTACGAAAGGTGGAGAGAAGATTGAAGTTGCATCATCAAGAATTATGGATGAGACAGGTGAAGCACGGGTCTCTATTTGGAGAACTTTAGCGAGGCAAATAGTAGAGACCCCATCGAAGATGACGGTTCGATTAGTGGGAGTTCGATTCAGAGTAGGAGTGGATGGTGAGGTTGAGATATCTTCAGACCCACTAACTAGACTAGAGATAATAGCTAGACCTGAATACCAAGTTGTTCCAACCGAAGAAGTAAAGAGACTCGTAGAACTGAAGAACTGGGAAAGCGCAACGATACAGGCAACGATTCTGGAGGTCACAGAGAAATCATTCATGTATGCTACTTGTAGCAACTGCATGGGACGAGTTGACTTTGAAGATGATAAGATTGTGTGTAGTTCCTGTAGAATCATAAAGGACATTTCCCCTCAACTCTTATTACACTTAAAGATCGATGACGGGACCGCCTTCGTTGACGCCACCGCGGAGTCTCCTAACGCTGAGAATCTACTAAAAGAGGATGTGGACATCCTATGGAAGAAAATGCGTGAGCAGAAAGTTTCTAAAGCATCATTGCCAATAGAGGTAACTGGGAAGCTCATAGGAATGAGAGTGGAAGCTTCCGGAATAATGGAATACGACGCGAAGACAGGAAAACCCAAGTTTCTCGTGAACAGACTGAAAGTTATCACTTAGCAAGAACTGGGAGATCATTTTGTTGCATTATTGTTTTCTGGATGAGAACATCAAATCGTAGTGTGAGCTAAATGTTAACGATGAAGATAGGCAAAGACATCTTCGACTATATCAATAACATTAGAAACCCGAAAGCTAAACAGACCATGAAGAAGAGAGTACAAGAGTATCTTCCAAAAGAAGAGTACGTAGACAAACTTGAACGAATAGATGGAAAACTCTACTTAGCGGTATTCTCAGCAGAGTGGTCGCCGGACTGTCAAGCGCACATTCCAAGTCTAGCAAAGCTGTTGCTAGCGGCTAGGAACAACAACTTGGTAGTCAAAATAGTAGACTTCGACGAGAACAGAGACATCGCTGAGGAGTTAGGAGTTATTCGCATCCCAACAATTATAGTGTATGATAAAAGCTGGCATGAATTGGGCAGATTTGTTGAGAAACCTCAACGATATGGCACATTAGAGGAAGAGCTATGCGCTATGATCGAAAAACTCAGCAAGTAGCAGGCGGATATCCTCAGCTACTCTGGGTAGCGTAAGCACTTGACTGAGCAGCATATTTACACTGATCTACCGGTAGCGTCTACCATAATCAAAGTCATAAGGTCGCGCGCATTTACCTCATTATCAAGATACCAACGTTTGAGGATGCACTAAATGCTAGACTTGTCCAAATACCGAATAGTAGATTTATCCACAAGATGCACTCGAGGAAGACGACTGGAAGGATGGAACAGAAGACTTGAATTAAAACGTTCGAAAATTCCTTATGACAACACCATAATGTACGAAATAAACACTGTAAGTCATATAGGTACACATGTTGAAGGCCCGTCCCACTATCTGGCAGAATTGGAAGATATATCGCAAATTCCTATCGAGACCTTCATTGGAGAGGCCGTCCTATTTTGCTTGACAGGGATGAGGTCCAATCAAGAAGTCAAATCAATAGATTTAGCGAAAAGTGGCAGACCTCACAGAGGAGACATGGCAGTGTTGAGCGTTAAGGACAAGTTCGCTCTGGAAGAACGACCATATCTATCAGTTGACAGCGCCAAATGGCTCATTAAGAAAGGCGTCAAGCTGATCGGAATTGATAGAACCATACGCCTTGAAAGAGCAGGCGCAAAGGCGCCTGACAACCTTCCCGTGCACGATGTTCTTCTACGGAATGGGGTTCCGATCATAGAGTTTCTCGAAAACCTCGGTGAACTGAGGAGGAAAAGGTTCATTCTGATAGCCTTGCCTCTGAGAATTGTCGGTCTGGACGCATCCCCAGTCAGGGCGATAGCCATAGAGAGAATAGAGTAATTGGAAACCTCTAAAGACAACATTAGACCATATTCATTCAGTGAACCATGCCGTTTCTGGATGCACAGCTGGGAGGAGAAAACTGAACCTAAGCGAGAACAGTAGCGTCATGCGTTTAATCGAAGAGCTTTCAAAACTCAAAGTCAGCGGAATCGCTGTCGCAAAGATAGAAAGGTTTGCTGCTAAAATTGGAGTTGACGAGAACAAACTGCTTGAACTGTATGTTAAGACGAAGAACATCGCTGGAAAAGAACGATTTGCAGCAACCCCTTACTCAGAGAGAATCCTTTTGCTCCCTCAATGTTTACGCGCGAAGGAATGCCCAGCGAAGCTCGGAAGCCACGGTTATATATGCCAAGAGTGCGGAAAATGTGAACTACTTCAAGTGACTCATCAAGCTTTGAGTCTAGGCTATAGAAGCGTCTTCATTCTACCGGGAGGAAGTATCGTAGCGAAGATCTTCGCTAAAGTACGACCTAAAGCCTGTTTAGGCATAGGCTGCTTGAAGGAACTTGTGCTTGGAAGTTATGTTTGTGAGAAGTTTGGCGTAGTAGCACAAGGAGTCCCTCTGCTTCGAGATGGTTGCATCAACACAGATGTAGATTGGAAGCAAGTGGATGCAGCTCTACACTTGCACACCCCATGAATCCGTTACGATCAAGTATTCCGTGATCTGACTAAGCTCAATCACGCCTCCCTATTATTGCTTTCCGCGTGCAAAGTCTTAATCCCCGACCCCAGCCTAACAGTACTGAACGCGATATCCTATGAGGAAGAGAGAGAAGGATAGAACGGATCTTTCGATTGACGACTTCTATAGCATAAAATCGTGGTATAACATCCTTCCAGACTTACCTGAACCACTTCCTCCACCAAAAGAACCTGGTGATGGAATATCGAGAATAAAATTCATGCAAAGTCATGGCGAGAACATGCTTTATTCAAGAATCTTCATCGAAGAGTAGGATCCCCATCCCAAACGAGGTTCTGAAGCTCTATGTGCAAGCTGGTAGACCGCGTCCACTTTATAGAGCTAGACGACTTGAAGAATACTTGAAACTCAAGAGTGTCAAATTGTTCTACAAGAGGGAAGATCTTTCACCAACAGGAAGTCATAAGGTCAACACCGCTATCGCGCAAGCCTTCTTCGCATGGAAAGAAGGAAAAGCGAAACTAATCACAGAGACTGGAGCTGGACAATGGGGAACCGCTCTCTCGTACGCAGCTAAACTACTGGGTCTAGAATGCGTTGTCTTCTGGGTTAGAGCTGTCCACAAATGGAAAACCGATCGAAGCACTCTAATGAAGTTGTATGGGACTGCCGTGTATCCCTCCCCAAGCGATCAAACCGAAACTGGAAGGAAACTGCTTAAAGAAAGCCCAGATCACCCCGGCTCCTTGGGAATCGCGGTCTCAGAAGGACTAGAATATGCCGAGAAGCGAGAAGAAAGCGTATACTGTTTAGGTTCAGTCCTGAACCATGTGCTCATGCACCAGACAATCATCGGCCTTGAAGCAATTAAACAGTTCGAATCAATAGATGAATCCCCTGATCTAATGATAGGATGTCTAGGCGGGGGCAGTAACTTCGGCGGATTCATCTTACCTTTCGCAGGTGAAGTACTGCGAAAGAAGAGAACGTGCGAGTTCCTCGCAGCCCAATCGATGGCTGCACCAAATCTAGTTAAAGGTCAATACAGGTACGATTTCGCGGATGTAAGCGAACACACCCCTTTATTAAAGATGTGTACTTTGGGCCACGACGTTGAGATGCCCCCGATAAAGGCTGATGGTCTGAGGTACCATGCCGCCGCTCCTATCATAAGCCTTCTACGCCACCATGGCGTAGTCAAAGTGAAAGCCTACCCGACAGATGAGAAAGCGATCTTCGAAGCGGCTAGAATCTTTCTTGGAACAGAGGGATGGCTTGCTGCACCCGAATCAAGCTATGCGATTAGAGCGGCAATAGATGCTGCGCGAGAATTCGAAAAGAGAAAAGAGAACAAAGTTATAGCATTTAATATTTCAGGCCATGGATTCCTAGATTTGCCAGCTTACAATGAGAAACTTTTCCCGAACTAGCTCTTTGCAACCTCTTTTATCGCGCCTTGAATTATCTCAAGAGCAGAGTCCAAAAGATCTCGCTTTATGGTCAATGGCGGAACTATTCTTATCGTAGAGACTCCACATGTGATTAAGGCTACTCCTCTCCTCCAACACTTCTTCATAATCTCATTGGCCTCTTCCTTCCCTGGAGCCTTGTTCTTAGGGTCTTTTACAATCTCAACCCCAATCATTAGTCCTTTACCTCGAACGTCGCCTATGATGCTATATTTCTCCTGCAACTCTCTAAGCCGCTTCATCACATATGTTCCTTGCTTCGTAGCGTTCTCAAGAAGATGCTCATCTCTGATAATGTTGATTACTTCCAGTGCAGCAGCGCAAGCTACAGGGTTTCCGCCAAAGGTATTCGCATGTGAACCTCCTTCCCAATCCATTAATTCAGTCTTAGCAACTGTGGCGCTGAGAGGAATTCCGGCGGCTATCGATTTCGCGATACAAACGATGTCAGGTTCTACCCCCCAATGTTCGATTGCAAACCATTTTCCTGTTCTCGCAAGTCCTGACTGAATTTCATCATCAACAAGGAGAATTCCGTACTTGTCTGCGAGTTTTTTCAATCGTTTGAAGTATTCAGGTGGAGGAAGAACGTAGCCCCCCTCTCCTTGAATTGACTCGAAGAAGATAGCAGCCGTATCTTCAGGTGGGACATATCTCTGAAGAACGTATTCGTCAATGAAGTCTACGCACCAATAGTTACACTCTGGATACGTCAGTTTGAATGGACATCGATAGCAATTTGGATAAGGCACATGCGTAGCCCCTGGCATCAGCGGGAAGAAGTGCCTTCTATGGACAGGTTTACTAGCAGTTAGGCTAAGTGCACCAATCGTTCTTCCGTGAAAGGCGTTTACATATGCAAGGAACAATTGTTTGCGCGTGTGCCACTTGGCAAGTTTTATTCCTGCCTCAATAGCCTCTGCTCCGCTATTGCCGTAGAAGACCTTCTTTTCGAATGATCCGGGTGTTATCTTACATATCTGTTCCCCTAAATCCACGATGTTCTGATAGTAGAAGTCTGTGTACGAGTAATGGGTGAATTTCTCAGCTTGTTTCTTTACAGCTTCAACAACTCTCGGATGACAGTGTCCAACGTTAAGGCAAACGAGCCCTGAGTTGAAATCGATATACTCGTTGCCGTCGAGATCGCGAATTATACAATCTCTCCCAGACTCTATAGCCAGTGGATAGAATCTAACCAATGACTGAGAAAGAAATTTTTCATCTTTCTCAAGCAGGGCTCTTGTCTTGGGTCCAGGTGGAGTAACGACTATCTTCGGATACTCGTAAGTCATGCTTGGTCCCCAAAATATAGATACTCGGCAACGAAAGTCGCACTCGAAGGCACACGTTATTCCGAGATTCGTTTCGTCCTGAGCCTGAAAAAGCTGAAATCAAAGGTGATGTACATTAGAATGTTGAGCATATCGAAGGCAACGAACTCGGGTTTAAAAGAATTTCGGTGAGTAATATGGAACAAGTGGACGAGATAACGAATAGGATCTTGGCTATTCTCGAGAAGAATGCTCGAACATCGTACACTGAGATCGCGAGACAGCTCGGAGTATCTGAAACCACTATTCGGAACAGAATAAGAGGGCTAATGAAGGAGGGTGTACTCAAAGGGTTTACAACTCGAACATGCCCTGAGAAACTTGGAAAAGCCATAACGGCCGTTGTCGGCGTCGATATCGGTGGCGAGACAACACCAGAGATCACCAATAAATTGGCTGACATAAAGGAGGTTTCAGATCTCTATGTCATTACTGGGGAATTCGATCTTCTATTGAGAGTCGTGTGTGAGAACATAAGTAGGTTGGATGAGATCTTAGAGGGAATTCGATCCTATGGTTTCGTTGAAGGAACAAGAACGTTCGTAGTTCTCAGGAAAGTCAAAGAATCCGGATTATCCTAGATTCGATTTGCGAACCGTTTATCTTTGAATACAGATAGACGCCGAGGCTATTTCTTGCCTAGAGTTATCTCGATAGTCGATATGCTTGCCATAGTCCCGTCTTGGCGTGTAATATCTTCAGACCCAACGTTAATCGACTTGATCACTAGATCTTTAACGAAAGCTCTCCGAAGCATCTCGACCGTATCGACTGCCTTACAGATCGCTTGACCTCTTGCCCTTACCATTATTTCTCCTCTACCAGAGTTGAACAGGGTCACGCATGCCACAACGTAGTTCATCACCGGCTTTTTCCCAATTCGAACAAGGTTTGTCTGGCTAGGAATCATCCATCGCATCGCTCCGATACAGCCTTGGATACTTCACCTAAGGAAACATGGTAGTAAGATTAAACTTGCTATTCTGCGGGGACAGCCTATTAGATAGCTTTCTAAACCCTCTACTTAAAAGTATGTAGTCCATATCACGGCGGCTATAAGGATCATGCCCATCCTCAGGCATAGCGTACTACGGTCCCCTAGGAATGTCTGCGTCGCCTCGCATCCCCTTATTCATGTTTTTCCTTATGAACGGTAAAGGCAGAAGAAATTAGGTCAGAGTTTTGAGATCAATTGAGCTAATTGAGATCGCTTGTTCATCCCTTTTGTTAACTCGGATGGCCAAAAATAATAGGCTAATCGGTGAGCGGGGGATAAACGCGTTGGCCGTTCAGCTTCGCATAATAGTCGAGTGTTGTATCCACAACCTTTTGGATCTGCGCTACATCGTTATCAGTTAGGTGTCTAAATCTTCCTTGCGGCTTGAGATACTCTTCCACCGGTTTCCTCTTAGTCTTGTCCAGTGCAATGCGGCTTGGTAGGCTTATTGAAAACACTCCATTTTCTATCTCGAAAAGGACCCACATTCCTGTCTGAACGGCAAGCATTCCCAACTCTATAGATAGATCCGCATCTGACCGCCAACTTGGAGGGCAAGGTGTGAGAATATGAAGGTATCTAGTGCCCTTGATCTTCTTCGCTTTCTCAAGTTTCTCTGTGAAATCTGTTGGATATGATGGAATCGCCGTTGCGATATAGGGGACCCTGTGAGCGGCCATTATAAAAGCCATGTCTTTCTTGTTCTCTCTCTTCCCAGTTGGTGTTGTCGTTGTCCATGCGCCTATCGGTGTGGCGCCGCTTCTTTGCATTCCAGTATTTCCGTAAGCTTCGTTATCATAACAGATGTAGATGAAATTTGTTCGTCTTTCAGCTGCTCCACTCAATGCTTGAATCCCTATGTCAACCGTACCTCCGTCTCCAGCCCATCCTATCACTGTCACATCATTAATCCCTCGCACCCGGAGTCCTGCAACCACACCCGATGCTGCGGCACCTGTCGCCGCAAATGCGATGTTCAAGACCGGAATGTTGAGCGAAGACGAGGGGAACTGCCCTTGGATTATGCTTGTGCAACAGGCAGGTACAACGAAGATCGTTTTTCTACCCATAACCTTCAAGGTTAGACGAACTGCTAGGTTTGCCGCGCATCCAGCGCATGACGCATTCCCGGGAAGTTCAAGTTCCTCTTTTGAAAGTTCCTTCAGCATTACCATTTATTCTGCTACCTCCTTATGTTCACCCAGTCTATCCCTTCGATGCCCACTCCACTCTCGAGGATTCGAAATGTCTTCCTCGCGATCTCCTCGATATCATTTTGTGTTACGTCTCTTCCACCAAGTCCAGCTATGAAATTCTTCGTCAACGGCTTCTCTGGCAGATCGGATAGCGCGCTCCTCACCTCTGTGAAAAGTATCCCTTCCATTCCGAAGCTTATGTCACGATCGATAATAGCGAGAGCTTTGGCTCTCATTCCAATTTCTCTTACGGCTTCTCGTGGAAATGGCCTGAAGACTCTTATTCTCGCTGAACCCACTCTATATCCTTCATCTCTAAGCTTCCTTACAGCTAACTTGGCTTCGCCGCCGATGGTCCCTATAGAAACTAAAATTACTTCCGCATCATCACACATGTATTCTTCAATTAGGCCGCCATAGTCTGGAAAACCCAATTTTTCTGAATATTCTTTAGCAACCTTAGGTATGAGTTGCTTCGCGTTCTGCAAAGCCTCATGCATGAAGTATCTTAATTCCATATAGTATTCTGGTGAAAGCATGTTCCCATGCGTAACAGGGTTCTCAACATCGAGTACCCATCCGGGCCTAAACGGTTGAAGAAAATCATCTATCTCCTTCTGGTCTGGGATTTTTACCGGCATACTTGTATGGGATAGAATGAAGCCTTCTAGGCAGATCATCGCTGGCATTAATACTCTTTGATCCTCACATACCCGATATGCTTGAATTATACTGTCAAATATCTCTTGATTCGATGCGCAGTACACTTGAATCCAACCCGTGTCTCTCTGTGGTAACGAGTCCCCATGATCCGTCCATATGTTCCAAGGTGGACCCATAGCGCGATTGACCACAGCCATCACTATAGGCAGTCTAGCCGCGCTAGCCCAGTGTAACATTTCGTGCATGTAAGCTAGACCATGTGATGATGTCGCCGTAAAAGTTCGAGCTCCGACGGTCGAAGCGCCTATGCATGCGGACATTGCACTATGTTCAGACTCTACACAAATGTACTCAGCGTTCATCCTTCCCGAGTCTACGAGTTCAGCTATCTTCTCAACTATCTGAGTTTGCGGTGTAATCGGATAGGCTGCTACCACTTGAGCCCGAGCTGCAAGGGCAGCCAACCCTGCAACATGGTTTCCAGTCTCAACTATAGTCTTAAACATTCTCATTCCTCACGGATCATTGAAATCGCTTTAACCTTGCATTCTTTTGCGCAGATTCCACAGCCCTTACAAAAGTCGTAGTTGATCCTTGGAGTATCGTTTTCCATGCGTTCGATAACAGCCTCAGTACAGAAAACCCAACACAGAAGACATTTCGTACACTTCTCTAAGTCGATCACAGGTCTGAACGTCCTCCAAGTATCTGTCCTTCCCGCAGATCCCTTGGTAGGAATCGATATGCAAGTAAATGGCATGTCGAACTGCTTATTCGATCGTTTAGCATGTTCCAACAAAACTGCGCCTCTTCAGGGCGCTTGATAACTACATTGAAGGAGATAAATACGTTGCTGGAAGCGAACCTTATCTGGTTAGGATTGCCCTTTCGAACGCGAGTTCAGCTGCATGCGCATTCTTCTCACCGATCTTTCCCGGCCACGCCTCCCTGATGACGGAGGTGACTGATTCAAGCTTCACTTCGTCAGTGGCTCTTGCGAAGGCACCTAGAATAGCAGTATTGACTACTGGAAGGCCTGCTACAAGAAGCCCCAACTCCAGCGCTATACTCGTTGCATCTACCGTCGCCAACCTACAGTTCTTTCTAAGTTGGATTTCCGCCGGCTTTTTGCGAGTATTTATCAAAAGCAGTCCTCTTTCTTTCAGTCCCTCTGTCACGTCGATTATCCCAAGTAGACTTGAATCTAAGACGACCACGTAATCTGGGTAGTAGATTTGGCTCCGAATCAAGATCTCCTTATCGTCAATCCTCGCAAAAGCCTTTACAGGCGCTCCACGCCTCTCTGCCCCGAACAGCGCGAATGCTTGAACGTACCCCCCTTCGTTGAAAACCGCCTTCGCTAATAGCTCGGCGGCCGTAACCGCGCCTTGGCCTCCCCGTCCGTGAAATCTGATCTCTTTCAGAGCCGTAAATCCCCTGAAAGTGAACGGCACCACTGATATACCTCCACGAATTTAAAAGAACGACGGTAAGGAGTAAACAGTGGAAAGGTCATGCCTTCTAAGACCCGAATGCCAGACGTAAAGTGCCCTGTCTGCGGTGCCCAGAGTCTAACGGAACAGAAGACGAAATATATTGTAGACTACTTTGGGCCTGTTCTACTTACCACAATCGTTTGCGCCAACTGCGGTTTCAAACATAGCGACGTCATCTCCCTCAATGTACAAGAGCCGGCCTCCATAAGCGCGTCGATAGAAGACCGAGAAGATTTGAAGATGCCCGTAGTACGTTCCAGTAGCGCTACTATTCAAATCCCTGAATTCGGTGTGCTCATCACCCCTGGACCGGTAGCTGAAGGATTCATTTCCAACATCGAAGGAGTTTTAGAGAGAGTTGAACAGGCTACGCGCATGCTACTTCGCGATCCAGAGAAAAGGGATCAAGCCGAAAAATTTTTGCGGAAGATAAAAAGAGCGAGAGATGGATACGCTAAATTCACGTTAATCATCGAGGATCCTCTTGGGAATAGTGCGATAATATCTAAGGATGAGAGAAAAGTCAAAAGAAGAAAGCTGACTAACAAAGAGATAGAGAAACTTAGGGCCAAGTGACAAACCTCATTGCCTAATCACCGATAGACATGTTGCGATCGCGATAATTCCAAAAGGCTTTTCTCATGCATCCTCTTATCAATGATGAAGACTCTATATGTCCCAACCTCGTGACTTAAGTTCCAAGATGGTCGACATCTTCCATCTGGCTGAGCGGTATCTCGATAGGAAGGTTATAGTAACGATCGATAAAGATCATGGTTTCGAAGGGACACTATCAGCCGTCTCAAGGTCCCCTCCTGGGATCTGGCTTTCTGGCGCAGACGCTGTAATATTTCGAAGCACTTTAGCAAATCCTATTCCTCAAATAGTCTCTCGTCATAAGAAGAGTGAGATTTTCATTAATCTGAACTCTGTTCAGCGGATGGAGATTCTCCCATCCGAATGAAGCTGCCCTTGACTTGCTTCTGACTAAGCATGATGATGAATGAGCACTCAGCTTTAAGAGCCCCTATCAAAAACCTTTAGAAGAGTTGCTATGCCTTTTCGTAGAAAATAGTGATTAGCAATAAGTAGGCATAGGCTGGATTCGGAGCTGAACTATTCAACAATGAATCGTGAAGCCAAGGATGAGCAAATCGGATGGCTTGGCGGCGTAACGTTTAGAACGAAAGAGGCTAAACTCGTATTCGATCCTGTTCCGGGCTGTCTAGTGGAACAGGATGCTCACGTCTTCATATCTCACGCACATGCGGATCATACTTTTGGGTTCTCAACCGGTGCCGCAAAGTATTCAACTATAGAGACTAAGAAGATCTTCGAGGATGTGCGTAAAAAGACCGTTCGTAATTTTAAGGAGGTCAAGGTTAAGCACAGGGTCAAGATAGGTGATGTTGCAGTAACAGCCTTGAATGCTGGACACGTTCTTGGATCTGCTCAATTCAAAGTTGAGTTACCTCAGAAGACCGTTCTATATACGGGCGACATTAACTGCGTTGATACATTGACAACATTTTCAGCCGACGAAATACGGTGCGACCTCTTGGTAATCGAAGCAACTTACGGAAATCCCTCCTACGTCTTTCCTCATAGAGAAAGGACGTATGCAAGGATTGTTGAGTGGGCGGCTCAACAAGCAAAAAATGGAAGGGTCCCAACTTTTCACGTCTACGCGGCCGGAAAGGCGCAAGAGATCGTGAAGCTCTTTAATGTATATACGAAGCTACGTGTGGTTACTCATCCAGTTATTGCCAAGGTGAATGAAACTTATTCGAATGAAGGGATAAGGCTGCAGTATACTAGCGCTTTCAGTCACGAGGCTGCCAAGATGTTGGAAGACGGTGCTTGCGTCTGTGTAACTACGCCTTCCAAACAGTCGTTTTCAGCAGATAGATCAGTAAGGGCGGTAGCAACCGGCTGGGCCGTTAGAATGCCTCCAGAATGCTTCTCAGCCTTCCCCTTGAGCAGTCACGCCGACTTCAATCAACTTACGCAATTTGTTAAGGCGACGAAAGCGAAGACTGTTTACACATTCACCGGATACACGAATATGTTCGCAACATACCTGCAGAGGAAACTTGGAGTGAATGCACGTCCAATTCCAGCATTCGTGCAAAGAAGGCTATTCGAATTCTAACATTTCTCTCTAGAAGACTTTAACACCTAGACAAATTGAATAAGATCCTTAAATCATAGCCGGATTTACGGCTCCTTAAGGAAACCACCACAAGTGGTGAAAAAGGTGGTCAATTATCGATGAATGTCAACGCCATATAAGACGCTTGTGAAGCTTAATGACTATATTTTGCCTTCTTACACCACACTCTTTTCATCAAAATATGTCTACATGGACGCCGGGTTGCTAATCAGCAAAAAAAGGTTACAACGAAATAAACCCACGACAAACCGAATGACTCACAGCATATTCTCAGGACATGCTAGGCTAAGACACCAGTCCTTCTCCCATATCGCCCTCTTTATGAAAGACTCTGCATACGAAAGCTTTAGCCTAAATCGCCGTTTGAAGGCTCCATACTACCTTGGAAAGTATGGATTGAGTCATGGTTAGAATGATCTTTCCTTGCTTTTGCAACGAAACACATAAGTGCCTTCTATGCCTTACCTTAGTTTCAAAATGCGGTTCGAACTGATTTTCAAGGATGATGTGGAATGAAGTCTGGAAAAGGGATTCTTTTACTCCTCTTAATTATTGCAGCAACTTTCTTGGTATTTTCAAGCTCCGTTGAAGCAGCAGTTCCCCCTCAACTCAAAGCATCTAAGACCATAACGCCAAGCTTTGCCAAGGCTTCCAACGATCTTACAATAACGATACGCCTCGAAGGTATCGGCGAGCCTGCATTGGCTCCTACGCCCGCAGATATCGTGCTTCTCGTAGATAGATCGGGCAGCATGAAAGGCCAGAAGCTTACTGATGCTAAAACTGCGGCGAAGACCTTCGTGGATCTGCAAGGGTCGAACAATAGGGCTGAACTCATCTCTTTCGCAGGTACGGCCATAATTGAAGTGCAGTTCACAAGCATGACTGCAGACGGCAAGACTACGGTCAAGAATGCTATCGACAAGTTGACCTCGGTTGACAAGACCAATATCTATGAGGCGATACAGAAAGCGAATAGTGAACTTGAAACTAAGGGCAGAGATAACGTTCTACTGGTTGAAATCTTACTAACAGATGGAAGACCCACCACCGGAAACACGGATGCCGATGACATAATAGATTTAGCTGTTAGCGCTAATGCGACGGGAATTCGAATCTACACAATCGGATTGGGCAACGATGTCGACGCAAACTTGTTGAGCAGTATCGCTAACGCGACTGACGGCAAATACTATTTCGCGCCCACGAGCGCAGACCTCCAAGCGATCTACACAGAAATTTCTGAGGAAATTTCGAAGATAGTTGGAACCGACATTAAAGTTCGTGAAGAGTTGCCGACAACGCTTGTCACATACAACAACGATGCGACAGTCGCGCCTTCAAGCGTTCAAGATGGGAAGTTGACTTGGAATGTAGGAACATTGGACGTCGGCGACATATGGCAAGTCACGTTTACTGTGCACGCCATTAAAGACGTTCTCGTCGATGCCACTGTTGTTCAAGCTAAGGTCGAATACATCTTAGCAGGAGCGTCTCAAACTATGAATCTCACACCAGGCATAATCGTCCGCGATTTTTCTGCTGTCGAACAGGTTGCCTCAAAGACATCGGCAACTGTTGGCGAAGTAGTTCAAGTAAATGTCACCGTGAAGAACCTCGGCACAAAGTCTGAAACTTTCAGTGTTGGAGCGTACTATAACGATCTATCCATCGCCACTCGCACGGTTACATTAAGCGCCGGAGCCTCCTCCGTCCTCACTTTCAATTGGAATACCACGAACGTTGCACCTGGAACCTACAACATATCAGCAAAAGTTGATACCGGTAATGCGCTTACCGAAACCAACGAGACTAATAACGTCTGTTTGAAGCCGCTCTATGTAACGATTACGACAGGCGGCGAAGGATTTCCTTTTCTGCTTCTTGCACTTCTCGCCGTTTTCATTGCTATCGCCGTTCTCCTCCCCGTACTAGGGATCGCTGGAAGAGGAGCCCCACCGCCAGCAAGACCCCCGGCTGCTCGACCGGTGAGATGGGTTCCCCGTTTTAGACCTAGTCGCGGAATTGGATTCTGGAGGAGGAGGGTTGTCTGTCCAATCTGCCTCATGCCAGTTCAATACGATCCGGCTTCCAAACGATGGTACTGTCCATACTGCCGGCGGTACTGTTAGAACAGTTCAGTCATCTCTCCCACTCTATTTTTACGTAGACCGTCTCTGAGAAGGGAATAGAATTCTTTCGGTAGGAAGTGTTTTGGCGTGAGCAATGCTCCTAGTTTTAGATGCCTCTCGAGGTAGCTGTATGTCTCCTTTGGGATTTGTTTCGAATAAAGAATACTCGCGGCTGCAACACGAAAAGGAAGAGGTTAAGCGGAACTTTCATGAAGCGAATAAGAAGATTCAACGTCTCACCGCTGAGAACAGCGCCCTAGTCAAAAGGAACAAGCTTCTTGAGAATCGGTTGGTAGTGGTCGAGAGAGAAAGGGATGACTTGAAAGTCAGAGTTGACACTTTGATAGAGGAGCGACAGCTTTTCCAGAGGTTGATAGGCCAGCTTGAGGCAAGAGCTAAGAAAAGAAAGAAAGAGGAATTAGCAGGGCAAAGTTTCCCCTCGAACCCAAAGGTTTAGATCAGACCATTCAACTCGGCGATCAAGTCGTTCGCTTGGCCGATAAGATCTATCGCAAAGTCTTCCGTTATATGTTTATCTGATTGCGCTTGAACGTGATTTATGAATGCGTTAAGTATGTTTATCGCTGTCTTATATTGCCCTTCCTCAATTTTGTTTTCGCACGCTTCAAGTTTCGCTATTAGACTCCGTCCTATCCCATTATTATCGATCTGACCTGTCTCTAACCCGCTCTCGATTGTTTCAACCAGATCGTCGATTGAGATTCTTTGCGTAGGTTCGTCCTCGTCCCCATCATCGTCTCCAGTCGAGTTGACGACGCTAAAGCTTACGGCCTCGGTAGCAGTGTTGCCTGCAAAATCTATAGCCGTCACAGTTAGAGTGTACTCGCCAAGCGATAGACTGGAAAGGACGGAACCGTTTCCGACAGATGCGCCGTCAAGCCTTGCAGTAGCGTTTTCCAGACCCGACGTTGTATCTGATGTCTCAAAGGTTACTGTGATGGACTCATCAGATGCGTAGCTTCCAGCCTCTGGAGAGGTTATTATTATCGTTGGAGCAGTCTTGTCGACCCCTACAGTTATGTTCTTGGTCTCCTCAATGTTTCCAGCCATATCGGTTGAGTAGAATTCTATTAAGACTTGGCCATCAGCTGTAATATTTAGCGGTTGATAGTATTTCGCCCAAGTGCCATTGTTGAAGCGATACCATGTCTCGTTCAGTAGAGCTGTTGAATTCACTAGGAATGTGACTTGGACGTCTGAGATATACCAACCGTTGTTTCCAACCGTTCCTGAAAGAGAAGCTGTGGTTGTCGGAGACGTTGTCGCTAATGTTATCGTATCGAAGTAGGCTGGCAAAGCGGTTCCATCGCTGAATTTCACATAAACTGTCTTTAGGCCCTCTCCATCTGAAAGATTCCAAGCTCTTGTGCCTGCATATGCTTCCCATTCTGTCCAGTTCATGTTATTGTTTGAGAATGACATGTTGATAACGCCGGGCATCACAAGCTCTGCTGAGAGTGTCAAGTTCACTGTGGGCGAATTTGTGTAGACTGCGTCGTTGTTTATCTTGATCGGTTTCTCTACGGTGATGTTCGTGGTTCTTGTCTGTTCTACATTTCCGGCATGGTCCGTTGAGTTATACTGAATCGTGAAGTTTCCATCTAAGCTGACTAGGAACGGTTCATTGTAGCACACCCATGAGTTGTTGTTTATGTTATAGGCGGTCTCTGCAACTCCGGAACCGTCTAGGTTGTCCTCTGCCAATAATGTTACAAGCACATCTGATCGGTATTTGCCGTCAGGTCCAAGTACGCCATCCATAGCCAAGGTTGTAGTTGGGCTGACGTGATCTTCAACTATTGTGAGTTGAATTTGTGCGGACTGATTGATTGAATCTGATACGGCGCGTACAGTTACATTATAGGTTCCAGTAGTGGCGTTTAGGGATGCCGTGAACGTCATCGTTACGTTTGCTGGCGGGGTTAATTGTTCAGGTTGGAATGCAACCGTCGTTCCGTTCGGTAGCCCTGTGACATTCGCTGGTTGGAAGCGGACTGTTTGGTTGAAGTTTCCAATAGGTTCTACGATGAGGGTTACTGTCGCTTGTCCAGCTTGGCTTAATGTTACCGAGGCTGGCGACGCTGTAAGGGTGAAACTGTCCTCTTGACTTGAGGCTGGGTTTACTAGTGGTGAAAGTAATGCTAGAAATATAGTTACCAAGACGAACGCTCGCGTTCCGAAAACGCTTCTTCCATGTATCTCCATCGGCGTTCCCTAGATCTCTACTTTCGGGAGGCGTTGCATATTTAAGTGTTGCTCTGTGCTACACGCCTACGATTTCGCGTGATGCGCCCAGATGTCAAGCGCTTTCTGTAAGGATGGGTAGCAGTGTATCTATCCATAAGAAAAGATGGAGGTGCCCAGTCCGAGCAAGAGAAGGGAGGGGAGTAAAGTCGAAACGTCAACCATCTTCTTCACCAACCCAAATGGTCCTAAGCCTTCAATTGCACTAGGAGCGGAAGAATACAGCTGTAGCTGAGCGGGGTAGCATCAAAATAGTAAATCTAATTATCATTCTCCTTGTTTCTATAAACCATTAAATAATGAATAAACGCTGATGCATCAACTGTGACTTGCTATTTTAGGCACCTTCAGGAAATTTTCAAGGAAGCTGGCGTCAAGGTTACAAATGAGAATAAAAGGCAGATCGAACCAAGCGATTCACAAGCTTGTAAATGTGAAGTATAAGAACTGCCCTCTAGCTTGGAAACAAGTGAAGAAGAGAATGAACTTGAGTTAGACTGCTTGTTCATCGCTTCGGTCGAATATTTCGTAATTCTGAAAGGGTCAAAGGCTCGAGCCAACAAGGCTGTCTAGAAGCGTTTAAAAGGCGCGTCAAAAGGCTTCGACAAGATTGAAAATGAAGACTGCTCTATTGTTATC
The DNA here is from genome assembly GCA_964533795.1 of uncultured Candidatus Bathyarchaeia archaeon. Taxonomy (GTDB): domain Archaea; phylum Thermoproteota; class Bathyarchaeia; order 40CM-2-53-6; family CAYOZM01; genus CAYOZM01. The sequence goes on from CAZHMI010000001.1 coordinate 66,194, forward strand.
TGCAATGCATGACTGTTATTGTCAGTGAGGCTAAGTCGACCGTCATGTCGAATATATGACCCAGACCTTCTTCATTTACGCCCCATGTGAAATGCGTTTCTATCAGTTGCCCCTCAATTACAAGTGAATCCAATCTGTAGGCCGCGTTTCCCATAACAGTCAAGAATGTTGTTTCCGCTATCTCTTGCGCTTCTTCTTCAGTTACCCCATCGGTTATGTCTACGTCTACAACTACATCCAGCTTTCTTCCTTCATTAACTACGGCTATGAATCTTGTTGGTCTTGTGGTTGGTTGAGGCAACTCCCTGTCTGCTAAGAGATCCCAGATGCCATCGCATATGGCCGCAATTATTTCCCCTCTCTGTCCTACCGTGACTATCGCCTCATGTTTAGTCACGACTTGTAGGAGGATTTGGCCTGTTCTGTCTCCATGGCCAGGGTGAGCTGTATAGAATGCGATTCGGATAACCCAAGAATAGCCATAGGGAGGGGTTTCATTGACTGTCTTCTGAGTTTCAATCACCTCGAATCCTTCCTCTAGACCGTCGAACCTGAATGTGGATGTGCTACGGACGAATATTGCGGCTGTAGCCACAGCTTCTTCTTGATTGATGCCGCCAGTTACAGTTTCTATTATGTGATTTACGAGCACCATGATGCCGTTCTGAATCGTAATCAACTGATTTGGCAACAGCGTCTCTGAGGCCCATTCATCCACCCATACCACGGTCTTATTGGTTTTCACATCTGCTTCCTTGTGTATCGTCACCGTAAGCTCGTATGTGAAATAGTCCGCTACCCCAGGCCTTGCTTGGTATCTTTCAGGATCTACAGCTGTGAAGTTGTTTCCTAGGATGATTCTCTTGACCTCTCTGATCTGTTAAGGCATCAAATCTACTTTAAACGTTTTTCCGGCATGAAATTTGCTTGAATAGTAGGCTATGTTATCCATGCCGATTGTGAGGTTATCGTCGGCTCCGGCGAACCCTCCTGTTCTCTTCCACTTCATCTCTAAGTATGTTCGTGGACCTTGAATCGACATGACTTCAACGTAGACTTGGGGTGCATCCAGAATCCCGGGTTGGTAGTGAATTTTGCCTTCTACAGTGACTTCAGAGAACAAATATGGCGTTGGGTCTGGTTCCTGCGGAAACGTCAAGGAGATCGCTCCTGTCGAGTCTTCGAGTAAGATCGGTACCCCGAATTGGAACGTCACCATTATCATCGTGCCGCGAAGCTTGACTAACCTATTGTCGTACGACGCTGGATTCGCCGAGATCTCTCTTATTGAAATGTTGCGTGTGTAGTAATATCTCTCGTAGATGACTGTACTAACTCCAACTAGAACTAGAAGAATCGCGACGATTGTGATTTTTATATATCTGTGCATCTCGGTTTCTTCCCTAATGACGAAGAACTGCGTCAGTCATTAATCTTCAGTTTGGAACGTCTGTTCGAAATCCTAGAACAAGTCTTTTAGCGTACAGACTCATTAGTTCAATTCCTTGATGTTTACTTGCGAAGAGGTGTCAAAGTTGAGAAGCGGACCTATAGCTTCAGCTCGCACTTTGGCTGTTGAGCCTTCGCCGATAAGGAAACTTGTGGACGCTATTTCTGCTACTTCAGGAGTAGTCGGTCTCCATGTTGGGGAGCCTGACTTTGATACACCTGCCAATATTAAAGAGGCTGCGACAAAAGCGCTGAACGCGGGTTACACACATTACACGAATACAGCCGGGGTCCCCGAGCTTCGTGAGGCGATAGCTCAGAAGCTTAGAAGAGAGAATAAGGTCGATGTTGACCCGGAGAGCGAAGTAATAGTGACACATGGCGGTTACGCAGCAATCTATGTTTCGCTTCAGGCTTTGATAAACCCGGGTGATGAGGTCCTCTTGATCGAGCCTGCTTGGACCTATGATGGCTTCATAGCTTTGGCTGGAGGAATCAAGGTTCCGTGCCCTCTACACGGTCCGGATTTCGAGTTGACGAGAGATGCTCTTGAATCGAAGGTTTCTGATAGGGCTAAGCTGATTATTGTCAGTTCCCCAAACAATCCTACTGGGAATATGTTCTCAAGGGAGGAGCTGGGGATTGTCGCTCAAGTTGCTGAGAGGAAGAATATGCTTGTCTTGTCTGATGAGGTTTATGAGAAGCTTGTCTATGATGGTCTAAGTCACTATAGTATTGCCTCGTTTCCAGGCATGAGGGATAGAACGATAACGGTGAATTCTTTCTCTAAAACTTACGCGATGACTGGGTGGCGTATCGGGTACATCGCCGCTAGTAAGGAGATTATTACAGCCATAAGGAAGGTTGTTGCTTACGGTTATGGTTGCATCAATGCGGCTGTCCAGAAGGCTGCCGTAGAGGCTTTGACGGGACCGCAGGAGTGTGTCAAGGAGATGCTGGAGGAGTATGATCGCCGGAGACATCTCATAGTCAACGGACTCAACGAGATTTCTGGCATAGAGTGCAAGAAGCCTAAGGGAGCTTTCTACGCCTTCGCGAATATTTCAAGCTTCAAGCTTCCCTCTCAAAAATTTGCGACGATACTGCTGCAAAAGGCTAAGGTTGCGACTATACCTGGAAGCGTCTTCGGCTCGTCCGGCGAGGGGTACCTTAGAATCTCATTCGCTACATCACAAAGGAATATAGTTGAGGGGCTCGACAGAATCAGAAAGTTCGTTAATGTATTAAGACAGAGCCTTTCGTAGTACCGTACGGTTTCGCTCGCCGTGGGCTTTGAACGCTAATATCGTTCTCTCGCTGCTACGAAGAGGATCGTCCAGAACAGTAGTCCAGCAATAGATATTATGAATGAGATTATTCCGAAGTCGCCCATAGTCAACCACGGTGTCCAACTTGATAATGGCCAGCTTGAGCTGTTGGGTATCGTTATCTTGAATGAGGCTACGTAGAGCCATCCGAGCAAGCCGAAAACAAATACGACGAATCCTATCATTGAGATCGCTCTTAACGTTGAGCCTCGTATCGGTGCAGAATAGTAATACGGTGGGTAATAGTCTTCTGTGAATGGAAGCCCACAATGAGCGCAGAGCGCTGCATAGTAAGGATTCAAGCGTGTGCATCTCGGGCAGATCTTAACACTCATCTTCAATCGCCTTCAGAATTCAGCTTCTAGCAAGTCCTACCAAAAGAATTTGTCGCGCTTTGAATTTGAATCTATCGCAAAGCAAGCATTACGTGCTTCTGCCTACGATCCACTACAGGAGGCAGTTTGCGATCATCCTTAAACCTATCAGTATTATGATGAGACCGAAGATTCTCACTAGAGTTTTTTCTTTAATCCTATTTCCTATTGCCGCGCCGAGTTGAGTTCCAGCTATCGTTCCGAGAATTAGATACGCGGCGTATTCAAGCTGAGCATTTCCGAATGTTAGATGAGTAACGGCGCCCGAGATGGAGGTGAATATCATTATGAACATTGAGGCAGCCACAGCTAGATGGATTGGAAATCCCACAGCTAAACTCAATACAGGCACCATGACTACCCCACCGCCGATGCCGAGCAAACCTGACGCATAGCCTCCTAGAAAGCTGAGCGCTAATCCCGGTTTCATGTTGGCTGAGTATTCGAATATGAGACCCTTTGAGTCTACGAGTCTTCTATGCCATCCTGTACTCGCGGTCGGGCTTCTGATAGAGGAAAACTTCAAGATCCCAATCATTCTTAAAGCGATAAGCATCAAGGAGACGCCGAATACCGCTCCAAGCACTCTATCAGTTATGAGGTTGGTTGTGTATGCGCCAAGGAATGCTCCTGGAATAGTTCCCATGGTGAATATTAAGCCTAGCCTATAGTCGATCCTCCTTTGCCTTGCATAGGCAAACGTCGACAAAAGCGCTGTGAAAATAATAGTCACTAAACTTGTTCCTACAGCTTGGTGAACCGGTAAGTTGAAAACTAGATTCAAGATTGGAACTATAAGAAAGCCGCCTCCCACGCCAGTCATAGCTGCAACCATTCCAACTAAGACTGCGAGCAGAGCTAATGTGAGGATTGCTATTACTTCCACAGTCAAACACCTGAATCCTACAACCTATATCACTCAAAGTATATTTGCGCGACAGACCCTGAGAATATGAAGACCAGAAAGAAAATGTTTCTCCTTCATAGGCGTTAAAATCGCCCAGTAGAGTAAGATACCTGCAAAAGATTGAGCTATGTAGGCTTTGCGAATCCGATCGTTGATACCAATAGTCATTGTGACCTTTGTCGCCAAAAGAGAGAAGATTCACTATACCGCCACTATCCTCATTCAACCTATAAGAGCAATTACCTTCCAACTGTTCTAAGATCTGAACAGCGCGTTCTAATCCCTAGAATTAAGTCAAGCCAGTAACATAGATCATTCCGCAACATCTAGCCTAGGAGGTGAGAACTTGAGCATAGAAGTGAGTTCGCGGCTCTACAAGCTGGCAATAGTAGCTATCATAGGCCTCGTTGTTCTCAGTGGCTTCTCAATGTACTACGCTTACAGCATGGCTCTACCAAACGCGGGTCGTTTAGTAAATTTGCCGTTCACCGGACAGAGTTCTGAAAACAAACCTAATACAATCTCCATTTCAGGCACAGGCATAGTCTGGGCGACCCCAGACATTGCTCAAGTGAGTATAAGCGCCGTAACTGAATCCACTAGCGCAACAGAAGCACAGCAGAATAATGCTGCAATAATGACTAAGGTTATTCAAGCTTTAATGGATGCTGGAGCATCCAAAGAAGATATCAAGACGATAAGCTACAGTCTCTCGCCTAGATACAGTTATGATGGAAAACAGACCCTCGTCGGGTATGAATGCAGAAACATGATTGCAGTAACGACCAAGAATACGTCCGAGGTAGGAAAACTCATCGATGTAGCTGTAAGTGCTGGTGCAAACGAGGTCGGTAACGTCTTCTTCACCGTCTCTGAAGAGAAGAGGGCACAGTTAATGGCCGACGCGATCAAGAAGGCTGTTGGTGATGCAGATGCCAAAGCTCAAGCGATAGCTAGCGCCTTAGGAGTGACGATCACGGGAAAGAGCTACGCCTCAATCAGTCCCATGTATCAGCCGTATGGAGCTGTATATGAAGTGAAAGCTTCAGAACCAACACCAATAATCCCCGGAGAACTGCAGTTAACAGTAACGGTTCAAGTGGACTACACATTCGCATAATCTCAACGTAATTGCCAACTCCTCCCTTTCTTTTGAAGCTGGTGAAAGTGATTCGCAAAGAAATTGTGTACACTGTTTTGGGCCTTATTCTCGCGTTAGTAGCGGTAGCCATAGGCTTCCAAGTTCCTCAAAACGGACATGTGGACATGAAGTACGTGGCTCTAAGTCCTTCGGAAAACATGCCCAGTCGAGTAGCTAATCCAATTGGCTTTCTACTACCCGGTTTGACTGGATTGATCTTCGCTACAATGGTGTATGTAGCGGCGAAAAGAGGTCGATCCGAGAGAGTTCAACACGGATATAGCGAATAAATGAATGAGTTTATCTCTAAGCTTTCTTGCCGTAACTTGATGGATAGCTTACGCGCCAAACCTCTCTAATCTTCAAAGCGATGATTACCTGTGCTCTTTTAAGCTCATAATCTCTTGGATATTTTTTCCCACATAGATTTCCAAAACAAGCGCCACTTATCAAGGAACCTTCCATATATTCCGCCAGTCGTCCAGTTGATTATGTTCCAGACGATGGTTGAGGCGAAATAATATTTGGCGAATGGCATCATGGGAATACCGACTCCAGCCGCTATCAAGAAGCTTGTTACAGCGCCTATCGTCCCATAGAAGACGTTGTACGCTACGGTGTCGCCTACAAACTTCGTCCTCAAAGCCTTTATAACTGTCTCAGTAGCTCCCAAAGAACTCACCTCACGATTTGTTTCGTGAAAGAGGAAATCTTCTACCCTATATTTTTAGGAGGACATTTGAATAGGTTTGTGCAACCGAAAGATGGGAACTGCGTAGCCTAGATGATAGCTTCGGCGGGATTTGGGAACGCATAAGTAATTACTATTCGCTGAGATGAAGGGAGCTCGTACGTGTGAATTGGGCATGGGCTTTATATAACAGCGTTATAGAATACATCTTTTGCGCCCTACCTATGTGAGCATGATGTTTGCACAAGATGCCCTAGACCTGATCGGCAACACTCCGCTGGTCAAAATCAACAGGCTAACTCAAGAGAACGATGCAATCATACTCGCGAAGCTAGAGCAATACAATATAGGCGGCTCAGTCAAAGACCGAATCGCGAAATACATGATTGAACTCGCAGAGAAAGAAGGCAAACTAACCAAAGACAAGATAATACTCGAACCTACATCCGGGAACACCGGCATCGGCTTAGCAATTGTAGCCGCTGTCAAAGGATACCGAGCATTATTTGTCATGCCCGAGTCCGTAAGCACAGAGAGAAGGAGAATCCTTCAAGCATTTGGAGCAGAAGTCATCCTAACGCCGGGTGAGAAAGGCACCCCGGGCGCAATTGAAGTAGGCTACAGAATGGCTGAAGAACATCCTGAGAAATACTTCCTTCCAGACCAATTCAACAATCCCCACAACATTCTGGCGCATTATGAGACAACAGGTAGAGAGATCATCGAACAAACTGCTGGAAAGCTAGATGCCTTCATAGCGGCCATGGGAACCACTGGAACGCTGATGGGCGCTGGAAAGCGACTAAAGGAATATGATCCGAAGATCAAAGTCATAGGCGTTGAACCTGTCTTCGGTCAAAGGATTCAGGGCATGAGAAGCATGAAGGAACCTTTCCCGCCTTCCATCTTCGATGCCAGAAAGCTTGATGAACGGATCTACGTCCGCGAGAAAGACGCCTTTGAAATCGCAAGAGAACTAGCACGCAAAGAGGGGTTACTTGTCGGCATGAGTTCAGGCGCGGTCATGTTCGTTGCACTGCAGAAAGCTAGAGAATTCGGGAAAGGCAAAGTGATCGTTGCGGTTCTACCGGACACTGGTGAACGCTACTTGAGCACTGCTCTCTTCGACGTGAAGTGAAGGACACTGTGTTAATCGATATCTTAAGACTTAGAGATCATGAAGAAGTCGATCCCTTCCGGTTTAAGAAACTCATGAATGAAATGATTGAGGATCAGTTCCAGAGAGACCCAATCATCGTTGACAAAGAATCCGGCGTAGTGTTGGATGGACATCATAGACGGAACATCCTGAAGACCCTAGGCTACTCGAAGATTGCTTCTTACCAAGTTCAATATATCAAAGACGATAAGATCAAAGTCAAGACTTGGTATCCAATCGTAGTAGACTTGGAAAAGAAATTGATGCAGACGATCTATGACTACAAGATAGAGTTAACGCCAAATACCAAGAATAATTCGAAGAACCAACTTGTACTCAAGGGTAAAGCCTTCCAGTTAGTATCTAACAGAAACGAGGTCATGAAGTCTTTACTTGGGAAGATAAGATTCCGGTACGTACCCACTTTGAGTATTGCCTTACGCTTAGTCGAGGAAGGGGGAGCCGCTGCCGCCTTTGTCTTTGAGCCAGTTAAAAAAGAGGATGTGTTGGAGGCTGCTCTTTCAGGAGAACCTTTCCCACCGAAGACTACGAGGCATATTTTCGCTAGTAGGCCGAGAAACTGGTTCATACCTCTAAAGGAATTAAAGTAAAGACTTAGAAGATATGAAGACTATTTCGCAACTAGCATCTTCTTAGAGATTATCTGCAGTATCAGGATTTATTTCCTAAAGGGTCTAGCCGCTGAAACTTTGTATACCGGTTGAAGATTTATCGTGTTTTAGTTTGAATGAATGGTTTCAAAGAAACGTCTATAAGGTCATCAATTGAGTTTGCTTTCCTTGTTGACCGTGCGTTTTGTTGGAGCAGATCTGATTGAAAGCTGAACCTGCTTGTATTCCATGTATTCTGCACGATGTATTCTGCACTGGAAAGCTTGCGACGAATAATGTGAATACGCAGATGGCCATTCTGAGAGAAGCAAGCAGAGTAGTGGCAGAGAAGACCTCAGCCCATGTCACCCCTTCGCAACTCAACACACACGCTTACAGAGTCGTGAAGCGTATGACTGGCATCGACGATCCATATAAAAGGATCAAACGTGCCAGTGGTTCGATTGCGGTGAAGGTTGCCAAGCTTGTCGAAAGAGAACTTACGAAAATAAGGAATCCTGAAGTCAGATTTAGACGATGCATCCTTTATGCGATTGCAGGAAACCTTATAGATTACGGGGTTATGGGGCACACATTTCGGGGGAAGAAGAGTCTTGAGAAAGCCATCAGGCAAGGATTGGCTTTTGATGATGTCTCAAAGATCTTTAGAAAGGTGAGATCATCGCGGAATGTGCTCTATCTACTGGATAACAATGGTGAAGCTTTCTTTGATGCTTTGTTGATAAAGGAAATAAAGCGGTATGGACCAAGAGTGGCGGTCGTAGTTAGAGGCGGCCCAGTGTCAAACGACGTAACTTTGGCTGACATCTCACAGATAAGCTTGGATAAGCTTGCCGACGAGGTTATCACTACAGGTAGCGATGCGTATGGAATTGAGTTCGCTAGAGCAAGCAGGAAACTTATGAAAACGTTGAAGACATGCGATCTGATAATAAGTAAAGGCCAAGCGAACTATGAGGATCTTAGCGAGATAGAGGACGGCATATCAGGATCGATTGTCTATCTTTTGAACGCGAAATGCGAACCCATGGCACGAACAATGAAGGTTAAGATCGGCGAAAACGTAGCGAAGTACGTTTAAGGCGAGGGTTCTTGCCAAGAGGGTTCCGCCAAAACACCTGAATTGCGTGATGCGGCAGGCTGAATTTAAGCTATCATTACAGAATCGTTTTGATTTCTATCGCTTCTTCTATTGTTTCTAGCGCCTTTACTCCATCCCGAATAGAGGGGGCTGGATGGACCTTCTGCTTTACGGACGAGATAAAAGAGTTCAACTCTTTTTCAAGAGGCGGCTTCCAAGCGATCGGAACTTCTGCCCTGTCTACGAACAGTCTCCATCTGTTATCTTCAAAGAAGGCATAAACGACTCTGTCTTCAAACTCAAGCACCCATCGCCGAACCCTCGGTCCAAGACAATCGGATATAATCATAGCTTCTGTTCCGCCTTCGAACTTGAGCTCCAACTGCCCAAAATGAAATCTTTCCATGGAACGGATCACTGTTCTTCGAGGTTCGCCTAACATCCAGCGCAGTAGGTCCACATCATGAATCGCTAGATCTTTCAAGACCCCCGTTTTCTGCGCCACAAGAGTTGGGGTGCCTGACCTCTGGCAGAAGATTCTCAATGGCTTCTTCAATGCGCGTGTAACAAAATGAATTTTCCGAAATACCGGGTTGAATCTTTCAATAAAGCCGACCATGACAATTATGTCAGGGTTTTCTTTGGCAGCATCCTCTATCTTTCGTGCTTCCTGTAAGGAGCTCGCCATAGGCTTTTCGATGAAAGTATGTCTTCCTGCCAGTATAGCTTTCGAGGCCACATCGGCTAAAGATTCGGCTGGAACAACGACATCAACAACATCAACGTTTTCTATTAGACTGTCTAGCGAGGGTGTTGAGTTAGAGTAACGGGGGTCATAGATTGCTCTTAGTTCAATATCTGCATGTCTGCTCCATGCGTTGTAGTGTCTCTTCCCCCAGTTTCCGAAGCCCACTAAACCCAATTTCAGCTTTGACATCCGCTATCCCTTCTCAATCTGTTTTCTAAGCTCGTTCTGCCAGACTCCAAGATCGCCTTTACGAATGACAGTATCCCAAGCCTCCTCTATGTCATCTACATCAATTTTTCTTTTCGACTGAGAGGCAATCCAATTCGCTTGTTTCTGGATGAAACGGCGTAGCTTGTCCTTAGAAACGCGTAGATTCTTGATGAATTCCTGACTTTCTTCAGAGTCCAGCAATTCCTCAACCCTAAAATCGGCCTCACTCGTTAGTGGCAAATCTGTGGGTGATTCAAGTGATTTGTTGTCCAGTTTTCTGTCGTGGCTCAAGAGTTTCTCCTGATTCAATAGAGAACTGCTCGAAATTTATGTAAGTATCGGAAACCTGAGGTTAACCGCCAAGATAGAGTCATGCTTCACCCGCTTCGCCACCTTTGTAGAGTAGTATAAAAGGAGGAATGTGCACGTTGAATGGAGACCACGTCAATGGCGAGTTTGAATAGAAGTCGTTTTGCAGCACTCGTGATCATTGCGCTTTGCATTAGCATTAGTCTATTGGCCTTCTTCTACTTCGGTGTCCTACAAAGCGTCTATCAAGAGCGAACGACGGGGCAAGACGCGTATAGCCAGCAGACTGAATTTCTGCTTCGCGAGGTTTTAGAAAAGATAGGCCAAGTTAGAGAACTCTCTCCACCACAAAACATACCTTTGAAGGCCGTCACGGTCGACTGGGTTGAGGAGAACTGGGGAAAAAAATTTGCTGAAGAAGCATCGACGGAGTTACAAGTTGAAGAAGAGATCTATAAAGCACTTTTCCTCATGCCTCAGAACCTTTCTCTTGCTGACGTTATGGTTGAGCAGTCTGGGGCTACGATGGCGGCGGTGTGGGAAGGTAGCTTGTATGTTGTTAGAGAACATTTCAATCCATTCGATAAACTGTCTGCGGAGCGGACTTTGGCTCATGAGATTATGCACATCATGCAGGAGCATTACTTCAAGGATCCTGACGCGCGTCTTCACGACGAACTCCAAGCTTGGGGCGCTCTAATAGAAGGAGACGCAGGATTTACTGCGGACAAGTATATAGACGAAGCAATGGCTAGACCCGTAATTTCGGATGTCCTCGTATTTGTCTCCCTTTCTGAGAAACCATTGATCGTGACTCACTTCCTCGCAGTGGAAATGCCAGAATCACTTGTTGAACTATGGCTTTTCCGCTACAGATACGGGGAGAATTTTGTCTCTGCGTTATACGGAGTAGGCGGGTGGGATAAGGTTAACGCAGCCTACATGAATCCTCCTCGAACTACTGAACAGATTTTGCATCCGGAAAAGTATCTTGAAGGTGAGAGTTTCGCGGTGGTAGATTCTATCTCGTTGAATAGTTCCTACTGGAATCTTGTTAAGACGGAAAGGTTTGGCGAACATTTCGTACGTGTAATGTTGAGCCGCCACATACCGCGAGATGATGCTGTAAAGGCGGCAGAGGGATGGCAAGGAGACAATTTCACGTATTATAGGAACGAAGAAAGTCATCTATTCATATGGAAGATCGTTTGGGATACTGAGCGCGACTCGATTGAATTCTTCGATTCGTTTGGACAAATGATGGATGCTGTCGGAGCTCGTCAGATACAGCCTAGCTGCAAATGTTCCTCGAATAACACCGTCAAGTGGAAAGCTGGAAATCAATATGTTTCACTCGTAAGAAACCAATCGTCAACCATCATCACTGGTTCCACTGAGCTGAACGGGTACCAGCCAAATTTCTATGCAAGCTCGCCCATCCCATTTCTGGCCGTATCTTCGGGCTCGTACGACATGAAAGATCTATATTTGTGCCAAGAGAACTTGAAAACTTCTAGAAGATTCGCTTAATCAATACGCCCGTTCAAGTCTTTACTTTAATTCCTTTAGAGGTATGAACCAGTTTCTCGGCCTACTAGCGAAAATATGCCTCGTAGTCTTCGGTGGGAAAGGTTCTCCTGAAAGAGCAGCCTCCAACACATCCTCTTTACTTATCGGATCGAAGATTATTGCACAGCTTGCTCTTCCAGTCTCAACAAGTTTTCTGGCAAACGTCGCAGATGGCGCATAATTAATCCTGACTTTTCCCACTAGAACGCCCATTATTCTTCTCCTATCCGATCTCACTGTCAGTATTCTATCGCGAAATATTAGATGACCTGAGTTGCCTCGCGCTTCCCTATCTGGATTTATTCCGCTGTCTCCCAGAAGCTTCAGCAGGCTACTCTCAGAATCCATAATCGTTGGATACCAAGCTTTCACCATTATGCTAGCGTCGTTCAGATAGTTGACAGAATGAGCGGCGATCCTTGAGCAGCCCAATGTTTTCAATATTCTTACTCTGTGATGACCATCAAGGATTACCTTATGGTTTGCGTCGATGATTATTGGGTCCCTTTGATATCCGTCCTGAACCAATTCCTTTTTCAATTCTTCTAGATGGAATGGATCTATTTCTTCGTGTTCTTTCAGCTCTGAGATTTTGGTCAAGGCAAGTGGCGGCCTAGCACTTGCCTGAATAGCTATAATCGCTGACATATTCAAGCGCTGAAGCCCTCAATGGATGCTTTTACCGAGAAATCTTGTCCAGCTTGTGGAATCAAATGGAGCTTTACGTTCCTTGTTGGGAAGGGTAAAGGTTAGTAAGGCAAGGTTTCCAGCCATGGATAAAGCTCCCTCAGCTTCTTCATGGCCTTCTGCACTTCTTCTTGTGGGTACGCGTAGGGTGGAAGTTTGCCTTGGAGGTAGTCGTCGAAGGCTTGCATGTCGAAGTGTCCGTGGCCACATAGAAGGAACAGGATGGTCTTCTCCTCGCCAGTTTCCTTGCATCTCAACGCTTCGTCGATGACGCCTTTAATGGCGTGGGATGGCTCTGGAGCCGGTATCGTGCCTTCAGTCTTGGCGAAAAGCTTGGCTGAGTCAAAGACTTCCACTTGGTTGTAGGCTCTTGTTTCCACTTTCTTCTCCAAGGCGAGCAAGCATAAGGTGGGAGCCATACCGTGATAGCGCAGGCCTCCCGCATGGATCGGTGGCGGTATGAACTCGTGGCCTAAGGTATGCATCTTAATCAAGGGGCTTAGCCTCGCCGTGTCACCATGGTCGTACATGTATTCTCCCTTGGTAATGGAGGGACAAGCCGTGGGTTCAACAGCTACGAACTTGATGTCCTTCGGGGCCTTTCCTGAAACTTTGTCATAATAGAAGGGCCAGTAAAGCCCAGAGAAGCTGCTGCCTCCGCCTATACACCCGATTATTACGTCCGGGTAATCGTCCACCACTTCAAGTTGCTTTTGGGCTTCCAACCCTATCACGGTTTGGTGCGTGAGGACGTGGTTGAAGACGCTTCCTATGCCGTAATTGGCTTCCTCGTGGACGAGGGCGTCCTCTGCGGCTTCGCTGATGGCGATCCCTAGGCTGCCAAGATTGTCGGGATCTTCTTTTAAGATCTTTCTGCCAGCCTCTGTTTTGGTGCTCGGACTTGGATATACCTCGCCACCCCAAAGCTCCATTAGAACCCTTCTGTAGGGCTTCTGATAGTAGCTCGCCTTCACCATATACACGGTGCACTTAAGCCCGAAAGTCATACAACCAAAGACTAGGGCGGAGCCCCATTGGCCAGCCCCCGTTTCCGTAGTCATGCGTTCTACGCCTTCCTTCATATTGTAGTATGCCTGCGGAACGGCGGTGTTGGGCTTATGGCTTCCTGGGGGGCTAACGCCCTCGTACTTGTAATAGATCTTGGCAGGGGTCTTCAAAGCCTTCTCTAGTCCAAAAGCCCTGAAGAGAGGGGTAGGTCTCCAGAGCTGATAGACTTCCCTTACTTCTTCAGGAATGTCTATCCATCTTTCCTTGCTAAACTCTTGAGCAATAATCTCTTTAGGAAACAGCTTGGGGACGATTCCAGGTCCAGGTGCCCTCTTGTCTGGCTCTATTGTTGGAGGCAACGGTTTCGGTAGATCAGGTAGTATGCAGTACCATTGTTTGGGTATTTCCTCTTCATTCAATAAGATCTTCTTAGATGGCATGTTTTTCACTTACCACGCTGTGGTGTATTGGCGCTGAATATTTCACAGTAGTGGGGATATAGGAAATATTTTAAGCTTACGCGTACAAATATGTACGCGTGGCGCTCCATGTGGAACAGGATAGTGAAATACCTAGAAACCCATCCAGAGCGGTTATCCGTGGCAAAACTACTAGTGCAGAATGGTCTGAGCATACGGAATGGAAAGATATATTGTAACGAGATAGAGGTTCCGCCCATAAGAATAGCTAGGGTCTCAAGGGTTGATCGAAGAACCGTAACCGAGACAATAAAAACCATCGAAGGAAACCCTGATCTCCAAGTCATATTCAAGAACATAAGGTCGGCAGGCCACTCGCTCAAAGAGATCGCTCGACATCTGGGCTTGGGCGTGGTGGAGATAACGCCTATGGATGCGAAAACCCCGGGAATACTTGCTCGTTCAGCTACATTGATAGCCGAGAGAAACATCAGCATCAGACAAGCGATAGTTGATGATCCGGAACTCTCGCCAGAGCCGAAGTTGACACTGATTACTGAGACAAAAATCCCTGGAGAACTCGTTCCAGAGCTTCTTAAGGTAAGAGGTGTCGCAACAGTCTCAATATACTAGAAATCTTCATCATTTGAACGCTAAGTAAGCGATTAAGCTTATCGCTATAAGCCCCGCTGCCATCAAGAGTACTACTTCAGGTCTCAATTTTATCCCGAGCGTCTCTTCCTCAAAGAACCTGAGTAACCCTGCGCTTGCGGCGGGCATTGGCGCCTCGCTTCGACGCCTCTTCTCTCTACGACTCAACCACTATCCCTTTGCAACAAAGATAGTCGGCAACGGTGCTTTAAACTTTAAAACCGGAAGCAGGCGGCGTTATCTTACGCGCAGGTATTCGTAGGCGTCTCTAGCTGTATCGAATGCGAAGTGCACCTTCTGAAAGCTTTTTCTGAATTCCTCCACATCTCCTCTCACTTTCTCGGTCGGTTCGTTGTCGATTACAACTCTCTTCATAAACTCGGCGATTTCGATCATCTCAGATTCTCTCATGCCCAACCTAGTCACTTCCGATGCCCCGACTCTTATTCCTCCAGGGTTTTGGAAGTGCCGACCTTCTTTAATGTCCCATGGAAGCAGATTTCTATTCAGTATAATGTTTGCTTTTTCCAGCTTCCTTTCTAAATCGCCGCCGAGCCCGTACTTTGTTACATCTATGATTACCACATGAGACTCCGTGAATCCTTTATGTTCGCCTAGCACTCGAAAACCTCGTTCGAAAAGCGCTTGCCCCAGAGCCTTGGCGTTCTTCACTATTTGTCTACTATACTCTTTTCCAAACGCGAGCATCTCAGCTAATACAACAGCTTTGCCAGCAACATGGTGCAAGTGATGGTTACTAACATTACTCGGAAAGACTTTGCTCTTTATCAAATCACCATACTTGCTCCAAGAGAGTATTAAGCCGCCTTGGGGTCCAGGCAACGTCTTATGTGTGCTACAAGTCATGGCGTCCGCTCCCTCCCTCAATGGATCTTGAAAAACCCCGCCCGCGATCAACCCGGCCACATGGGCTCCATCATAGCAAGCTTTTGCGCCTACGCTATGAAACGTCTCAACCAATTCTTTGACTGGATGCGGGAAGGGCAAGACGCTAGCGCCGAACATAGCGAGTTTGGGAGGAAAATTCTCCTTCGCCATCTCCTCAACTTTGGCCTTCGTCTTATCGACGTCGATGGTCAACTCTTTATGGTCAAATGGAAAATACTCAACCTTGAGTCCGTGCACAGCGCCAGCTGTGCCGCCGAACTCAAGTTTTCCCATGCTTATATGACCGCCAGCAGGGATAGCCAAAGCCATCATTCGGTCGCCCGGGTTGCTGAATGCGGTATAAACTGAAAGGTTAGCGCATACGCCTGAAACTGGGCGGACATCGGCAAACTCAGCGTTGAACAGTTTCTTAGCCAGTTCGACACAGAGAAGTTCAACCTGATCTATAAAGGTGCAACCAGCGTAAACTCTCTCTCCAGGCCATCCCTCTGCATAGCGGTTTCCGAAATCTGTTATAATCGCTTCTCGAACCGCTGGGCTTGGAATATTTTCGCTGGCGATCAGTGGAATGCTTTTGGAGAACCAGTCGTGATGCTGCTGCAGAAGTTGAAACACTTTATCATAATACTCACGAGGCGTAGACATCTCTCTCAATCCTTAGCATACTCACTTTGGAGCAAACAGCCGAATTAAGGTTTTGCAGGAAATACGTTTCGCCTAAACGGAGATGTAAGCACACTATTTCGCTCTCTTAGCAGGCAGCAATGATAATTCAAAAGCCCTCTCAGAATCTACAATATGCACAACTCGAATACCTCTACGTTGAAGAGATCTGGCTATGAAGCGTCTATGACACTTGAACACGATCTTTTCGCTACACATTATAGCTACTCTGCGATTCCGAGCAAGTTCCTTAACCTGCTTTAGCCCCCTCTTGAATTCTTCAGTCCTCATATGCCTTTCATATCCGCCTTTACGAAAACCTCCTAGCAGATCACCCAGATGCTCGTAGCGGATACTCCCTTTGTTCAGCGCTTCTCGAAGGTTTTCTTTCTTGAACCACTCCCACTTGGAAGAGGGAAAACGTCTCACATCAACTACAAGTTCTATGCCGTACTTCTTCAGAATCCCTAAGAATTCATCAAGAGGTCTATTGCTGTGTCCGACAGAAAAAATTGTCAGGATACGCTTCTTCATTAGACCACGTACTAGATTCTAGGTTTCATAGCTACGCCTTTAGCATTCACCTGATACCAATACTGCTTGGTAGAGTACTGCATCTCTCTAAGCTTCTGAACTTGCAATATAGATTTAGACCCATGTTTATCATCAACTTTCTTTATCTCGATCACCCCGTCGACGATGTGTTCCAACGCTTTTACAGTCTCAGGCTTGTGCGCGCCCTTGTGTATAACATAGATCAACGTGTTTCCGTAATTCTTCTGAGCGGCCATTTGGTGATGGATATAGTTGAAAACTTCCTTTTCATCCTGTGAAGAAAGCAACAGAGTTGAAAGCGAGTCGACAACTCCACGAAGGTTGTTCTTTGGTTTAACGGATGAAACGACGAGGCGAATAACATCGTGAACTTCCTTTATGTTCCTGATATCGTGGACAACATGTTTTACATCAGATTGGAACTCCCCCCAACCAAAAGCGTCCGTGAACCCATCGATTAGAAATAGCTTACCAAGGTTCACAAACTTCTGAACGTCCATCGCATAAGAAGCCAGCATCTTCATTATCATTCTAGGCGGATGTTCAGTGTTCAATATGTAGCAGAACTCGTTTTTTCGAAGCCCTTCCGCAATAAAATGTGCAATCAATGCGTCAGGTTTTGTGCCAGTATCTTCCTCAAGAAGTAGAACTGTTCCTCGAGGCACTCCGCCTCCTAATGCTTTATCTAGGACGCTCAGACCGAACATAGCTAACTCCGATTGTGCCAAGAAAGAGAGCCCTCCAAGAGAATGAGCATACTTCCATAAGCTCAGGCTGTCATTAAATGTAAGCATTTCGGAGGGGAAAGCGACTTGCCGACAATTAGAGGATTCCAGAAATTGATGAAGAGGATGTACATACACCGTGATGTAAAGAGAGGCCCAGAACGGACGATGCTCTGGTTTGTTTCTGAGGTCGGAGAGTTCGTCGAGGCTTTCGTTAAGAAGAATAGATCAAGCATGGAGGATGAGGCCGCTGATGTTCTGGCGTGGCTCTGTAGCATATGTAATTTGTTGGAAGTGGATCTTGAACAAACAGTCAAAAGGAAATACCGAAAGTGCCCTCTTTGCAAGAGCCTTCCATGCAAATGCACTCGCGAGCCCTAGAGCGAGTTTGAGAAGGCGCGCTTGACGACATTTACCCCCAATACCTAAATTAATCGAAGCTGCTTTGATGACTAGGCCTGGAAGGGAGAACCGTTGGTTGACTGTGCGCCGGGAAAACTGTTGCGTGTCAATCTCTCTTCATCGAAAATCAAAACAGAAACGATTCCTACTCAGATCTACAAAAACTTTCTTGGAAGCAAAGGCTTCTCCGCACAACTACTCTTCAGGGAGCTCAAAGCTCACACAAATCCACTGAGCGAGATGAATAGACTCGTATTTATGACTGGGCCTCTTACCGGCACAGCAGCTCCAGCTGCCTGCAAATTCTCAGTGGCTACGAGAAGCCCCTTGACTGGAACTTGGCTTGATGCACATTGCGGAGCATTGTGGGGGACTGAGCTAAGATCCGCTGGGTTCGAAGGAGTCATAATAGAGGGACGGGCATTGAAACCGGTATACCTGCACATTGAAGACGATCAAGCGCAGATCTGTGATGCTTCTCATCTTTGGGGGAAGAACACTTTCGAAACAATGGAGATTTTGAGGGAGCGGCACAAAACGGATAGAACCGTCAGGGTTGCGTCTATCGGTCGATGTGGCGAAAATCTTGGGCTACTGGCAAGTATTATCGCTGATGTTAGAGCTGCTGGAAGAGGCGGCTCTGGCGCTGTAATGGGCTCGAAGAATTTGAAAGCCATCTCTGTTGTTGGACACAGAAACTTGGACGTTGCGCAACCGGAGGAGTTCCGTGAAGCATGCAACGTTGCAAATCAGAAGATTAGAGAGAATGAAGTTACAAGCGTTAGCCTGCCGAACTACGGAACGGCAAACATTGCGCTTGCGGTGAATGAGGTTGGAGGCTGGCCTACTAGAAACTTCCAGTCAGGATATTTCAATGGAGCGGATGAGGTGAGTGGTGAAGCTTTCAGTGAAGATCTTTGGGATGGCGGTCGCGCTTGGAGACCTTGTTTCGGTTGCACGATTAGATGCTCGCACGTGAGCAAACTCACAAACGGGAAGTATGCTGGGATCGTGGATGAGGGTCCTGAATACGAGACGATCTGGGCTTTCGGACCTCAGTGTGGAATCTCAAATAGAGAAGCCATAGCTGCGGCCGATTACTACAGCGACTACTACGGAATCGATACGATATCGTTGGGAAATACAGTAGGCTTCCTCATGGAGTGTTATGAGAAAGGACTTATCACAAGCGAAGAGACGAACGGCGTGGAATTAAGATTCGGAAATGATGACGCTTTACTCGCTGCTGTGCATGCTGCCGGGCGTTTGGAGGGAAGACTAGGCAGATTAGCTGGGAATGGTGTAAAGAGAGCATCAGAACAGATTGGAAGAGGGGCGGAGAAATTCGCTATGCATGTCAAAGGCTTGGAGATCCCAGCCTACGACCCTCGATCAGCTCAAGGAATGGCTCTTAGCTACATATTGGCTGATAGAGGGGCATGCCATCTTCGACCGTGGACTTATGGAGCAGAATGGCTGGGAACAGAGCCTAGGATCGACCCCTTCACCATTGAAGATAAGCCCACTGTGGTCAAAGCGAAGACTGAAGCAGCGGCAATAATTGATAGCGTTGGGATTTGTATGTTCGCGACGTTTGCAATATCTGTAGAAGAGGACTTGCTGAATCTGATAAATGCAGCTACGGGCTTCGAGTTTTCAAGAGAGGATTTCATGTTGATCGGAGAACGAATCAATAATCTAACTCGTTCATTCAATGTTAGAGAGGGGTTTACGAGCAAAGATGATAAACTCCCTTGGAGAGCAGTTTACGAGCCAGCTCCTGAAGGGGGATGTAAAGGTATGACTGCCAAAGCTCAAGAAATACTGCAACGCTACTATAGAATCTCGGGTTGGACAACGGATGGAATACCAAAAAGAGAGAAGTTGAAACAACTCGGACTGGACTTCGTAGTTGACGAGTTATATCCAAGAGAAAGAAAGTGAGAGAATTTGGTCTATACACCTGAAGGAATCTTCTCAGCGATGCCGACCCCGTTCAAGAAGGATGAATCACTAGATCTAGATGCTATACGAACCTTGATTAGATTCTACATTGAGGCAGGGTTGAATGGAGTTCTAGTCTTAGGAACCTCAGGAGAACTCGCCATGC
Organism: uncultured Candidatus Bathyarchaeia archaeon; assembly: GCA_964533795.1. Lineage (GTDB taxonomy): Archaea > Thermoproteota > Bathyarchaeia > 40CM-2-53-6 > CAYOZM01 > CAYOZM01. The sequence goes on from CAZHMI010000001.1 coordinate 85,921, forward strand.
TCACGGACAGAGAAGTAGAACAGGTGGTAAGCGTTGCCGTAGATGAAGCGAAAGGAAAGACTAGGATAGTGGTAGGAACTGGCGCGCCTTCCACAAAGAAAACCGTACAACTCACCCAATACGCTAAAGATGTTGGAGCTGACGCAGCACTCGTAGTAACTCCATACTATTTTCATCTTGGCGCCGTTGGAGTGAAGGATCATTATGTTGCTGTCGCACGAGAAACCCAATTCCCGATCATTGTGTATAATATTCCAAGCTTTGCGGGAAACGCGATTACTCCAGACATGATCTACAGGTTCTCACAGGAAGAATACATTGTAGGTATAAAAGACAGCTCCGGAGCAATCTTCGATCTTACTGAAATAATTCGGCTCTCCCCTCAAAGAATCTCAGTCTTATGCGGCTGGGACCCATTGCTCATGGCTGGCCTGTTCCTCGGAGCTAAAGGAGGAATGCTTGGAACTGCAGCTGTGGCGCCTAAACTCGTGTTGGACTTATACAAAGCATCCTTAGATAAACGGGTTGATGAAGCTAGGGACCTACAGAAGAGGGTCCACTTTATCTTCAGAGCGATGTTTGTCGGAACATTCCCAGCTGCATTGAAGGCAGCTTTGAACCTGATGGAGTTGCCGGGAGGATTTGTTCGAAGCCCACTTGAAAACTTGAAGACAGCGGAGATGGCGCGAGTTCGGTTCGATCTTGAACGTGCAGGCGTCTTGGAACAACTTGAATAAAATCTAGTAAGGAAGTTGTAGTAACCTTCTCGAACGCTATTTCAGTTCCTACGTTGCGCAAGGAAGCCCATACTTCGCCAAGGAAATGGTCTTCCGTTGAGTAAGATTTCTCTCAGTCACTTCTACCGTTCCATCTTCAAAGATGTCTATTAGGTTGAATGAATGGCCTAGCATCCCTCGTGTTCTGACGCTTGAAGTTGTTCCGGCATTAACCAGTACCGTATCGTTTATTCTCATGACTCTTGTTACATGCCGATGCCCCATCAAAACGAGATCAATCTTATGCTTAAGCACCATCTCCAAGATGTCCCCTGCATCTTCTAGCACATTGGCTTCGCGTCCCGAATACGGAACTGGGACCAAATGGTGGTGGAAGACGAGAATCTTAATTGTCCGGCTCGGTAGGGCCCTAAATTTCTCTTCAAGATAATCCTGCCGCCTTCTGCCGAGTCTTCCATCGTCGCGGTCAGGTTGAGGGCTGTTCGAGATGAATACTATGGCTCTACCAACTTTGACCTCATAGTCCATGGGTCCTACTGTCTCCTTGAAAAGAGATTGACCGTAATTTCTCTCGTCGTGATTCCCCGGCGCTACCGCAACCTTAGCCTTCAGCAGCTTCATCTTCTCCACTGCCAACTCATAATCCGCGAGCACCCCAATGTCTGTCAAATCGCCCGAATGAACGATGACATCAGGCAGAGGCTTGAGCCGATTTATTTCTCTGGCAGCAGCATTGAACGCCTTCTCGACGAACTGCCCGTACCTTGAGACGTGGGTATCAGAGATCTGAGCTATCCTTAGAGCTAAATCTGTCATTTTCAATCACCCAACATGTTGACTTGAGCGCCGAACATTTAAAGCATAACGATTCCATCTGAGGATCATACTTCACATGAGTTACTACGATCTCAGTATGACCACACGGAAAGTTCGAAGAGAACTCGAAACAAGATTCCGCGGATCCGCTTATCCGAAGTTGTTCATTCGCTATCATGTCACGATGACCCGGCCGGTTCGGTTCGGATTTATATGTTTGAACCGATAAGACTGCACGAGAGGATGGCTACGATGAGTGGAAGCTCAAAAAGCTATGCCGCTATTAAGACAGCTGTCGATAAGATCAAACTAATAGATACCCATGAGCATCTGCCCCAAGAGTCGGAACGCATAAAAGGTAAGCCCGACCTTTTTGCAACCTTCCTAATCCATTACCTGTCTTCAGACTTAGTTTCTGCTGGCATGTCTAAAGACGTACTATATAGGGTTCGGAACGCAAGCCTACCGCTTAACGAGCGATGGAGATTACTAGCCCCATTTTGGGAGAAGATTCAGAATACCGGTTACGCTAGAACCCTCAATCTAGCTGTTAAGGGACTCTACAATGTCGATGGTCTGAACGAAAGAACGTACAAGGATTTGGAGACGAAGTTGAGGTCTGCCAATAAGGCAGGATTATACAAGTGGGTGTTGAAGGAGAAGGCGGGCGTAGACCTATCGATTCTTGACAATGAAACCGTTGATGTTGACCGATCGTTGTTTGCGCCTGTAATTCGATTTGACGAATTTATCCTTCTGAAGGAGAGAGGTGATATAGAAGCGCTGGAGAGAAAATGCGAGATGAAGATTCACTCATTGTCAGATTTAACTAAGGCGTTGAGGCTACACTTCAAGAAGCTCTCCAAGTCCATAGTAGGGGTAAAGATAGCATTAGCCTATAGAAGACCTATTAATTTCGAGAAGACGACGACCGCCGATGCTGAAAGAGTGTTCAACAAGATCTATTCTCAAAAGGTCTTCAGACGAATTGAGTTGCCGGATGGTGCGAGAATGAACATTCCGGAGGGAATCTCCTTCGAGGAAGCCAAGCCTCTTCAAGACTTCGTTGTTCATAATGTTCTCCAACTCTCAGGGACCTACCAGCTGCCGGTCCAGATTCATACAGGCCTTCAGGAAGGAAACGAGAACATGGTCGCAAGCTCCAACCCTGTGCACCTAGTTAACCTTTTCATGGAGTACAAAGAGGTCAAATTCGATGTGTTTCACGGCGGATACCCGTATACAAGCGAACTCGCAACGCTCGCGAAGAATTTTCCAAATGTTTACGTAGACTTGTGTTGGCTTCATATAATATCGCCGACAGTAGCTCGTCGTGTGCTTTCAGAACTCATAGATACTGTGCCGAGTAACAAGATCCTCGGATTCGGTGGAGACTACAGATTTGTTGAAGGCGTTTATGGACATGCTTTGTTAGCCAGAGAGAATACAGCGAGAGTACTTGCGGAGAAGGTAGAGGAGGACAACTTCACTCAAAAAGAGGCTCTTCTACTTGCACAAAGACTGCTGAGAGATAATGCAAATGAATTGTACTTTCCGCGTGGACGCCGTTAAGAGGAAAATGCATGTCTGATATCTTTCTAGTGCAGCCCCCCATGCCTGAACATTTGCGTCAATATGCACGAGAGGTTATAGTATGCCCACCTCTAGGACTTGGCTATCTTGCGTCGATCCTTCTAGAAAAAGGGTTTACCGTAGAACTGAATGACCTTTCTATCGAGAACCCAGACAAGGAAGGAATTGCATCAGAACTCCAAAGAAGACAGCCGAAGATCTTGGGCGTCACAACTACGACAAGCACCTATAAGAATGCGTTGAATGTCGCCGCGATTGCGAAGGAGATTGATCCTAACATTGTGACGGTTCTAGGAGGCCCGCATGTAACATTCACGGATGAAGAGACTCTCAGGAATAGGCAGGTGGATGTCGTGGTTCGGCATGAAGGGGAGCTAACAATGCTTGAGCTCTGCCAGAGGATCCTAAACGGGGGCGAAGAACTTGAACAAATTGCTGGGATAACGTATCATAAAGATAACGCAATCGTGAAGAATCCAGATCGGCCACTAATCGAGAATCTCGATCAGATACCGTTCCCAGCAAGACATTTGATGCGATTGGACAAATACCTCTCGCCCGGAGCGATTATCACAAGTCGAGGATGCCCATCGAAATGCATCTTCTGTGCGGCAGAGGCAATGTCTGGAGGAAAATACCGTGTAAGAAGCCCTGCAAATGTTGTATCTGAGATTGAGAAAATGGCAAACGATTTCAACCCGAGGTTTTTCTTCATTGCAGATGATACGTTCACTGTTTTCCGAGATAGGACCAGAGAGATCTGTAAACTCTTGCGTAGCCTTGCGAAGAAAGTCGAGTGGGTGTGCGAGTCCAGAGCCAACTTCATAGACAAACCTATACTGCAAGAGATGGCTGAGGCAGGGTGCACTGCAATCCAATTTGGAGTTGAATCTGGTTCAGAGAAGATTCTGAAATCGATCAAGAAAGGGATTAATCTCGATCAAGTGAGAAGAGCTGTTCGATGGGCTGTCGACGCGAAGATCCTGCCCGTTTGCAGCTTCATGGTCCCTCACCCTGAAGACACTTGGAAGACTGTGAAGGAGACGAAGAAGTTCATGCTCGAATTGAAAGACATGGGTGCATTCATCTACGTCAGCATGACCACGCCGTTTCCCGGGACCCACCTGTATTTGCATGCTAAGGAGTTGGGAGTGACAATAGTCACTGAGGATATGGATAAGTATGATTTGACTGGCGAGAGCCCAGTGATGAGAACCCGCAACTTGTCAGTCGAAGCGATAAAGGCTGCGTATGATGATCTCGTATCGATCTGCCCCGAAGAGCCACCGTACCTTAAAAGATAATGCGCCTCGAGTGTAGTTGAGGGTCAAGGTAAGAGAGGGTGTGGTCTCTGCTTAGAGGAAACTGAGGGTTGAGAATAATCACTGGCGTCTTCCACACATTAAGCAGTATATGTCATCCTTTGGCATTTGCGCTCCGCAATAGAGACATTGTTTCGTTTCGATAGCGTGGACTTGAGCTGGAATCTTTCTTGAGATAACTCTTCTTCTAAGCATAGTCCACATGATTAAAGCCCCAACCCCGAGGCCAATGGATATTCCTGCGATTACGTAGACCTGAATCAAGAAATTCAGTCTCTAAGAATGGCAGATAAGAGAGGTTTCACTATTTTGTTATAGATGAGCTGCAAAAGAGAAAAAGACTCGGATGATCTTAGAGTTGAAGCAGACAGTTCTTTACAGTATTTAAGCAAGAAATAGGCTCACTGGAGCTTCTGTTGCCCCAGATTGGTTAGCGCCCAGATGAAGGGCTTTTTAGCACCAGAACAGGAAACGAGCTTCTCAGTCCTCAGGGATTTCAAGTGATAAATTACGCATGCGTATGAGAGCCCTGACTCTTTGCAAAGGTCCCGTGCGCCCTTGTTGCCGGTTTCAAGGACATTAAGAATCTTGGTCCTAGTGATAAGCCCAGCTTTCACGTTCCTCTTGCGCCGCAAATATGCGTTTGGATGAAAAGGCAAACCTGTACCCTCGCTAAACTACATATAGTCGCTTAATCCACGTTGTTCATGTTCGCGCCTACGCTCTTGAAAGAGAGAATCAATCTCCTTCTCAATCAAAAGGAGCCTCTGCCAATAGTACCAAAGATTCTCATCCCTGAAATCTGCATACGCAACCTTACTCGCCTCTAAGTCTGTTCGACCAGTTCCATACTTCAAGATGAGTTCCTTAGCAACCTCCAGATACTTCTCAATTGTGCCGCGATAAACTGTTAGCGAGATCTTGCCGCCGCATTTAGGGCATATTCCGCGTAGAGGAACCCGCCTAAACTTAGCGTTACACTTTACACATCTAAGCTTCTGACTTGAGAAAGCCTTCAAATTCCCCGTAACATCACGCATAAAGTGAGTGGACAGAACTTTCCTAGCAACTTCACCGGCGTTAACAGCTTTAATCTTCTCTGCTAGACCAAGTTGCTCTCTAACCTTCTCCAGCATAGACCCTAATTTCTTATAGGTGCTCTCATGATTCCCAACGTTGATGTCGCCAACTCTGTGCGTGAAGCCCCAAGACTCAAATTGATCCTCTTTACCCAGCCTGTGATACACCGTTTCAATGAAATCCGTTGCAACTCTAGGGTCCGTCCCTCGGGCAGCCTCCTCAAAGAAGACGGTCGGAAATCCGTCAACCACCTCTATGTTAGTAGCTTGACGAGCAACTTCAGACGGGTTAATAACCAAGGTTAAGAGCAGGGGGGCATCCATTAATCCGCCAATCTTAGCAGGGAGGAAGGCCCTAGAGAAATTCAAGAGCACGTCCAAAGCTAGGATCAATGCGTCCTCATCTCCATCGCAGTCACGTCTTTTCGCGGCGTGCCAGAAGGGGTGAGCGAAGCAAGCATTCGCCTTCGTAAACCCTATGATCCTACCAGCCACACCAACAGATGTGTGTGGTGATAGCCCTATGACCATGTGGCCAACGAGATCGTCCTTAGATCGAACCTTATAGTAAGCAGGCAGCCCATACAACCGCTCAAGAAGCTCGTCAAGGAATCCAGCAACTCTGACGAAATATTCTGCGCACGTATCTGGAATTATTACGTCCCCAACCTTAATGGCGCAAAGCTGATCATCGCTAGCTAGGTCCTCGCCATCCATATCATAATCGTAGCCTAAGCCGCGGATCTTCCGAACAGGAACCCCCACTTCCCTTGGCTTGAAGTGCGTCAAAGGACAGTTCGTTGCATCGAAACGTACCGTTCCATCCTTGAAAACAGAAAGATTGTACTTAGCCCTTAGAATTCCCTTTTCGATGGGTTCAGGCACTCTGTTACCACTCGTTAGCCCTCTAACGCCCTTCACGACTTCGAGAGACTTCTCGACGCGAAGTCGGTTACACGCAGAATCAAAGATGTCCTTGAGGTCGATCGTTCTCCTCTCATAAGAAACCACGGGAATTTTGCAAGCTGGACAAATGTCTTGCGGAAAGCTTCTTCCACAGTTAGGGCAGGCACGCTCGATTGAAGCCTCTACATGACACTTAGGACATGAAACTAGGTGCATTAACTCCTTACACGCGGGACAACGCCGCCTCACCAGCTCAACAGCAATCATTTGCTTAGTCGCAGCCGCCTCAACGATGTTCCTTCTTGGTCCGCCAGAGAGGCCAACCGGAAAGAGACAGTGAACTACTGGCCGCATTTCTCTGCGTTTAGCTTTCTCAGGTCGGCCCATTCTCGCTCCAACGAAAGTTGGGGCTTTATCATGAATCTTCACGCCAGACAGTTTGCTCGCAAGCTCCACGGTAGAGCTAGCGTCAAGTTCTCCATCGCCAACTTCCTTATGCAACCCCAAACATCTATAGATGATCGCGGCTTCATCGTCAATCCTTATGATTTCGCCGGTCAGAACGTGTGGTATACAGAGCGTTTCAAGGGTTGCCTTCAACTCAGGGTTAAACTTCACCTCCACCTTAACCGGGAAAGCGCCTTCATGCTGAAATGCGGCAGAGCCGAAATATCGGCGAAGATTCTTGAACTCGTCGATCGATACGCTTCCCCAGAAATACGTGTATCTCGGATGCAACGGGATGCCTAGGGTATCAGATAGTTTAAGCGCCTCAATTGGCGTAGGTTTAGCCTCAAGAGCATCGGAGAGTAGGGAAGCGAGCCGCGGCTCCTCTATCTCGGTCTTCAACGCAATTTGCGATATAGATAATCCAGAGGCCTTGACGGCGCCGACAAGGAGTTCGCCCCACCACTCTTCTACGAACCCAGAAGGAACCAAAGGACGGTTGTTCTCAAGAAACTCTCCAAAATCAACAAGAAGATCGCCTAGAAACAGTATAGCTTCAACTGAACCAGCAACCCGTTCAGCAGTCTTCAAATCTTCAACCCGAAGAACCGCCCCATCATTCAGTCTTACGATTGGAGGCTCAATGGACTCAACCGGAAGCACCACCCCCGCTTTCCCAGGCTTCTCTATCCGCAATTGTGTTCCAGCTGCGATGAAGCCCCCCAAAATAGCCATTGACGCAGGATGAACGCCCAAAGCGGCCAATCCAGTATTCCTGGAACGGCCGTAGCGAAGTCTAAACCCTCCAGCAGACGCGGGAAAAGAGAAGATGGGTCTGCCTGCAACCACATCTTCCATGTACATGAACTCACGAACTTCCTCATTCTCCGTCGTAGGCGGCCTTATCTCTCTCAGCCAGCCCCAGCCGCCGATCCCGAGCTTCTCCACTATCTTCAGGACCTTCTGCGTTCTCCCAACGAGTCCATCGTTAACGACCCGTAGTGCACCTCCGCGAACGCGGTTCGTTTCAATTCTAGGGAGATTCCTGAAAGAAGCCACTTCGATAGGGTCTGTCTCTACACCGTTGACTTCAACAGGCAGATTCAACACGGCGTTGATAAGTTCTCTGTCAGAGAGCTTGTATTGGAAACGTGCAACTTCTCTTTCATAGAGCCTCAGCTCCTCTACGAATCTTCTCGCCTCCATCTCTGTACTCTTGTATCTATCCAACCCGAGTAAACGCCTGACGAAGTCCGCGACGATAAGAATAAGAGCCATCTCCGTCCCTCCTGCTGAACGGATAGGACCCGCGAAATAAACCGCCAGATACTTGGTCTTATCCGGATTCGTCTTTATCCTAACGCTAGATATTCCTTGAATCGGAGCGACCGTGACGCCTTCATCAAGGATTCCCAAAGCTGTTCGAATGGCTTGCTCAGCAGCAGCCTCCCCTGAAACGCCAAATCTTCCGTAAACTATCTCCTCAGCAACCTTGAAAGCCAACTCTTCCCTAGGCATCAGTTTGCTGAGCTCACGAATTCTCGTAGCTATTTCAGGTGGCCCAACCGATTTTTCAACTCGCTCAGCTAAATCCAAGGTGACGATTGATTCTGGCTGAGAAGCAGGATCAAGCCCTTTCAATCGAGCCTGTTTAGCTATCGAGGCGATCTCCTCGAAGTCGCGTTCGAGCTTCAAGAAGTATTCTTCTTGAAGCTTAAGAAGGGGGCTCTCCAAAATATGCACCAGAATAATTAGAACCCTTCCAGCATTTAATGCGCTCGCTATGTTGCAACGATTCTAGTGCTCTGTCGTCTGACTTGAGGCTGGCTTCCCTGTTGCGTAGAACTTGTCAGTGAACTTGCAGTATACATCGACCGGCTGCGAAGACCTCGCTGCTTCAAGTTCATCCTTCAGGCCGCAAGCACCACAATGGACAATGAAGCGGGCAGGCTCTTTGATGATCTTAACCGCCTCTTCCCCACAGCTCGGACATACAAACACTGTAGGTAGTTTCTTTTTAACTACCTTAACTACTCTTCTCCGTCTTCTACCCAATCATGTAGCCTCGAGAGTTATACCAAAAACTGTGCCTTTAAACATAGTGGGTCTAACTTAACTCACTCAAAGACTATATGGAAGCCGCAAATCATGCGCAACCGTTCTATACCCAATTTTCATAGCTAACGGCGGCCTACGCTTATGTTCATTCCGAAGCCACCTCTCTTCAACCCGTTTTACATCCTCAACTGGTAGCCCTAGCTGCCTAGAAATCTCCTCTGGCAGCATAAAGTGTTCAAGCCCGTACAGGATTAAGTCAAGAGCCTCGTATTTCAACCCGAGTTCTTGTTCAGCCGACTGCCCAGGCCATAGAGCCGGGGTTGGAGCCTTCTCCACTATCTCCTTCGGTATGTTAAGATGCCTCGCAAGAGCTTGAACTTGGGTCTTAAATAGATCTGCTAACGGGGCGATATCAGCGCAGTAGTCACCCCACTTGGTGAAGTATCCCAGCATTATCTCGCTCTTGTCGCCACTCCCCGCTACTAATCTATGCAGGCTGTTAGCATAATAATAAAGAACAATCATTCGGGAACGCGCCTTTATATTCCCGTCGGGAACGCGTTCCTCGTACTTGTATTCAGGAATTGTTTTCCGAAGAGCCTCGACGACTGCGGTGATATCGATCAGTCCAAACTGTATCTCGAACATTTCGCTAACCGCTTTGGCATGTCGCACATCTTGTTCGTTCCACGTTTGGCGTTCAGGGAGGAAGATGCCTAAAACCTTGTTTCCTCCGATAGCCTTAGCTGAGAGCGCGGCAACCGTGGAACTATCTAAACCCCCGCTTAAGCCAACCACCAATCCATCTGCTTGCGTCTTCTCCACATATCCACGGATGAAGTTCAGCAGTCGCCGTTCGGTTTCCGGTATATCGATGTTAAGAATGGCCGGAGTGAGATTCAATCTTTGCCGCCTCTGGAAAAGATGATTGAGGAGCGCACTCTTAAACGCTTGGACGGTCAATTGAGCTTCTACACAAAAATTAATGCCGTGGTGAAATCCATCTCTATTACTTGGGACGAAGAACATGAAATCTGCTACTGTGGCTCTAGGGCAATTTGAGCCTAAAGTATGTGACAAAGACTACAACATCAAGAAGATGGAAGAACAAGCGACTCACGCCGCCAAAAACGAATGTGACCTCATTATCTTCCCAGAGATGAGTTTAACAGGATACATTTGTCGAGATCTTATCTACAAGTTGGCAGAACCGATAAATGGGCCCTCCATCGACAAACTAGAAAGAGTAGCCCGAGATCACAATCTTCATATCGTCTTAGGAATGCCGGAGGAAAGTGAAGCGAGGGGCATAATTCACAATGCTTCCGTACTACTAGGTCCAACTGGCGTACTTGGTACATACCGGAAAATGTACCTCCCTACACATAGCGTATTCGAAGAGAAACGCTACTTCCGCCTAGGCTACGAAATCCAGACCTTCAAAACCAAAATTGGCAATATTGGCATGTTAATATGCTATGATATTTTTTTTCCTGAAATCGCTCGCTTTCTCACCGTGGACGGCGCTCAGATCATCGTCTGCATCTCCGCTTCACCGAGTGGAAGAAGAGATTACTTTGAAACACTGACAAAAGCGAGAGCGATCGAGAACAGCGTTTTCTTGGCTTATGTTAACTTGGTTGGGATAGAGGATGGCTTGCAATTCTGGGGCGGTAGCCACTTGTTGAGCCCTGAAGGGAGGCTTCTAGCTAAAGCGAAGTATGATGAAGAAGACGAAGTCTTCGTAACAATTGATTACGAAGATGTGCCTCGAGCGAGAACCTTCATCGCCACGCTCAAAGATTTGAGGCCTGAGTTGCTTGACTCCTTGAGGAAGAAGGTAAGCGAGCTTTAAGCGCAGACAGGCAATTACGTCTTTTGTCCCCTTGATCTAACCGCCCCTGGGAATGACTATTGTTCGTTGATTATCGGAATATCGGCACCATATCTTTTTAGGTCAAATGAGAATACAAAATTGTATTCGATAGAGGGGGACCCCTACGCTCGAGGATAAAACGGTCGAAGAAGAACGCTCGTGGCTCAAACGGACACTCGATGACCCGTTTGTCGTTCTTCTGCTCGAAAATAGTAATTTGACCAAGAAACAGTTTGAAACATTCATTATCGATCTGTTGGGAACCCAATTTTCCACGCAATCTCGCGGAAGAATAAGAAAACTGAGAACTAGGACAGATACACTCAAGATATCAAGAGGCGCATTCAACAGGACCTTGAATCAAGCGAAAGTGAACGTCGTCAGATCCATCTACACGCTCTTTCTACTCGGCTATGCTGGAGTTTTCGACACCCCTCAACTAGGTCCCTTCATCGAGTTGGCAGACAACATAAAAGCATATCTCGAAGAGAGAAAGACGGCCGCGGAGCACGTTGGTGACGAAGAGTACAAAAAAGCAGTTCAAGACATATCAAAGAAACTGGCAGAGCTCATAGAAAACCTTGCTGAACGCCCTGCGTCCGCGGACGGACTGTGACGCTGTGACGTCGCACCGCGTTCGTTTCATTCACCTCGCATACTCCTGATATTGAACAAGAGCACAGGGGTTTTTGAGTTGTGCCACGGATGAGGAGGTCTGCCCATACCTCCGAACATATCACACATATCAAAGCCATGTCACGCAGAGCTCACCTATGATGAGCAATTTATGCTGGTCCCAGCGCTTAGAGAGAACCCTACACATCACGTCAATATCATCCTTCCGAGCGGAGCGGGCTTCATGCCAATCTTCACGAGAAAGGTAAAAATACATGTGACGTCACATAACATCACAGATAGCCTTGAACTCAGTGGACTGGGCGGTTTCTGCTTTCGTTGGCCTAGCGCTGTCTGTTGGCGTTCTTCTTCTGGCGTTGTCTATGCGCTATAGGCGCGACCGACGATTGTTCATGGAATCGAAGGACCTTGTCGGCGGAGTTGTTCGAGTTTTCAGTGGCCGGCTCCAAGAGCAGGGGGAAATGCTAGTTGCACTGGAGGGAACCGTGCGCCGAGTCTTGAAGACGCAAGAGGAACAGCAAGCAAGACTGGAGAAGATTACAGAGCATATGGCGCAATCGATGGATCTCCAACAACGATCAATAGGAGTATTAGCAAGACTTGGACGAAAGGTCACCCAGCTTTTGCCCATTTCTGCTTCGAAAGAAAAGGAAGGCGCTCTGCAGGAGTTAGTGGCGAGCGAATCTGTGACGCCTATTGATGTCGCGCTCTCAAGGTTGACTCCCACTGAATTAAAGGTCCTACAATTGCTTGTCATGGAGGGCCCACTACCATCTCCGAGTATCAGAATGACCATCGGAAAGTCCAGAGAGCATACGGCGAGGCTGATGAAAAGACTCTACGAACAGGGCTACGTAGATCGGGAGACGTCAAGGATTCCTTATCGATATAAAGTGAACGACAAGATACATGGCGTATTAGAGAAGAGGGAGAAAGAACACATTAAGCAGAAGGTTGAACGACAGGCCCAGGAGAAGGGGGCTGCTTAACGGCATAGCGCCATTCGTTTGACGATCCGGATCGTGTGATCAGGCCCCTGTCGACAAGCCTTGAAAGGTAAGTGGAAACCGTACTGAGCGCAGGACAATCAGCATAGACCATTTCATACTCCCTTTGAACATCCTTTGACGAAAATATTCGGTCAGAGAAGCGGCCGAGCACGAGCGCCGTCAAGCGGTCAAATTTGTTACTGGGGGCAGAGAGGAGTGTTCTATCAGAGGAAACTCCGCCCGCGGTCCCCGCCATGAGTTCCATATAATCCAGCAGCTGAGAGATCTTTTCCCGGGTGATTTGTCCTTCGACAGTGACCGTATGCTTTATTCCACGGTCGTCTGTAAATTGAATTCTCACTTTCCTTTTTACCATAAGGAAGCCAGGTCTGCGGCTGCGCAGTTTCACTAGCTTCATGTTCACATGCTTAAAGAATTTTCGGTGAATTTAGCGGAGGATGCAGGTAAGACGCAGAAGGTGCGCATGAGTCTCCAGTGGAAAAACATACGTTCCAGTGGAAATAAAGGGGTCTCTGACGTAATTCACAGCTGGAGTAAAGAAAAGTGACTCGTTGACTCGAAAGAGAACCAAAATAGAAAGAGTTTTCCGCTTGTGAAGTGTCTTCGCGAACATCTAGACTCGCCCTTCGTTTCAATTGGAGACCTGCTAGGGCCAAAACTTGTGTCTTCAGGCCAAGAGCGAGTATTTAGTACAGGATCGTAAACGCCGTCTTTTTTACCTTAAGCTTGCGACTAACCGTTTGGAGACTATACAATATTCTAACACCATACTCCAAAACCACCAGGAGGCTCCACTCGAAAAGTAGGGGTGCGGGGTATAGTTTCCTCTTGTTCCTCATCTCCTTTCCTGTACAATATTGGTTAATATACTTCCACTCGAAACACGACGGTTACCTTTGGAGGGCCTTCTGTGTCTGGCAAAACCCTAGAAGGAATCTTCGATAAGTTTCTCTCTGGCTCGACGATATTCCTAGACAGAAATGTTCTCAGACACGACTATGTTCCTGGAACACTCCCGCACCGAGACGAACATATTCACAGACTCGGTGGAATACTAGGACCAGCGTTGAACTCATCGAAAATATCAAACATATTCCTCTATGGCAAGACGGGAACAGGAAAGACAGCGGTAGCAAAGTTCGTTCTCTCTCGCCTTGAGCGCAAAGCGCAGGAAGTGGGGGTTCCTCTAGGAAGCGCCTACGTGAACTGTAGGTTGGCAGGGACTAACTATAGGGTCCTAGCTGAGTTATGCCGAGCGGTTGGGGCTGAAGTACCCTTCACGGGGCTTGCAGTCGGGGAACTTCTTGATCGCTTTCGCGAAGCGTTGAGCCATACTGGATCCCCGCTCCTAGTTGTTCTAGACGAAATAGATGCATTAGTCCGGCGGCAGGAAGACGATGTTCTTTTGTACGAACTGACGCGGATTAACGAAACGCTGAGGCGAAGCTGGGTTTCTCTCATTGGTGTGTCTAATGATCTTCATTTCAAAGAGTTTCTCGACCCTCGCGTTTTAAGTTCCTTGAGCGAAGAAGAAGTAGTGTTCAAACCGTACTTAGCGGACGAGCTGTACGACATTCTTTCTGAAAGAGCGGGGACGGCGTTTCGGCCGGGTACGATGCACGATGCGACACTGCGGTTGTGTGCAGCATTAGCAGCTGGTGAGCATGGCGATGCGCGCAGAGCCCTCGATCTTCTTAGAGTGGCGGGAGAGATAGCGGAGAGAGAAGGTTCTTTTGCAGTTACGGAACAACACGTCAGGCTAGCCCAACAGAAAATTGAACGAGATCGTGTTTCTGAAGTTCTGAAATCTCTTCCAGTTCACTCAAAGCTTTTGTTGACAGCGGTTCACTGCATCAGCATCAAGCTACCTGATGGCGCGGTGACAGGGGATATCTACGAGGTCTACAATGAGCTGTGTAGTCAGGCCGGGATCGAGCCGCTAACTCAAAGGCGGGTCAGCACGCTTGTGAGCGAGTTAGACGTCATGGGCATCCTTAACGCCCGGATCGTTAGTTTCGGTAGATACGGAAGAACGAAGAGGATCCGCCTAGCGGCTTCAAGCAAAGCCATTATAGAAGTATTCTCAGAGGATAGTCTAGTCGGGCGCCTACTAAAACATGTTCCAAGATGCCTCAAGCAACGTAAGAGTAGCCCTTAGAACAGTCGGAGTAGACGACGGAGGATTTCAATCACACTGGTCCTCGATTGGCAGAAAAGGCAAAGCCGTTCTCGCAGCCGTCCTGTTAAGTGATTACTGGATTGACGACATTCGCGTTGGAGAGATAACGGTTGACGGGCTAGATGCCACCGTTATTCTCGCAAAGCTTCTCACCTCTTGGGAGTTTGACGCCGTACTCCTAAGCGGAGTATCCTTCGCCGGCTTCAACCTTATAGACGCGGAGACCATCCACAAGACGTTTCGGAAACCGGTTGTAATTGTTTCGGGAGACAAGCCAGACAACGTAGCGGTGAAGAAAGCCTTACAGAAACATTTCACGGATTGGGAGACAAGATGGAAGATCGTCAAGAAACTTGGTAGAATCTATCGCGTAGCTCCAAAAGTTGCGGAGCCTCCTCTATACTTTGAGGCGGTTGGGTTAAGCGCCAAATCGGCGAGGTTGATGATACGGGCTTTAGCCGTTTCCTCACGACTTCCGGAACCCATCAGAGTAGCGCGACTCCTCGCGCGCGGCTTGACGCGGCAGGGTGATGGCGCTTAACTATTGCGGGGATGTGAAGTCCATCATATGTACCTCCAGCGTTTGGAGGTTTAGGAGCGGCAGCATTCCAGGAGTAGGGTCGAGACCCATCTTCCTCTGGTAGTCAGTTTGCGCCTGCCAAGCCCCGCAGTTCACAACGAGGGTTCCGCGGTAGGTTTCATACTTGGTGACGTGTATATGACCTGATTGAAATACGTCCGGCGGGGTTTCCACGACAAGATCGTCCTCTGCTTCTGGCGCGATCGTAGTCCTTTTGCCGTACTCGGGCGCTAGATGCCTGCATTTGAGTAGGAGCTCCATCGCCTTCTCTGGGGTTTGAAAGCTGAGATTAGGGAAAGTTGCTACAACATCATCTAAACTTCTTCCATGATAGAGTAGAAAGTGTACATTGTGCAATTTTATTTCCGCTGGATTTCCTAGCGATATGACGTCTCTAGACGTGTAGATTGGGTCAGCGAACTCTCTCGGTATCGCAGGTTGCGGAAGCGCTTGTCTAACCGCGTCATGGTTACCAGGAATCAAGACGACATCTATGTAGTCTGGTATCTGTTCTATGTATTGCGCGACTAGTTTGTACTGCTCACGGGCATCCTTTATGCTCAGTTCATCCTCTTGCCTTGGATACACGCCGATTCCGTCAACCAAGTCTCCAACAATTATCGCATATTTCGTGCTCTCCGCGATCTCTGTTTGCTTCTGCCCCCCTATCTTTCCGTTGAGCCAAAGGACGAAACGATTGAAAGCATCCTCCAAGAAAGTTCTGCTTCCTACATGTATGTCGGAGAGAAGGGCTGCATAGACCGGCTCATCAGCGCGGTTAGCTCTCTTCTCGGGTATGTCAGGCAGGATTATGTTTTGGCCTACGAACAAGTCTTCTCCTGCTCTGGTTGCTTCGATGCACACAACTTGGTCCAGCGGTGTTCTCTGTGCCGCCTCGACTAAAAGGCGGTCAGCTTCTGCTGGAATCAATACGGTAGCTACGTTCTCTAGGTCGTCAACTTGGAGAAAAATTCTTCTTCTCTTCTCCCTCTTCTCCATAACCATCGCGATGAACTTCACTTTTTCGTTTAGGGGGGCTTCCAACGCTTCGCCGATAGTCCTCGCGTCTCTTACATCCAACCTTTCTCGCAGAATTCTACTGATCTTATTGAATCTGTCTCGGAAGTGTTTGGTAAAGTCTTCTATGGTACCGCCTGACCCTATCACCTTCGTCGGGTCCCGTAGGATTTGAATTCTACTTTCCACTTCCTTCGCATAAGGAACTCGCGCTCTTAACGATTCCGTGGTTGGTGGCGTCACTAACTCCTTTTCCTTTCTCAGCCTCGCCGTAACACTCTCAACAATATCTTTCGTTACCATGATCGCCCTCGGTGTCAGCTGATTTGCTTCTTTGACTATCTCTTTCGTTACTTCCTCTAGCTCCTCTCGGTCTTGTAGGAGCTTCAGGATCTCAAAGGCTTCTCTATCCAGCTGATATCCTGCCAAGAGGATTGTTTTGACCGCGGTCTTGAGACGCTCTGACAATTTTTATGGGTCCCTTTATGACCTTCTAGTGTACTCTGTGGCTTTTAATCGTCTTCCTTGATATGGTTATCTTGAGGGATTCATCTGTTTCGCCGGGAATTGTTTTGCTCTGCTTTGAAGCGGAGCACGATATATCCGAGGCGGGATCCTAGATCCAAAATAACCACGCATATTTCTTTTTGTCTTATCGCTACTCCTTCTTGTAGGAAATATGTTTAATCCGTGGTTCCCACGTATTTGATTCGAGTCGCCGGGATGGCTGAGTGGTTAAAGCGACGGCCTCGAGATCTTTATACGGATGGGCCTGACAGGATAGCCGTTGGGCGCTTGCGCCCTCGAGGGTTCGAATCCCTCTCCCGGCGCCACGCTCCATCTTCGTTTGGCAAACCGCTTGCTTTTCAGTATCACAACGCGCTACTGGACATGTTTTGAAGGCGGTGAACACGATCTACGCTCGCGTTCTGAGCGTCTTCGCCGCTACGGTAAACACATGTTCGCCTTTAGCGTTGGACCCCCAGTAGGTCAACAGCTTCACACTTTCAGGATTGAGAGTGAACCCTCTTTTCGTTTCCCCATCAACCGCATCTTCGTCCAGCGAGGCTGTCAATACCCTGCCGACGACAAGCCCGCCGTCGCCCAACTCCTTTGTAAACTCTACAGCGCACTCCATGTGTAACTTACACTCTTTGATGCGAGGAGGCTTGACTCGTTCCGAGGAGATCGGCGTCAAACCAGATATCTTCAGCTTATCGGTTCCCTTCGGGTAGCCTTTTGAGGTCGCAAGCAACGGCTTCAACAATTCTTCACCCGGCAGATTCACCACGAACTCCCGCGTAGCCAGAGCATTCTTCCAAGTCTTATGCTCAAGGTCAGAGGCAAACGCGATTAACCAAGGATTGACGGAAACGCCAATGACCCATCCATAGGGCGCAGCGTTAGGCGTACCCTTCTCGTCTATCGTCGTTATTATCGTTGTGGTCGTTGGAAGAAGCTTCCAATTCTCAGAATTCAGTTCTTTGGGAAAGACGACCTTGGTCAAAACACCTTCCTCATCCGCTTGCTTAGAGGCTAACACAGATTCATGATTTGAAACTTTTGCGTACACAGGGCAAGAAACCCATGGTTTTGGCTAGAGGCCCGTTATCAGCGGGCTGTTCCGACTAAACCTGATCGAAAATCATATAAATTTCGAAAATCACACAAATTCTCTGTTAATCAATTACGAAAACTCTAAGGCAATAACAAACACTGGAGAGATTTAAGATGCGACGCGGAACAAAGATAGGAGTTGCGATCGTTATTATCGTCATAGTCGCGCTTGGTGCATGGTGGTACTACCAGTCGATTCCGACTGTTCCAGCTACTGATCTTGATACGCTAGTCTTCGCGGTCCCCTCAGATCCCAGATCATTCGATCCAGCGGTCGTATTGGATGACTCGATGAGACAACTAGCCCCTATGTACGAGGCTCTTACTCACGTGACGCCTGATGGGAAGGCAGAGCCCCGCTTGGCAACATCTTGGGAAGCGTCTCCTGACGGCATGGTCTGGACATTCCATCTTAGACAAGGCGTGAAGTTTCACGACGGCACACCATTTAACGCCACCGCGGTGGAGTTCAACTACGATAGAATATTGACGATAAATCAAGCGGGATCATACATGCTTTATTGCGTTAACAAGACAGAGATAATCGACCCGTACACGATAAGATTCACCTTAAACTGGCCGACCCCATTCGACTATGTCGTAGGCGCCGCATATACGCTCTACATTTTGAGTCCAACGTACGTTCTCGCGCATGAGGAGAATGGCGACCTAGGACGCGCTTGGATGGATGAGCACACATGCGGGACCGGGCCGTATCAGCTTGACAGCTGGGTCCATGGACAGCAGGTGACACTACTGAAGTTCGATGGATACTGGGGAGGTTGGGAAGGCAAACACGTAAGCAAGATAATCATCAAGGTGATTCGCGATCCAAGTACAGCTGAGATTGCGCTCAAGAAAGGAGAGTTGGACGCAGTATACTATGACATAATTCCGTACGACAAGTACGAGGAACTGAAAAAAGATCCGAACATAAAGGTGGAGATGGACCCAAGCTTCAATACGCTTTACTTTAGGCTGAACACCATAAAACCACCTCTCGACGACGTGAGAGTCAGGAAGGCTATCTCGTACGCGTTCCCATACGATGATGCGAGAACCTCGATCTTCTTAGGAGGAGTTGAACAAATGCAAGGACCACTTCCATCCGACTTCTGGGGTCACGACGACGCGTTGCCCAAATATACATATGACTTAGAAAAGGCGAAACAGCTTCTGAGTGAGGCTGGGTATCCGAGTGGCGGGTTCACCCTAACTATGTACTATTACTCTGGCGTCGACCACCTAAGAAGATGCGTAGAACTTTTCGCCAGCAGTCTATCCAAACTGGGGATCACCCTAGACGCGCGGGGCTTTCCATTCGACGAGCTGTTTCCTCTTTGCGTAGACCCAGATACCGCTCCACATATCAGCGTTCACAACTGGGATCCTAGCTACGCAGACCCCTTCGACTATCTCTACGGAATGTTCCACACAGACTCCATAGGAATCTTCAACTGGGCGTTCTACAAGAACTCTGACTTTGACAACCTGATAATAGAGGGCAATGCAATCGCGGGAACCGACAAAGAAGCAGCTATCGAAAAGTATAAGCAAGCACAGGCAATACTGGTAGAAGACGCTCCAACAATCTTCCTATTCCAACTTAACTACCATAGAATATCAAGAACGTGGGTACACGGATGGCAATTCAACCCATACTATCAATACCATATAGACTACTATCACATCTACAAAGAAGTCGTTTAGAGCAACAAGCGCGTAAGACGACCAACAACCACTCCTCATTTTTTCGAAAGAAATATGTCATAGCTAACATCCTATTGCAGTGGACATGATGAAGTTCAGATACTATGTTGCAAGACGAATTATAGCGATGCTCATCGTCTTGCTCGGCGTATCACTCATAACCTTCTCGATAACACGTATAGTCCCAAGCGACCCAGCCAGACTCTGGGTAGGCACTAGAGCAACGGAACAGCAGATAGAGCAGGCTAGACATGAACTTGGTTTAGACCAACCTTTACACACCCAATACTTCATCTATCTAGATGATCTCCTTCATGGCGACTTGGGCGTCTCAATGCACAGTCGACGTTCCGTCGTCGAAGATATTAGAGACTATTTTCCAGCTACTTTCGAGTTGACCAATCTTGCGATGATTCTTGCAGTAGCCATAGGCCTTCCTCTAGGCATAATCTCTGCAACAAAAAGAGACACAAAGACGGATCATGCCGTCAGAGTATTCTCGCTATGGGGCGTCTCTATGCCTGTCTTCTGGCTGGGTTTACTGCTTCAACTGTTACTTAGTAGTACGCTCCACATCTTGCCGACCACGGGGAGAGTCGACCCTTTTGTAAACCTCCAAAGCCCATTAAGAACGATCACTGGCATGTATACAGTCGACAGTTTGCTGACTGGGAACTTCCTAGTTTTCATCAGCACACTTCAACATATGATAATGCCAGCGTTCGCGCTCTCATATAGCTCGCTAGTTATAATTACCAGAATCACACGCTCATCAATGCTAGAGGTTTTGAGGCAGGACTACATCAAGACAGCTAGGTCTAAAGGTCTCGCTGAGAGAACGGTTATTTACAAACATGCTTTGAAAAACGCTATGATTCCAACAACAACTGTCGTGGGATTAACTTACGGTTTTCTATTGGGAGGCTCCGTTTTAGTCGAGTCAATTTTCGATTGGCCGGGCATAGGCCTCTATGCTGTAGGATCGACTTTGCTCATAGACTATCCAGCAATAATGGGGGTCACGTTACTGTTGGCGCTGGTATACAGCGTGGTCAATCTTGTAGTCGACATACTGTACGCCTTCCTAGATCCGCGAATTAGATATGGGTGAAATTTTGGAAACGCTCGGAGCCAAGATCAAGAGACGGATAAGAAGGCTGGGGCTACGAGGAGAAGAATGCTCTGTCCTCTTCGATCTCTTGAAGAAGAATCCTCTATCTTTAGCTGGCATAATCATAGTATTCAGCCTAATCCTTGTAGCAGTATTCGCGCCGTTAATCGCCCCGTATCCTAGCGACGTGACGGATGTCCATTTGGAAAGAAGCCTTAGACCTATGAGTTGGGAACATCCCTTTGGCACAGACGACATGGGCCGGGACATATTCAGTAGAGTCATCCTTGGGAGTCGAATATCGCTTGAGATAGCAGTCGTAGTCATCGCAGTATCGCTTGCAGTCGGTATACCCTTGGGCGCAATCGCGGGTTACACGGGCAGCTGGATTGACGAGACAATCATGCGGCTCACAGATATGTTTCTGGCTTTTCCTTCAATTCTACTTGCAATGGCTATAGCCGCCGCGCTCGGGCCTTCTCTTACAAATACTATGATCGCAATCTCGCTCACGTGGTGGCCGTGGTACACTAGACTTGTGCGAGGCCAAGCGCTCTCGATCCGTGAACGGACGTTCGTTGAAGCCGCGAAAGCTATGGGTGTAAGCCAGAAACGCATAATCTTCCAACACATCCTGCCACACACGTTCAGTTCTATTATTGTCCAAATCTCAATGGACGTTGGATACGTCATCCTAACGGCTGCAGGTCTAGGATTCGTAGGGTTAGGCGCTCAACCTCCAGCACCTGAATGGGGCTTAATGATAAGCATAGGGCGAACATTCATGCCTCAATGGTGGTGGTACGCAACCTTTCCTGGACTTGCAATAATGATTGTAGTTTTGGGCTTCAACTTCCTCGGAGACGCATTAAGAGACATAATGGACCCTAGACTTAGAAGATAGGAGGGCGCTTCACCTACGGAAAGTAGACAGCCATCTGAACCTTTGCTGAAAATCGAAGGACTGAAAACGTACTTTTACACCTACAAAGGCTTGATCAAGGCAGTTGACGGCGTCGACCTAGAGATAGGCAAAGGAGAGATATTCGGACTAGTTGGAGAAAGCGGCTGCGGCAAATCTACAGTCGCTTTATCAACCATAAGGCTCGTCAGCTGGCCTCCAGGCAAGATAGTTGATGGAAGAATACTCTTCGAAGGCGAAGATCTTCTACAGAAGACAGACGAGGAAATAAGGCGCATCAGGGGAAGTAAGATCTCAATGATTTTCCAAGAGCCGACGACATCGCTTAACCCAGTGTTGACGATTGGGGATCAGATAGCTGAAGCTATTGTGCTTCATCAAAACGCGGACAAGGATACAGCGAAAAGGAAGACACTTGAGATGCTGAATAAAGTTCGGATTGCAGACCCTAAGAGAGTTTTCAGACAGTATCCGCATGAGCTAAGCGGCGGTATGATGCAAAGAGCGATGATTGCGATCGCTCTTTCTTGCAACCCGAGACTACTTATAGCTGACGAACCTACCACCTCTCTCGACGTTACAATAGGCTTCGAGATCCTACAGCTAATCAAGGAATTGGTCAACAGCATCGGAGCTTCCGTCATGCTGATAACGCATGACTTGGGGATTGTCGCTGAAATCTGCGACAAAGTAGCTGTGATGTACGCTGGACACGTAGTAGAGAAGAGTGATGTGAAGAGACTTTTTGAGAATCCTAGGCACCCGTATACCAAAGGCCTACTCGCTTCTCTTCCCAGCAGGTCAGGGCTTCTAGAGGAGAAGAAAAGTTTACTCCACGTAATCAGAGGGTCTGTACCGGATTTGATAAACCCGCCTCAAGGATGCCGATTTCATCCGCGATGCGAGTCGGTAAAGGAGGCATGTACGAAAGGTAAACCACGCCTTCTTGAGGTGGAGCGAGGACATTACATCGCCTGTCATATGCAATAGCGAAGGATAGTGGTTAAAATGGCAGATGCGATTCTTGAGGTCAAAAACTTGAAGAAGTATTTCCCGGTTAAGGGCGGCTTCTTCTCGAGGACTCTCTCATACTTACGTGCTGTTGATGGCGTAGATCTGACAATTAACAGGGGAGAAACGCTAGGCGTGGTAGGAGAGTCAGGTTGCGGCAAGACAACTCTGGCAAGAACCATCATGCATCTTGTCGAACCTACAGAAGGGGAAATCTATTTTGAAGGGAGAAATCTGCGGAAGCCAGACGAAATGAAGAAAGCAAGAAGGAACATGCAGATGGTATTTCAGGATCCCTTCTCTTCTCTCGACCCTCGAATGAAGGTCAAAGATCTATTGTATGAACCGATAATCGCTCAGGGTGGCGAGGAGAAGGAAGCGCTTAAGGAAAGAGTTCCAACACTCTTAAGGACGGTTGGACTTGAACAATGGCATCTGGACAGCTTTCCTCATGAGTTCAGTGGAGGCCAGAAGCAGAGGATAGCCGTAGCAAGGGCACTGACACTCAATCCAAGTTTCCTTATACTGGACGAACCGACATCTTTCCTCGATGTTTCTGTTCAAGCACAGATATTGAATCTTCTTCAGAAAATACAAAGTGACTTCAAGCTTTCCTACATGTTCATCTCTCACAATCTCAGAGTGGTCGCCCATATGAGCGATAAGGTCGCAATCATGTACTCGGGGAACATCGTGGAGAAGGGGCGTGCAGAGGATATCTTCAAGGCACCATCTCATCCATATACGGAAGCTCTATTCTCAGCTGTTCCGATTCCTGACCCAAATTATAGAAGGACTAGAATAACTCTGAGAGGGGAAGTGCCCAACCTAGTGAACCCTCCTCCCGGCTGCAAATTTAACCCAAGATGCCTAAGAGCAGATAAGATATGCTCACAGATGGTTCCAAGACTTGTGGAGGTAGGCGCTGACCACTTTGTAGCCTGCCACCATGCAGGCTGATCTCCATAGCTCTGTAAGCTTTAAAATGCTAAGTCATGTCCAGAAGGATGTTTATTTCACGAATCCATTTAAAGGCGGGGTATCTTGAGGCGCTTAGGCATCGGATTCACCGGCGATCTTAGAGCAACGGAGATCGCTCGATATGTTCAATTAGCTGAGAATCTTGAGTACGAGTCTTTCTGGATGGCTGAGGACTACTATCTTAGAGACGCCATCTCAATACTTGCGTTTCTCTCACATATCACCAAGGAGATTGAACTTGGAGCAGGAATAATCAGTGCTTACACTCGGTCGCCAGTGGTCATAGCAGAGACTATGGCAACACTCGATGAGATATCGAATAGAAGAGCAATTCTTGGGATAGGAGCTGGAGTTAAACCTCTTATTGAGAACATGGGAATTCAATTCCAAAAACCTCTGTCGGCTGTGCGAGAATGCGTGAGTATTATAAGAAGATTGATTGCTGGCGAACAGGTTGACCACCGAGGGGTTAGCTTTGATATTCACGTCACGCTAGGAGTGAATCCATATACTCTCAACAAATTCACACCGATCAGAAGATTCATTCCTATATACATTGGAGCAATCGGTCCCAAGATGTTGCAACTTGCCGGAGAAATAGGCGACGGCATCCTACTGACATCGGGGTTGTCTCCAAGACAAGCAGCTCTTGCGGTTGAGAACGTTAAGATTGGAGCCGCGAAGAGCGGAAGAGACTTGAAGGTTGACATAGCTTGTTATATCCCGTCCTGCATTTCCTATCGTGGTAGAATAGACAGTCTCGCCACCAAAGCATACCTAGCTCACGTCTTAGCAAATTCAAGCGAGGAATCTCTAAATCTAGATGGACTCGATCTTCGTGATGTGGTATCGATACGGCAGGCAGTAGACAAGGGGCGGTCTCGTGAAGCAGCACATCTAGTGACAGACGAAATGCTAGAGATTTACACAGCATCCGGTACTCCCGAGAGAATCTGCGAGAGAATTGGAGAGTACCGATCGTCCGGCGTGACTTTACCTATCATATGCCCAACTGGCTCACAGATCAAACGCATAATTGAAGCCGCGTCGAAAATCATAATGGACTAAGCACTTTCCAACATTTCTATCCTCGATTCATTTCACTCTTCAGGGCAACCTTAACGTACATCGCCTTAATAGAACAATACTAGATCGAATCCTAATTACGGTGACTTGTTTGAAAACCAAATTCATTTCAGCAGCCCATCCACGAACGAAAGCAGGCCGGCAGTACCATATCGGATGTAAGAGAGGCGATGTCGGCCGATACATCTTTCTGCTAGGCGATCCCGATAGAGTTCCAAAGATTGCTGAGTTCTTGGACGCACCTCAACAAATTTCTTCACATCGGGAGTATAAGGTGTGGACCGGACGGCTGGATGGAATTATCGTTTCGGCGTGCTCTACTGGCATCGGCGGCCCAGCAACGGCAATCGCATTTGAAGAACTGGCAGCAATAGGCGCGGACACATTTGTTCGTGTTGGAACGTGCGGCGCTCTTCAGAAAGAAATTCGATGCGGAGACTTTGTCATCTCAACTGCTGCTATGAGGCTTGATGGAACAAGCAAACAGTACGTGCAACCCGAGTATCCAGCAGCAGCTAACTACGAGATAGTTCTCAGTCTTATAGAGGCTGCTGAGAAACTCGGCTATCGTTATCATGTCGGATGTACCGCGTCTTCAGACAGCTTTTACGTGGGCCAAGGAAGACCTGGGTTTAATGGATACCTTCCTTTGGGCGCAGAAAAAATTGTGGAAACCCTGAGCAGGGTAAACATCTTGAATTTCGAGATGGAAGCTGCGACGATCTTTACGCTTGCAGGAATATACGGGTTGAGAGCTGGTGCTGTCTGCGCGGTATACGCGAACCGTATCACGAATAGATTCGAGACCAAGGGCGAAGAGGAAGTTTGCAAAGTCGCTGTCGAAGCCCTGAGAATTCTTTCACGATGGGATGAAGAACGTGTAAAGAAACGGAAGCAGTGTTGGTATCCGAGCTTGGTTTTCAGAAGGTGAAGAGTTGCTCCAGCTCTTCGGAACATCTGGTATTCGCGGAAGCCTACACAAGATTACACCTCAACTACTCGTTAGTTTCGGTTTAGCACTCGCGACATTCTTGGAGAGTGAAGGCGAAGTTACGGTCGCATCGGATGCTAGAACATCATCAGAGGCACTCAAGAACGCCTTGTCATCAGGGTTGATGTCAGGAGGATGTACTATCTTCGATCTGGGTTTGATTCCGCTTCCAGCTTTCGCGTACACAACCCGAGAGCGTAAATCGAAAGCAGGAGTAATCGTGACAGCTTCACATAGTCCACCTCAAGACAACGGATTGAAGTGTTATGACAGAAGAGGTATGGAGTACACCCCTCGAGAGGAAGAAATCCTAGAGGACTTGATCTTAAACGAGAAGTACAAGCCTGTTGACTGGAAGAAGGTCGGTAACAGAGCGCACGTTGCAAACACTAATGAAGAATATATTGAAGCAATTCTTCGTCAAGTTGCAAATATTGAAAGGGGGATCATAGTTCTAGTTGATTGTGCCAATGGAACAGCTTCAAACGCTACACCTATGGTCCTGTCGAAACTGGGATGTACGGTTATCACCATTAACTCATCTATCGACGGGACCTTTGCTGGAAGGCTTCCAGAACCCTCACCTGAGAATTTGGGAAACACCTGCAGACTTGTTAGAGAGATCGGAGCTGACATTGGGATAGCTCATGATGCAGACGCGGATAGACTCGCAGTCATAGACGAGAAAGGGAGATACATAACAAATGACAGTGTCCTAGCGCTCTTCGCAAAGTTACTTCTTGAGAGGTACGGCGGTGGACACATAGTCACATCCATAGACACATCGTTCAGAATAGATCAAGTTGTAGAGAAGACTGGCGGAACTCTTGAGCGGACTAGACTCGGAAAGACGCATGTGATTCTCAAAGAGAAACAGGATGCAAACATCATCCTTTGCTGTGAGCCTTGGAAGATAATAGATACGCATTGGGGCTATTGGGGAGACGCAATCTACGCAGCAACCGAACTGATAAAACTCTTGGACGAGAGCAAAGGTTCAATATCAGAACTCTTCGAGGAGATCCCGAATTATCCGCAAGAGAGAATCTACCACCCATGTCCAGACAACTTGAAACAGCCAACTATGGCGTTGATCAAACAAAAACTCTCAGTGGAGAAAGCGGTAGAAAGCATATGGACATACGACGGCATTAGAGTAAACTACTCAGACGAAAGCTGGGTCTTAATTAGGCCTTCAGGAACAGAGCCGAAGATAAGAATCTACTGCGAAGGTGTAACAACGAAGCGGCTGAATCAACTTTCAAAACAATCAATCTCGCTGGTAAAGACAGCGATAAACAAAGCAGAAAAAGAACAGAGTTGAGAGGAAGTTCTGAGGATCAATAGAAACAGTCTGCATTGAGCTTGACAGCGCATCGCAGGAACACAAACTCCACGTTTTTAGATCCCCTGGAGGAGGGGGGAATATGTGAGCTAGGATCTTAATGATTAGGTCGGCTTCTACTTTAATGCTTCTTTAACAGTTTGAATTCCTTTATCGAGAGCCGCTTGGCCGGCTACGCCAACGAGATAGCCTTGTTCGTAGCCTCCTGCTAGCATCACGATGGCATATGAATCGCGACTAGTTATGATGGAAGCGATCCTCTTCAACCCGTCTATTGGAAAGTTCGGTAGCCATTTCACGGCGATCTTGAAATCGCCCACAACCTCTGCCTTCTTCAGCATTTCTAAGGCTTCATTTTCAGCTGAAGCCATCATCAAATCTCTAATCTGGTCCTGAAGGCTTTTTCTCTCTTGCGTAAGAGCGGAGATCTTTCGATAGATCTCGCTTGTCGGTACATGTAGGAGTCTAGCCGTTTGCTCCAGCATACTCATCGATTTGTCATAGATTATGTAGGCCTCTTGCCCAGATGTGAACTCAATCCTTTCAACTCCCTTCTGTAGCCTAAACCTTCTGAGGACTTTGATCGGCGTACACTCTGCAGTTGATTTGACGTGAGTTCCACAACAGAGAGCAACGTCGCAGTCTTCAATTTCTACGACGCGGACATTTCCGTAGGGCGTTACATCTGTTATTTCGAGGCGATCTCCATACAGCCTCTCGGCTTCTTCTCTAGTACCCCATGAAATTCTTACGGGGGCATTCTTCATGCAAATTTGGTTGGCCAGCTTCTCAATGTCATGTAGTTGTTCCTGTTCAATGGCTTCACCGTAGTTAATGTCTATGTGAGATTTATCAGAACCAAGCTGAACGCCCATATACTGTAGCCTTTCAAGACAGAGCACCCGTCTTATCGAAGAGAAAACAATATGCGAGCCTGTGTGCTGCTTCATATAGGCGTAACGACGAATCCAATCAACTTCTCCTTCAACCTTTTGACCTTCAGTCAACACGCCTTTCAGGCCGTTGAGTACATGGACCGTAACTTCCCCAACCGATTGTGTATCTAAGACCTCGAACTTCTGTGGTTTCAGGAAGATTGAACCTTTATCTCCTAGTTGCCCACCTCCTTCCGGGAAAAAGCAAGTTTCCTCAAGAACCAGAAAGGTCTTCGTTTCAAACTCGATGGCTCTCAGAACATTGCTCTTGAATTTTCTTTGGTAAGAATCGTCGTAGTAGAGCGTCCTCGTTCCAGACAGTTTCTGAACTTCTTGAGCCACAACTTCCGGAATTAATTATATTTTTAAGCAATTTTTCATGCCTCCTAGAACAATCTCTAGAGATAAACCGACGAGCAAAGCCTTTTTAAAGAATTTGCACCGGAAGCTAGCATTCTGTTCCGAAGCCTCATTCTAAACTTTAGGCTCGCCACAAGCGGCTCTTCTCGCTGACCGGTTGGTGGTTTGCGTTTGAGTGCCATATTTGGTCCTATATAGTGATGTTATTGTCATCTTGAAGCCGAAGGCTGTTACTATACAGATTCTTTATAAGGCATGTGTCTAGATTCAACTTGGTTTTCAGTCAGGGTGAACTTGCGATGCCAAACCTATCCTACAGAGCAGGCATGATTAGGCTTTCACCAATTCGCCAAGTCGCAATGTTGCTCGATGAGGCTAGAAAAAGGGGAGACATAATCTCCTTTGGAGGAGGCGCGCCGAGCGTTCCTCCTGCGAAAGAAGTTGTCGACCATATGTGCGACCTAGTGAAGAACGATTCGCTCAGAGTTTGCGGATATACTGGCTCCAGAGGGAGAATGGAGCTCAGGAATCTCATCGCTCAAGACGTAGAAAAGTATGGAGGGGTAGAATATCCCCCTGAAAAGCAAATCATTGTTACAGATGGTGGAACGGAGGCAATCTTCTCGGCGCTTATGGCGATTCTGAACAAGAATGATGAAGTGATTATTACAGATCCAACCTACTTGGGCTATAGTGAATCTGTGAAGCTGGCTGGAGGAAGAATTAAAACTCTTCCAGTGACAGTTGAGAAAGACTATCAACCGAGTGTTGAAGACCTTAAAAAAATTATATCGAATAGAACCAAAGCATTTGTTCTTCTGTCGCCGGATAATCCTACCGGGAGGGTAATCGACAAAGAATTTGCGAAAGGACTGATCGATCTGGCGACAGACCACAACTTCTGGGTAATTAGCGACGACACATACAAGCATATTATATATGAAGGAGAACACGTCTGGATTAGCAGCCTTCTTGGAGCTTACGAAAGAACTATTCTGTTATGCAGTTTCTCGAAGGAAGCTTCGATTCCTGGGTTGAGGCTCGGATACGCCTTAGGCCCGACCGAGGTAATAGACGCCATGGAGCGAATAAAGCAGTACACGAGCCTCGCGCCGAATACGATTGCACAGTACGCCATGGTCAAATTCCTCAGCGACGATGTGAAGGAACGATACTTAAGCGAAGTCGTGATTCCGACCTACAGAAAAAGAAGAGACTTGATGGATGAATGCATAAAGAAGCACCTGCCAGAAGCAAAGACAGTAAAACCCCAAGGCGCATTCTACTTCTTTGTAAACATGAGTGCGTACCTAGCGAAAATGGAGAGGGTTGACGAGGAATTCGCGAACAGGCTGCTCTATAGAAAGAATGTGGCTGTAATTCCAGGATCGTTCTTCGGTACCAACGGACAGCGACACATACGGTTAACGTTTGTAAGCGAACCGGAAGACAGAATAGAGGCAGGCATAAGAGACATAGGAGAATACGTTTTCAGCTACACATTCTAGCGTATAATACTATTTGAGAGAATAGGAAACAACAAATTATCTTTCTATTTAAGAAATTGGAGATACGTAGAATCGACGAGATCATTGCAGGAAGCGTCCCGGTTTGAATTCAAGAGAAAGAGTTTTGCAGGCGCTTGAACGTAAGCCGGTAGATATGATCCCTTACTGGGGGGACTTCACGTCGATCGAGTCGCAGATGCAGTTCTTCGGACAAAAGTTCTTTGAAGCTGACGGTTTAACTCAAGCGGTATTTCAAGCAAGGTTCTTCAACTCTGACATAATCAATCTGCCGATTGTCGGTTTTCCCGGGTGCTACGACATATTTTGTGAGAGACTGTATGAAGGAGAAGATTATATTATATCGAGGAACCCGTTCGGAGGCTTACAATACTGGCGTAAGAAACCGTATTTCGCTAAGACTTTGCAGAGCCCAGTGCAGAGAAAAGAAGATCTAGAATCGATTGAGCCTCTCGACCTTAACAAATTCGAGATGAAGATCCGCGCCCTTGCTCGACATGCCGAGAAACTCAGTGAACGCGGATACTTCATTTTAGCTGAGATAAAAGGTCCGTTTGAAACGCCGTGGATGTTTCTACGAGGCTTGATCCCCTACATGAAGGATCTCGCCACGGACCCCAGCTTCATAACAAGAATGATTGAAGTTTCGTTCAAACCTATAATGGATTTGGCTGAGATGGTAGTTGATGAAGCGCCTGTTGATGGGATATGGGTTACAGACGATCTTGGAGAACGAAGAAGTCCATTCCTAAACGTTGACAAGTACAAAGCGATATACAAGCCATGGCATAAGCAGCTCGTCCAAAGGTTACATAAGAAAGGAGTAAAAGTTTCTCTACACTCCGATGGAAATGTCATGTCTCTTGTCGAAGAGTTCGTTGACAATGGGTTCGACTCGATAGATCCACTTGAACCTGAAGATAACATGAAATTGTTAGAACTCAAAACACGATACGGAGACAAGGTAACATTAATGGGAGGGATAACTAGGAAGATCGGGACTATGCCGCCCCAAGAGATCTATCAACACATTGGACAAATTGTAAAAGAGGCTGGGCCTTACGGACTGATACTGAATTGCGGAGCAGGAGTGCCTTCAGAGATGTCACTAGAAAACTTCATGCATTATTCATGTGCAATAGAGAAGTTTAGAAGATTTTGAATTGGATTACTCGCATATCGTCCAGAGGGTTTTCCGAAAAGCTATTCAGCGGTCTTAAATCGAAGCTTCTTCTAGGCGCATTTCCAATCTATCTTTTTGCAGTTGCCTCTCGGCTCCGTGCTTCTGTGATAAGATCGGTCAGTGCAGCGAAGGCTTTGCTAACATCCTCCATCTTTAGCACTATTATCGTATCTGTGAAGCAACTCATGGTCTCCTCTATGTTCAGATGTCTTCTAGAGACTGGGCTGTAGAAGGCTATTGCACACCCAGGGGTCTTGATAATCTCTTTAGGGCTATGAACAATTATCGCAGCTAAGCCTGTTCTTTCATCCAGTATATCGTCTTTCGAGAACATCGGAACTATCTTATTGAACAGTTTCTGGTCAGCGATCAAAGTCACAGCTGAGGTGCCCTCAAGAACCTGAAGAAACTCAGTTGTGAAGTTTGCCAGAAACCTTCTGATGGTCTCCAGTGTCCTACGTGTCTTCTCGACTGATATCTTTGCAACATCGGTTCGAAGGTTTATCGTACTTCCGGCGACGACTTTTAGGAGATCCTCCTCCTGAACCCTGTAGGAGACGCTGGCTCTTTTGACTGAGGTTATTATACTTTCAAGCTTTACTTTTTTCCCAAACGTATCCTCAACTTTCGGCTTTAGCATTCTGGCTATAGCGCTGTAGTTTCCATAGCGATATTGAAGTGCTTCTTGGAGAGACAAGTTTCCGTCTATCAGCTCTTGAACGGCTTTGGAGATACTTTTGACCAAAAACGGTCACCGATAGACCCATAAAGAATAAGTTCGACCAAAACGCATTTAAAGCCTTCCTTCGACAAGTTATCGAAAACCTGTGACTTTGGGGACCCGACTTGGTTAACAAGATTGTGTTAGCCTACTCCGGCGGCCTTGACACGTCTGTCATTATCAAGTACCTTCAGGAGAAGTATGATGCCGAAGTCATCACGGTCACTGTGGATGTTGGTCAGCGAGACGACTTAGATGCTATTGGAGAGAAAGCGAAGGCACTTGGTGTTTTGAGACATTACTCAATTCATGCGAAGGATGAATTTACTCAAGACTACGTATTTCCATCTATAAAAGCGAACGGGCTCTATGAAGATAAATATCCTATAAGTACTGCGCTGGCGCGACCGCTAATCGTATCAAAGCTGGTTGAAGTGGCTGAGAAGGAAGGGGCGCAAGCCGTAGCCCATGGATGCACAGGTAAGGGGAACGATCAAGTAAGATTTGACGTCACGATAAAATCGATGGCGCCTGGCCTTAAGATAATTGCGCCTGTAAGAGAGTGGAGTCTTCACAGAGATGAAGAGATAAAATATGCGAAGGAAAATAAGATTCCAATACCAAATGACTTTGACAGTCCATACAGCATAGACCAGAACCTTTGGGGCCGCTCAATTGAATGCGGCGTCCTAGAACATCCGGAGCGGGAGCCGCCGAATGAGATTTTCGAGTGGACGCTCTCTCCTGAGGAGGCCCCGAATAAGCCTGAATACGTGTCGATAGACTTCGAGGAAGGGGTTCCTTACGCCCTTAATGGCGAGGAGATGAAGCCAGTAGAATTGGTAGATAACCTAAACGAGATAGCGGGACGGAACGGGGTGGGACGGATAGATCACATTGAAGATAGACTTGTGGGCATAAAGTCGAGGGAAGTTTACGAGTGTCCCGCTGCACTTGTCCTTCTTGAAGCCCACAAGGACTTGGAGAAACTTGTCTTAACGCGGCATCAACTACAATTCAAGAAGCAAGTCGACAACGAATGGGCATTCCTAGTATACACAGGGCTATGGATGGATCCGCTTAAGGATAATCTAGATCAGTTTATTGAGAGCACTCAGGAGAATGTAACTGGACAAGTGAAGATCAAGATGTATAAAGGCTCGCTCATAGTTGTAGGCAGAACATCACCAATGTCGCTCTATGACTTGAATTTAGCGACATACAACATAGAGACGACATTCAACCAGGCACACTCAGAAGGCTTTATCGAGCTTTGGGGTCTTCCGACGAAAGTGTCGTGTCAACTGAAGAGGAAGAAGCCGGTTAAGGCTTATCAGAAAGTGTCTCCGAAAATCACCCGTTGAACTTAATCTTTGAGCACTCCTCAGATCCAGATTAGAGCTAGGGGTCTAGATTGTCTAAAGCTCTTCATGGAGGAAGACTGCTCAAGACAAGGAGAGACGTCGTGGAATTCACTTCTTCAATGCCGAGCGATAGAAGACTCTTCGAACACGTCGTAAAAATCAACCAAGCCCATATCGTCATGTTAGTTAAACAGAGGATTATAGATGCAACAACGGGGAAGAAGCTTCTCCAAGCGTTGGGTACAGTGAAGCTTCCGAGAACACTACCAAAACCGATCGAAGACGTACACATGTATGTGGAGGAAGAGGTCACTAAGAAGACAGGTCTTGATATTGGAGGAAACCTGAATATAGGAA
This sequence comes from uncultured Candidatus Bathyarchaeia archaeon, assembly GCA_964533795.1. GTDB lineage: Archaea > Thermoproteota > Bathyarchaeia > 40CM-2-53-6 > CAYOZM01 > CAYOZM01. Next base: position 119,397 of record CAZHMI010000001.1, read on the forward strand.
AGAGCCGGAATGACCAAGTTGCAACTGCAATCAGAATGGAGTTGCGTCGATGTCTTCTTCTATTGCTGCGCTCGATAATCATTTTCCAAGGAGAACTGGTCAATCTCTCTAAAAGGAATCTCTCAACAATAATTCCCGGCTATACACATCTTCAACCAGCTCAGCCGATAACCTTTGCACATTACTTGGTGGCTCAATTCGACGCAATTCAACGCGACTTGGAACGACTGGAAGAGACCTATAGGCGCGTGAATCTCTCTACCATGGGTGCAGGGGCGCTGGCCACAACAAGCTTCCCAATCGATCGGACCGCAATCGCGCAACTTCTAGGGTTCAACGGTATCCTCGAGAACTCGCTAGACGCCGTTAGCAGTAGAGACTTCATTTTGGAGACTCTTGCAAATCTTGTAATTCTAAACGTTAATTTGAGCCGACTATCGGAGGACCTAATCCTTTGGAGTTCATCGAGCTTCAAGCTAATAGAGCTTCCGGATGAATTTGCTTCAACGAGCAGCATAATGCCTCAGAAGAAGAATCCAGATGTACTCGAGGTCATTCGAGCAAGAACAAGCGTTACACTAGGTGATCTGGTCGCTTCGGTCAACATGATGAAAGCGCTTCCGACCGGATACAATTTAGACCTGCAAGAAATCACCGATAAGCTTTGGAACAGCATTGATGCGACCGAAAGCATACTAAGAATCTGGGTTCAACTAATCAGAAGATTGACGATAAGAAAGGGCGCTCTCAAGCAGCCCGAGTTAAGCTTCACAACCTCAACAGAGATGGCTAACATGCTCTTTCGGAGATTCAAAGTGCCATTCAGAGTGGCGCATAAAATAGTAGGAGCATGTGCCAAGTATCTGTATGATCGAGGGCGGACGTTCTCTGACATCACTCCTCAGCTTGTAACAGAAACTGCTAAGCGAGTTATAGGGGCCTCGCTCAACTTGAGCGATACAATAATCGAATCATCGCTTGATATCGAGGAATTCGTTAAATCACATAGCGTCAAAGGAGGGCCCGCCCCAAGCGAGGTTGGAAGGATGATCAAGACTAGAAAGAAACTCGTTTTGAAATCGGAACTGGCACTAATTGGAATGACTCGAAGTCTTCATTCGGCGGAAAAAACGTTTCAACGCGCGAGAATGAAGTTTGCCGGCTATCCAAGACAAAAACCTGATAGCATCAGGAGTCAAGAGTAACGGTTATATATTGAGTCTTGACCTATCTGTGCGGTTCAAGGAGGCTAGGTGAATCTAGAGAACTTCTCTTCAGTCGTAGGAATTTTCTTCCATTCCACATTTTCCCCCGCCTAGCCTCCTTGACTATTGATTGAAGTGACTGGTTATCGGAGACAAAGCTGGCATTAAAAGTTGGGAGAATAATTCGGTTGCTAGATGATTGATTTCAAGTATGTCAAACTGCTTTTCAAGTCCTCTGCTTTTGCCTCAACAGATAGCCAACCATCATATCCCGCCTTCTTCAGGACATTGATGCAGCCTTTAATATCGACTTGCCCTTTGCCGACAGCCATTCCAACCGGGGCGCCTGTGACTTTGCCTCTTCTCTCAAGTAGGACTCCACCTATATCCTTAACATGCATATACATAACTCGATCAACAACGGCCTTCAATGTTGCAACCGGATCGTTCCCCGATAGGAACACGTTCCCGGTGTCAAGATTTATCCCAAGTTTCTTCGACTTTGAAAGCCCCATTATCTTCTTCAATCCCGGCGCATTTGTAGTGTACTCTCCATGCGGCTCGATAGTTAAGAGGACATCATAGTTCTCGGCAGTCTTCATAATAGCGTTGAGATTCTGCTTCATTACGGCAAAAGCCTCCTTGTCGCTCATTCCTTTAGGCTTCGGGCCTTCAGCTGTATTTACTATTGACGCGCCCAGATTTTTCGCGAACTTGATCGCTTTTCTCAAATATCTAACTCCGAATTCTGTTTCCAGCAGAGAAGTGTGAGCACTCAAACAAGAGACCTCGAGCCCATAGCCGGAGATCATTTTCTTTATCTCGATCGGGTCGTCATCTAGGCTTATCATCGGGCAATAGTGATAGATCTCAAGAATGCATCTGCCATCGAGAGCTTGCGGTTCCACTCCTTGATAACCAAGTTCACTAAGCGTCTTGGCTGCGTACTCAAATGGTTTGTCGAGATGACGGAAAGCATCAATGTTGCAAGTAATTTTCATGGCATCAATTCACCTCCGTCGCTCGCAATTAAATCTGAGCTTACCTCAGTATGTATATAAGCGTAGCATGACGGCTTCTTAACTACCTCGCCTTCATCTCTTCTACTATCCTCTTCACTCCTTCCAAACCTTCAACCGCCTTTATGTTGACTATTTCAAAAGCCTCTTTGGATGAAACTCGCTCTAATTCTTCTCCTGTAGCTTCCCTTGCCAAGTATCTCGCGGCGTCAAGAATATCTCCATTCAACTTTGAATCTGTAAGATCTGCTAGATGACAGACAAGAGCTTCAACAGTGTGAGGTCCAATAGGGCCAGCCTCACGCCCGTGATGTGCACAAACTATGTGAATAACACTCATGGGGAATTGTCTTCGGATCAATTCGGAAACAATTAAAGTCAGATGATCAGCTTTCTCCGCTAAAGGTGAAGTCTTGTATCTTCCATCCGCCCTCTCTATGTATGTCAAAGGCTTGAACAAATCATGTAGAATTGTTCCGCACAAAACCAGGTCTGAGTCAACTTTCCCACGATACACTTTGCTAATAACGACGCAAAGACCGAGAGCGAATCTGGAACTCGCAAGTATGTGCTCAAGCAAACCGCCAGGATAGCTATGGTGACGCGAAATGCTTGCTGGAGACTGTTCTAAAGGAAGCCCACCGTAGCGCTTGTTCCCTATCTTTATCGTTGGATCGTCAAGAAAGTCAGTGACCTTCTCTCGAAGAGATCTGTCTTTGATCTTGTTAACTATGGCTCTAAGTTGAGGGTTCAATGCATTTCATCCAACAACATGGTCTATGCGACTGCTCTTGCTTTAACATTAACGCCGACAGATCTGGAAAGACATTTACCTGCTGGGAAAACGTTTTAAGTGGTTTCTGAATCTCTTTTGCGCATTCATGCTAGTGGAGGTCGTACAATCGCCATATCCGAGGGGCGTTCTTGCCGGCTGTGCACTATTTCACGCGATTAACGATGCTTCATTTGCGATACTTCCAGCCGTCCTTCCACTTCTGGTGGCAGATTTCTCGCTGACCTATTCAGATGTTGGAGTCTTGTACGCAACTATCTTGGCTGTGACTGTTCTTCTTCAACCTCTAATGGGAGATTTGGCTGACAAATTCAATGAGCTTGACCTCCTCGCGATTGACGGCTTTCTAATCTTTCTTCCGTTCATACTCATCTTCTTCGCTGAATCCTACTCAGAAATCCTCATCTTTAATCTTATTTATGCAATCGGCTTTAGCATCTTCCATCCAGCATCCTACGCCGTTCTTTCTAGGGTGGTCAGCGACGCCAAGTACCGCGCAAAGACCATGGGGATATCTGGAGCGGGTGGAGACCTATGAAACTTCATAGCTTTTCTCTCCGCGGGGATAGTTGCCTCATATCTGAGTTGGAGATCGCTTTTCCTTATTTGAGGGCTGTTCGCGCTATTTGGCGTATTAATATACATTCTGTTCGTTCGCTCATTAAGGATAACGTCATTCCTCACTCCATACAACATTGAGTTGAACTCGAAGGTCGCCCTGCGGAAACATGAAGGTTTAACCAAGAAGTCGATATTCATGATAGTTTTAGTCTGTATCTGCATTGGAGCAAGCTACCGTACATTCATTAACTTTACAACATTGTTCTTAACAGACATTGTTAAGATCTCCACAGCTGCATCAGACTCTATATTCTCCTTATTCGTTCTAGCTGGCGCGATAGGCTCACTCTCAAGCTTCTATGTCGCTAAACGTATTGGGCTGAGGAAAGCGGTAACGTTAGAGTTCGCAATCGCGTCGATTGGCATGCTCCTATTTCCGATGGAGTTAATGCGAAGTATTCCGTTGCTGATAATAATCCTATTAGCGAGTGGCTATGTTCTTTACGCCACCTATCCAGTTCTCTACAGTATAATAGCGGAGGTTGCAAGTTTTCGGGGCAGGGGAAAATCTTACGGATTTGTGATGAGTATCACTTTCATTGGCGGGGTTGCACAATCATATATAAGCGGGCAACTCGCGTATATCACAAACGATCTCTCAGTCGTATATATTGCAGGATCAGTAATCGCATTATTAGCTATGTTAGCCTCGACCAAGATGCCGTCTATCTAGGGTATGTTTCCTCAGAGCGAACAGGTTTTACATCCATTGTACTCTATAGGCACAGATATGGTTGCTGGAACCTTATTCACGGAGCCTATGTTCAGAACCTGCGATTCTCGGCTTCCGTCACGATAGATAGTGACCCCTTTACAGCCAAGCTTGTAAGCGAGCATGTACACTTTCCTAACATCTTCAATGGTAGCATCTTTTGGGAAGTTGACCGTTTTAGAAACAGCGTTATCAGTATACTTCTGGAATGCTGCTTGAATCCTTACATGCCACTCTGGCGATACATCATGCGCCGTGATGAAAATCTCTTGGATATCCTTCGGGACTTCTTTCATCCCTTGCACAGTGCCTCTCTCCGCTATCCGCCTCATAAGGTCCTCGCCATAGAATCCCCTTTCATACGCTATCTTCTCGAAGAGTGGATTAACCTCTAATAGTTCTGTATTGTCCATGACATTCCGAACATAACATATGGCGAATAGAGGCTCTATACCGCTAGAGCAATTCGCTATAATGCTCAGGGTGCCTGTAGGAGCCACAGTCGTCGTAGTAGCGTTACGCAGTTCAGGTCCCCCATTGGAAGCATATTTACTATCGTTGAAGTTGGGGAACGGGCCGCGTTTTTTGGCTAGTTCAGCCGAGGCTTTCTCGGACTCATGCCATATGAATGACATAACTTCCTCAGCTGTTCGAATCGCTTTTTCCGAGTTGTAAGGCACGCCTAGATGGACAAGCATATCCGCAAACCCCATGACACCCAACCCGATCTTCCTGTTCGCCTTGGTCATTTCTTCAATCTCTTTCAGAGGATACTTGTTAACATCGATTACATTGTCAAGAAAGTGAACTGCTATGTGAACGATTTGTCTCAGCTTTTCATAGTCTATCTTTCCGTTTCTCACAATCCGAGAAAGATTGATCGAGCCTAGATTACACGACTCATAGGCGAGGAGGGGCTGTTCCCCGCATGGATTTGTACTCTCTATCTCGCCAAGTTTAGGCGTAGGATTGTCGCGATTTAATCTATCTAAGAAGATAATTCCAGGCTCACCGTTCTTCCAAGCTTGCTTCACTATGAGATCGAAGATTTCTCTAGCACGAAGTCTACTAACAATAGTTTGAGTGCGTGGATTCACGAGCGGATACTCAAGATCGTTCTCAACGGCTTGCATGAAATCCTCTGTCAACCCAACTGAAATGTTGAAGTTGTTCAGCTCGGTGCTGTCCTCTTTTGCAAGAATGAAATCGCGAATGTCAGGATGATCTGCTCGGAGGATTGCCATGTTCGCGCCTCGCCGCCTCCCTCCTTGCTTTATGACCTCAGTTGCGGAGTCGAAAACCTTCATGAAGGAGATAGGGCCTGAGGCGATTCCTCCGGTTGACTTGACGACATCATTCTTTGGTCGCAATCTTGAAAATGAGAAACCAGTCCCTCCGCCAGACTTGTGTATTAGCGCCGTATTCTTCACAGCCTCGAAGATGCTTTGCATGGAATCTTCTACAGGAAGAACAAAACAAGCGGACAATTGACCTAGCTCTGTGCCAGCGTTCATCAACGTCGGAGAATTCGGAAGAAACTCAAAGTTCGTCATGATCTTGTAGAACTCTTCCTCCGTCTTCTTGATGTCGGCATCTGCATCATATGTCAAGTCAGCGAGCGCGATAGCTTGAGCGACTCTACGAAACATGGCCGTAGGCGTCTCGATGATTTTTCCGCTCTCATCCCTCCTAAGATATCGTCTCTCTAGGACGGCTATTGCATTAGGAGATAGCCGTGCGTCAAACTCGGCGTCCATCAAAACAGTTTTGGCTTCGCGGATCTCCTTGCGTTTCTGGCGGTAGAGGATGTATGCCTTTGCAGTCCTTGCATGTCCGTTTTCTATAAGAACTTTCTCGACAGTATCCTGAACTTCTTCGACGCTTGGAATGGTGTGGCCCCTAAATCGTTCTTCTAGGATGATTACAACTTTATTCGATAATTCTTCGGCTAACTCTCTATCCTTACCACCAACAGATACAGCTGCTTTGAAAATGGCGTTCGTAATTTTCTCTTGATCGAAGTCCGCAATTCTTCCGTCTCGTTTTCGAATTTTTGTAATGACTTTTGGCGCTGGCGTTATCGTTTTCACCCCTTGCCAAATGGCGAAGCATCGTCTTGACTATGGACGATTAAGCCTTGTGTGAATGAATTCAAGTGAGAGTCAAACTCCCGGTGGAGTGAAAGTAGACTACGACTTGAGACGCGTATTAAGATTTTTAGACAGTTTTATATAAAACGCTGTACTAACGCGTTTCTAAACTTATTTACGCGAGGCAAATTCGAAGGACAAAATTCTAATTGACAATGAATTTGATCTAGTGCGGCTAAAGTTGATAATGCCCTCAAGGGTCGACTGAATCTTCTCGAATATTTTAGGATTAACATGAGTCTCACCGTGGAATCCTACATATTGCCGCACATTGATGATAAAAGACTTCTGGTGAACTACTTCGGGTACTATTCTCTTTGCTTGCTTCACTACTAGTGACTCTGATTTGTGGAATGCGACCAAGGAGGTCGCGAGTACGGGAAGAAGATAAGGCGTCGACCTTGGAATTGCGAAACTGAAATCTACTCGGACGCACTCGTCAAGATTCCGAGCATTCTACAAACATCAAGATCTCTATGAAGAGTATACAACTGATTGCGGTATCTTGGTCAGGACACATTTATTGCACACTATAAAGATTCTATTGTATCTGAGAGGGGCGATAATCTTGGTCGGGGATCCCATTAACAAATTCCTGTCAGTTACGACCACCTATGCACACCAATATAACACATACGTCTAAATGCGCTAGATTGGAGCGGTTAGTTGTCAGACTGGTTGCCGTGACTCAGGCGGGCGTGTATGTGAATTATTTGAATCTCAGTAAACATAACTTCTCACGGAATTGTATTTAGAACTCGTAGTCACTCTGAAACGTAGGTTTTAACATTCCATGTGGTTTACGAACACAGTGAAAGGAGCGAGGAAAGTGGAAGAGAAGATAGTCATGAATACAAGCAAGATCGCTGAAAACACCTATCTTGTTGATGTTTACGGCTACGGAATACGAGGAATGATTTCGCTCTATATTCTAAAAGGCGAGGAGACAGTTGTTCTGGATTCTGGAACGGCTGACTCTGCAGATAAGCTAACGACTACCATGGGTTTTCTGGGCATCGACTTCAATTCAATTCGATACATAATGGTGAGTCATCGTCATCATGATCATGCAGGAGGAGCAGCTACATTGCTTAAACATTTTCCAAACGCTCAGGTTGGAGTGCATGGATTCGCGAAGAAACACGTGTTGAATCCTTCAAAGATCAATGAAGGAGCTAGGGAAGTATTCGGGAGATTTGCGGTGCCGGCGGAGCCCATCGAAGATGAGAGAAGGATCCTGGTCCTGAAGGATAAAGAAGTTTTCCGGCTTCGCAACAATTGCGAACTTGAAATAGTATACACGCCGGGACACACATCGGATCATTTCGCGTTTTACGAAAAGAAGACGGGCTTACTGTTCTGCGGCGACGCCGTCGGAACCTTCGGACCCATTTCCAAAACTATTACGCCGACTAGTTTTCCTCCAAGCTTCAAGTATGATAGCTATGCTGCTTCGATTAAGAAACTACTGTCATATGATGTTAAGATCTTAGCTTTCCCCCACTTCGGCGCAATTATCGGAGCCACAGCAAAAGCGATCTTGAGAAGAGGTCTGGACGTAGTGGAGGATTGGAAACGTTTTGTAGGTGAACTCCGCGAGAAGAACCTAGACGACCACTCAATTGCTAAAGCGCTCAAAGATTCTTGTATCGGAGAACTAGAGATATTCCCTACAAGTGTCAGAGGCATAATAGGTTCAGCATTGGTGCAGGGCTTCTTAATGGGAACACGAATTAATCAGGATTCTAGCCGAGAAAGACACCGATAATCCAGAAATTCCTTGCCACAACCAACGTGTACACCGGAATACTTGACACTATTCCTAAAAGTAGGCCGAGCTTGACAACTCTGAGAGCTAACTCATATCTGCTCTTTGCAAGAGGATAATGTACCACCATGAAAGGAATGACAAGGACGATCAGCTTCATAAATACGGCTGCGGCAAGTCCAGCGCCACTCATACTGTGAAGAAGAGGAGCGAAGATAGTGTTCGTTTCATATGCGAATGGAACGGTCTTCAATCCATAAATTGTACTTGCAATGTCAAGAAGATTCAAAACGAAGAGCGTTATGAACGCTGCCCAGAGTGCTAACTGTAGACTTCGGGGATTTATACTCATTATAAGCCCCTTCTCACGACGGTATCGGGCTTGAGTCGCCTGACGTATATGAGCGCATATGTCTAATACCGATCCCACGATCGTTCACCGGCCGAAACGCGATTTAATAATGTTGAAGAGCCCTATTGAAATCTCGTTTTCCTCTTATGAATTTTGTGAAACGCGTGTCGGGCGGTTTTAAAAGCCTTTAAACTCTGAAAAATAGACTCAGGGAGCGGTGGCTTCAATGAGAAAGGTCGAGGTTGCACCGACCGACTATGTAGCAGAAACATATGCGATGCTTGATCGTGGAGGGCTTCTTCTGTCAACAGCTGGGAAGAACGAAAAACCTAATGTTATGACGATCGGATGGGGTCTTCTCGGGATAATTTGGTACAAACCTACGTTTGCAGTGGCAGTAAGACCGACAAGATACACGCACAAGCTGCTTGAAGAGTCCAATCAATTCACAGTTAACGTTCCAAGCGTGGGCATGGGGAAGGTTATCGAACACTGTGGAAACACATCAGGCAGAGATCACGATAAATTTAGGGAGATGAACCTGACGCCGTTACCTGGGAGACGGGTGAAATCTCCAATGATTTCTGAATGCATTATACATTATGAATGCAATGTCATTTACAAGGCGAAAGTCCAGATAAGTCGTCTTCCGAGTAAAATCGTGTCAAAGTACTATCCTTTGAGAGATTACCATACACTATACGTCGGAGAAATACTTTCAGTAATTGCTGATAAGGGCGCGAAAGAGAAACTTCGGCGGGTCATCCAATCACCATCGAAAAGAGCTATCTAACGGAAATGCTGTTCAACCTCTCTTACTAGCATACTAGGATTCAATCCCTCATAATCCAAGTATTTGAGCAATCTCGACTGCATCGTACTTCTGACCTCTAGACCACAGATCTTTCAGAAAGCGTCCAGTTTCGAGAATTCACGCTTTGAGATACTGTGCACAATAGAAGTCGTCGTCTCAAATCTATCTGTCAGCTCCTATTACGACCATATCAAGGTAGCTGCTCGCTAGAAATTGCTGGAGGTACCTAATCCTCTTTTCTTTGTCTCTCCATTTTGAGATCCGCTATTAGATCTTCTTTGAACAAACGTCTATACTTCTCCTAGAGCGAGGAGAGGTTCATCTCATCCTCAAGTCCACTCCAATTCAGGTGGAATTCTTTTTCTTTAAGAAACATTATAGCCATACGAGAGAGTTCAAGGGTTACGGAATGAAGAAGATAGCCTTCGTACTGCTCATCTATCTCTCCCTTCACTTGTTGATAATCGGTTTTCCTAGAAACTATGTTTTCGACGAGTATTGGTATGTACCATCAGCAAAGAGAATAATTCAAGATGGGGTCAATCTAAGACCGGAACACCCTCCGCTAGCTCAAGTTCTCATTGCGACAGGGATAGCTCTATTCGGAGATAACCCGATGGGGTGGCGAATCTTCAGTGTGACCTTCGGCGTCCTATCGATTTTAGCGCTGTATCTGCTGGTAAAGGAGGTCTCTAAGAATGAATGGACAGCGTTCATGTCAGCCACATTACTCTCTTTTGAGAAAATGTTCTTCACCTTCAGTTCGCTCGCTTTGTTGGATATCTTCTTCATCTTCTTCATGATCTCAAGTTTCCACTTCTTCTTCAAGAACAACTTAGCTCGATCTGCACTAGCGGCAGGGCTCGGCGCCGTAAGCAAACTCAATGCGGTTCTCACAGCGCCGGTTCTGATTCTATATCACATTTTCAATCGATCCTCACTGTCAATTAGGACTTGGGTGAAATCTATCCGATGGATCACGATCATTATTTGGATAAGTGCCTTCTTGATATCGTTCTTCGTTCTGTTGTATCTTTTCGATAGAGTTTACACGGGACCGGATTCGGAGATCTTCTCAAATCCTGTCAATCACCTCAAGTACATGTTAGAAATCCACGGCTCTAAGTACTGGCCTAAGAGCGATGAATCCGGACCATGGACTTGGATTTACTCACCAAGAAACTATTATTACGGAAATCTATCTGTGGCGAGAGTCCCATTCCTAGAAGTCTTCAATCCATTTGTCACGGGCCTATCGCTAGCTTCAGTTCCATATGCGATATATAATCTCAAAAAGAAGAAGGATCAACTCTCTTTGTTTTCTCTCATCTGGTTCTCGGTAACATACTTTGTCTGGTTTCCATCTTACTTCATCTTCTCTCGTCCACTATTCTCATTCTATATACTGGCTACGATCCCGTCGATATGCGTCCTTAATTCAATTTTCTTCCAGAATAATCGAAGAGTTGCAGAAAGCGTGGTGATGATGGCGTCCGCATACTTCTTGTTCTTCCAGTACCCGATTAGAATACTGTTCTGACTTTACGGAGGATGTAGACAGTTTTCTGGGTTTGATGTCTTCTCGATTCATGACTGTGAGTATCGATCCGAGCGAAGCAACTAAACGTGAAGCTGCTGCGACTTTGCGTATTTCCAAAATATTCTTTTCTTTCGATCTACTTGAAGATAAGCTGGTTAGTAATCACTCAGGTAATTGCGTTCATGTTCGCAGAGGGTTGAGAGATGAGGATAGACGCAGTCTGCCCGCTCGAGAATTTTAGGAGCTTCATGATTTTAAGCACATGTCGATCTTTCATTCCGGATGAGCTGATGAATGATGACAAAGTTTTTCCAGAGAGGCCTGCCGAGCAGGGAACGATGTACGTTGAGGCTGAGGATAAGGAAACTGTACAGAAGGTAAGGGACATTCAATTCACACGTGTCTCCAACGTGCTCGGGATAATATATAACTCAAAGAGCGGCCGAACTAAACTGAAATGGAGGCAAGTGAAGGGGAATCTCGGAAAACTAACGGGTGAAGCCAGTACAAACACTCTAGTTAACCTATACGCAACGAGAGTCCTTGACGAATCCTATATTCGTAAAGGAGCAACTCGCAGGGCTGAAACTAGGCCGAGTATTATCAATGAAGTTTGATAAAACAATCTACAAGCATTCGGATTGAAGGAGCCCAAGGAACCATTGGAAGGCATTCTGAAGATATCGCATAGAGGAGCCAGTGCTTATGAGCCTGAGAACACTCTCCGAGCGATTAAGCGAGCCTTAGAACACACTGTGGACATGGTTGAGGTTGATGTTAGAAAGACAAGGGATGGACAAATTGTAGTAATTCATGACGAGACGCTTGAAAGAACTACGAATGGAAGAGGCTATGTTAATCAAACCAATTTCGATGAGCTTAGAAAGCTTGACGCTGGCAAAGGAGAAAGAATACCAACACTGCAAGAAGTTATTGATCTGGTTAAAGGTAGAGCCGGCCTTGTAATAGAATTAAAAGATCCTACAACGACTGACAGAGTTGCAGAGATTCTTTCTGAAAACGGTTTCGTTGACGAAACTCTAGTTACGTCATTCATACATTGTGCGGTAAAGAGGACTAAGGAATTGAACCCTCAACTTAGGACAGGAGTAATTTTTAGATCTGCACCTATTAAGCCGTCACGACTTGCGCTAGACGCAGACGCTAATGCATTATTTCCGTACCACAAGTACGTTACAACTAGAATGATCGATGACGCCCATAGTAATCATTTAACGGTCAACGTATGGACAGTGGATACTCGAGAAGAGATTGAACATTATGTAAGGATGGGCGTCGATGGAATCGTAACGAACAAACCTGACCTTTTGAAGAATCTTTGAACGCGCATCCGGCAAGTGGAAAGAATGGCAACTCTCGTTTTGGAATACGATCCAACGGAAAGACATAGAGCTCTCGAGAAGCTTGTTACGAAGAACCTAGATAATGAGCAGCTCAAGAAATACTACAGGTTCAGGCCGGACAGATGGTATGGCGGCGTAGCTACTGCCGACGCAGTCGGTTGCGGCTTGCTTTGCAGATTCTGCTGGGCCTCAGACAAAGTTCTACATAGACCTTCAGAGGTAGGAACTTTCTATTCGCCAAGTGATGTTGCTCGTCGGCTACTGAATATAGCTGAAAGAAAGAGCCTTAATCAACTTCGTATCAGCGGAGGTGAGCCTACAATAGGGAGAAGGCATCTTCTTCAACTGCTCGATGAATTAGCATTGAGTAGAGGCTACAAATTCATTCTTGAAACCAACGGCATCTTGATCGGAAACCATTCATCTTATGCAGAGGACCTCTCTCGATATAGATTCCTCCATGTTCGAGTATCACTCAAAGGATGTAACGAAAGTGAGTTCATGAGATTGACAGGTGCCAAGCCTGAAAGTTTTAAACTTCAACTTAATGCCATCCAGAACATGACAAAGGTTGGGATCGAATGCCATCCAGCTGTAATCACATCATTCTCCACAGAGGAGAGTTATCGCGATTTGATCGAGAGGCTCAGGCAGATCGATCTTTCTCTGGCCCAAAATGTTGAGATTGAAGAGTTAATTCTATATAGCCATGTGGCTGAGAGGCTGAAGCGACATGGATTACAATATCGCAGCTCTCATCTACCTAACAAGGTTCCTCAACGACTAATCTAAAGATGACATCGATGTCGAAGAGACGCGCAAAACAGCTTATGGACGGCAGTTACCTGTGAAGATTGTAATCGACGTTGAAAACTTCAATCTCGATCTCACTTTTGAACCTTCATTTGTTTCAGCACTCTACAAGAGGATCAGCTCGAACAACTGGGTTAAGGTGGCAGGGCACCTCGGTAACCAACTTGAGTTTAAGCAAATTGGACTTGACACTTTGGAAGTGAATTGCAGTGCAGGGCTAACTGAAAAAGCTCTTCAGAGAAGAGCGTTTATCGAGACGGGACTCTGGAGAGGCCCTTACGAGGAAAGAATAGGAAGTCTTCCGAAGGAAGTTCAGCCTCAAATTCAAGCTTTAGCAGAAGCTTATCCAGGCGTTAGGCTGCCCATAGTCCCTTTGGATTTTCTATATATACTCACTTCCGTAGCTCTCTCAAAGAGAACTGGCTACAGTGAATTCGTTCTGCAATGGTGTCAAAGAATTTGGTCTAAGTATGATGGCCGTATCGATTTAATTGTTCAGGCGGAGAAGAGGGATCTTCAATCCATCGGAAGGAGTTACCAAATCCTTCAGCTTCAGAAGACTTTGCGGAGCTTCAGCGAGTTGCCTAGACATCCTGAATGGCTACCTATGAGGGTTCTTGAGTTGATCGGTGAACCATATGTTCCGGCTGAAGAGTTTCTTCTTTGGCTTACCCCTGAGTTGGCTAGGATGACTTTAGTTAGAGGATGCTGGGGTGTTGGGCCGAAGGTCGCTGACTCAATAGTATTGTCAACCTTCAAAGCTTCCCACTTCATTCCTTGTGACACTCACTTGAGAACGGTGGCAGAGAGGCTGGAGTTGGCGGACACGGAAGGGGCTAAGATGCCTTCGAAGGCTTTGTGCGCAAAATATGTTTGTGACCAGAAAACTTCTACTCAGTTCGATATTCCGTTGTGCAGCTGGTCAGCGAACGGCACATGCTTAAGGAGCCGTTTGATGTATCTGCTCAAAAATGGTGGTTGGGTTCAGACTTTGGCTTATCTTCACGGAGAACGATTCTGTAGGGCTTATTCGCCCAAATGCAAAATCTGCCCGATCAAAAGTGTTTGTTCTAATCCGCCTGAGTAAGCGAGAGTACGGTTCTCAGATATATATAGAGAGAAGTTCTGATAGCACAAATGATTATGTTGGGACGACCAATAACTTTCTCTGTCGATCATAGGATTGGAGACATACGCATACTAACGAGTCTTAGAGTTCTGCACAAGTCTTGACAGGTTCATTAATAGAAACCCTATTTAAGGGCATTCACCGGTCTAGGCTAACCTGCGTGGTGATTGGAGAGTGAAACTGGATGGAGCCTTTAGAGCTAGCTTTCTGGACGTCGAACACCATTATGTTGCTAGGGCTGATAATAATCGAGTTGATGTGGATGAGGATCACCAGCAAGAAGGAACAGTGAAGCTACATTAAGATCTCTTTCATGCTTCGTGCGTTGTCCAGCATATCATGATTGTTGTTAAAGAACATGTAGACTTTCCGAGGACTGGCATTCTTTATTCTGGATGCTATCTCCTTCAATTCTTCCTCGGTATAGCGGTGGCTGTACCAAGAAGTTCTGCCGTGCACCCTCAAATAGACTAAACCGTTCACGTTAATAATCCAGTTCGGAAAGTCAGGGCTATCTATCGAGACTAGCGTTATATTCTGGCTTTCAGCCCAACGGGACCACTCATCATCAAACCATTTGAGGTTTCGGTACTCCAGAGCGAATCTATGTCCAAGTTTCGCTTGAGCGATGAACTTTTCCAGTCTACTGATGAAAGATGGCGTTGGTGCGGAACTCGGTGGCAATTGAAAGAGAAAGAAGTCGATCTTCTCGTCCATCGTGTCGAAGAGCTTTTTGAACCGAGACCAACAATCTACCGCTCTTTCACCAAATCTTGATGCATGAGTCACTAAACGGTTGACTTTTATCGCCCAGCGGAAACTGCGAGGGCTCTTAAGATTCCATGATGAAATCATGTTCGGGAGTGGAAACCGATAGAAGCTAGCATTGAGTTCAACGGAATTTAGGTTGGAATTCTTCGCATACCAATGGAAGCCGTCTGGGTTCCAGTCGTAACTCCAACCTGAAGTTCCAATGTACGATTCCATAGTGTTCGGGTGAGAAATCTGTGAGCACCAAGTTAAGAACATTAAGTAGGGAAGCCTTTATGGAGTGATGGAAGAGAAATCTTGGCTACAGTTCTTTGCCCTTCCGGAAGACAAGGCGTCGACTGGGCTAATCTCCGTAAATGGAGAGTGGAAAGACTAAGACACGAGATGAAAGAATATGATTTGGACACTCTCGTCATGGTCCGTAACGAGAATGTCAGATACGCGACTGACTGTAGATATCTGGCCAGCATGTTCTTTGTGACAAGATTCGCAATAGTACTTACTAGAAATGATGAGCCGGTTCTAATGGTCGGGCACGCTGACTTATCCAACGCTAAGAGAAACATGCCTTGGATCAGGGACATTAGAGCAGTACCCTTCGCTGGAACAGAGTGGGCGAGAGCCGTCGAAGCTGTCCTGAACGACTACAAAGCCAGCGAGGGGAAGATAGGGCTGGATACACCGCATTCAGTT
Source organism: uncultured Candidatus Bathyarchaeia archaeon (assembly GCA_964533795.1). Taxonomy (GTDB): domain Archaea; phylum Thermoproteota; class Bathyarchaeia; order 40CM-2-53-6; family CAYOZM01; genus CAYOZM01. The sequence goes on from CAZHMI010000001.1 coordinate 135,141, forward strand.
CACGGGTATGAGCAATTGAAGAAAGAATGCTCTAAAGCAACATTCGTCGATGCGACCGAACCCGTACTATCAGCTAAAGCGGTCAAAAGTGATGACGAAGTAAAAATAATGAGAGAGGCAGTTGCAATCGCGGATACAGGGGTTCAAGCTGCCCTAGAGGCAGCCAAGCCTGGAATAAGAGAATTCCAAGCTGGCGCTGCTGGCGTACATAGGATGATGATGAACGGTGCTGAATGGTACACATTCGCGCCTCTCTGCATTTCTGGTGAGAATACCGCTCTACTCCAAAGATACTCATCGGAACGTATGATTAGACAAGGAGACCTATTCTTGGTTGATCTAGGATGTATCTATTTTGGGTACTGCGCAGAATACACGAGAACCGAGATCATCGGCAAACCAAATGAAAAGCAGAAGGAAATCTATCAAACAGTTTACGAAGCCCATATGAAAGCCATAGAAGCTATCAAGCCCGGCGTGAGTCCGAACGATGTCGACACGAAAGCTCGGAAGATAATCGAGGAAGCTGGCTACGGCAAATACCAACATGAGCACGAGACAGGACATGGAATCGGAACGAGCCTCTATGAACTGCCAACGATAGGGGCTCACCCTGCGGCAGTAATTCTCAAAGAGAAGCTCTTCGAGAAGAACATGGTTGTTTGCATTGAACCAGGAATATTCCATCCGGAGATCGGCGGAGTCCGATTGGAAGACATTATACTAGTCACGGATACAGGACACGAATTCCTCTCAAAAGTCGAGTACGACGAAAAGTTACTAGCATGAGATAAAGATACCGATAGGAATGCCAAGTTGCCGTACGCCACCTTAGGGGCTTTTCGAAACAGCCTAAAAAGTCTCGGGTATCAAAGGGCAACTGACATTCTATAGGAATACGATCTTCAAGTAGTCTAAAATAAGAACCTCCAAGAGAAAGATGTTTAGGTTAACGTAATTCTTCATATACTGGGGATAGAGCCTATGGACGATATTGATAAGAGGGTGCTTGAAGCTCTTAGACAGAACTCGAGGATTACTTGTACAAGCTTGGCGAAAGATTTGGGCTTGTCAGAAGGAACCGTCAGGAAGAGAATTAAAGATCTGGTAAAAACGGGTATTATTCAACGGTTTACAATCGAAGTAGCTGAGGACGAGAATCTTGTGAGAGCGTTCTGTCTCGTCTCTGTCAAACCTTCAGTCCCCAACCCGCAAGTTTCAGAGGAGCTGAGGAAGATTGAAGGAGTAGAGATCGTTCATGAAGTGACAGGGCAATTTGACATAGTGGTCTCGCTTTTAGGCTCAGATATTGCAGAAATAAATAAATGCATTGATGCCATGCGACGGGTAGAAGGGATTTCGCAGACGAACACTATGATAGTTCTAAGATCATGGGACTGACTAGTTCCGATTCGTGAGCTAGGGGATTGTTTTTGGTCTTTCTTCTGTTGAAAATGACTCAAATTGACCGAAAAACGTATATTTGATCTCCAAATACACATCCCGCATCAAAGCTAATGTTCGCGAGGTAGAGCTGCCAGTTAATCTACGTGCTTTCAACGGAGTCTGCAAAAAGTTTGTCTCAACGTGAACATTTTCGTATCATTAAGCTTCGCTTGTTTCGATCTAGAGCTCAAGTTTACCGAAAAGCATTTAAATCGGAGCCTTCATGTTACGTTTTCCAGCATATGGTTGCGAAAATAGAAAAAGTTCGGGATGATCTTTTTGAAAGTTAGATGCCCAGATTGTGACTTAGAGTTCGAGATTCCTCAAGATGTTGCTAAGGGTGAAATAGTTAGCTGCCCCGACTGTGGCCTAGAGCTTGAAGTCAAGCAGAATGATGAAGGAAAAATAGAGCTAGATCAGATCTTCATTGAAGGGGAAGATTGGGGAGAATAGCTTATCGCCGTTGATACCAGACTCGAAATTTTCTAAGAAACATTTGGCGATTCCACTTCTTTCAGATTCATGCTGACTATCTTGGACATGCGATCACCTCTTCCGTTGGAGAAAAGTATCTGAAAATGAGTATTGCAATACTATATGAGCAGGCGGAGACCGACGAATTAGGCATAAAACTCACAGCGAAGGAACTCGACATAGATTTAGTTCAAATTCCATTTCGAAAGCTCTTGATTTCCATAGAGAATATGGGGATTAATATTCGAAACAAGAACAAGGATTACCGTGATCTCATCGAGAATGTAGGTGTAGTGCTGAACAGGGCGCAGAGCAAGAACAGACGACTCTATGCAGCTAGAATTTTAGAAGCTCTAGGTAAACGGGTACTGAATCCGTTTTCTGTGGAGCATACCTGCTTCAGCAAGCTCTGGACCTTACTCGAGTTTTGGAAGAGCGGAGTGCCGATACCAAGAACCGCATACGTTCCCCTCGACTCACACGAACAGAGAAAGGACGGAGGCGTTGTACATAACGAAGAGGAAATCGCCTATCTAATTCAACAAACGCTTGGAGAGAAAGAAGTAGTAATTAAGCCTGATGCTGGAAGTCATGGGAAAGAAGTAAGGCGCGCGGAGAACCTGAAGAGCCTCTTAACGATTCTAGAGGAGACGGAACCTTCGATCTCAAACCCGGTAGGTTTTCTTGCTCAGGAATTGGTTGAAAAATGGTTCTATGACTTGAGAGTCATAATCGCGAAAGAGTACGGGAAAGAGCCGTACTGTCACTCGAAGGCTCTTGCTAGAGGTGGATTTAGTGACTTTAGGACTAACACATACCTAGGCAACATGGTATTCGATGTTGACTTACCAACTTCACTCCAAGAAGCGGCGGTTAGATGCGGCGAGGCTGTTGGAAAGAAAACCGAAGCATGGGTCCTAGCGCTAGACGCAATGCCCATGGTGGGCGATGACAAATTCTTTGATGAAGCTGAGATTCAAGTATGTTTAGATAGACTCATTCCTTTGTTCGGAAAAATCAAAGCAATCAAGCGCGACGAGAAAAAACTATACGACTTCTCATCTTGGAACTCTAAGTTGGAGAATGCCTTCAAGGATTATATGAACTCTGAAGCGTACGAGAAAGTTAGAAGCATCATCCAAGAAAGCGTACGGCGACATAAAATATTATTCCATGAAGCAAATTCTTGTCCAGAGTTTTGGGAGCAAACGCGTCTAATCACAGGTGCAAACCTAGCCGTACTGCTTTTCAGATGCGCGAGGAGTCTACTCGACAAAGCCGGAGGAAGGTAGCTTGTCGGCAAACGACGAGACTAGAATTGGAATTGTGGGCGGATCTGGATATATTGGGGGTGAATTACTTCGTATCCTGCTTTTTCATCCTCAAGTGAAGGTTACGACAGTCGTTTCGCGTCAACATGCCGGAAACTATGTCTCTAGAGTCCACGCGAACTTGAGAGGTCTCACCGACATCAAGTTCTCTCCTCTTAATCTGACACAGCTTAGAGAAGACTGCGATGTGGTTTTCACGGCAGTGCCGCATGGAGACTCGAGGAGCGTAGTTCCGATACTCTTGGAGGCGGGGTTGCGCGTCATAGATATGGGAGCGGACTTCCGCTTAAAGAACCCCGCTCACTATGTTGAGTGGTATGGATGGGAACATGAGCAAGGAGAGCTACTTAAGCAAGCAGTCTATGGCCTTCCCGAAATTCACCGACATGAGATCGGTAACGCACGCCTAGTGGCATGCCCAGGATGCATGGCTACCGCAACTATTCTAGGTCTAGCTCCTATGATGAAAGCTAACCTGATCGAGACTGATAGAATTGTCGTAGACGTCAAGATCGGATCTTCAGGTGCAGGAGGAAAGCCCTCGCCTGCGACACATCACCCAGAACGATTCGGCGGAGTTAGACCGTACAAACCGACAGGGCATAGGCACATTGCAGAGATTGAACAAGAGTTAAGTCTTCTATCGAGTAAGCCGCTTAGAATATCATTCTCTCCGCATGCCGTTAACATGGTTCGAGGAATCCTGTCAACCATCCATGTCTTCCCTTCCAAACCGTTGACTGATCAAGACATCTGGAAGACGTACCGCTCATTCTATCAAGGCGAACCATTCATACGATTCATTAGAGATAGAAAGGGCCTGTATCGATTGCCTGACCCAAAGATCGTTATAGGCTCAAACTTCTGCGACATAGGCTTCGAACTGGACGAGCACGTCAATCGACTCGTCATCTTATCGGCGATCGACAATATGATGAAGGGCGCGTCAGGGCAAGCGGTTCAATGTCTCAATATTATGCTCGGCATAAATGAGAAGACAGCGTTGGAGTTTTCAGGCTTTCATCCGATGTGATCTAGAATGCTAGCGGTCGTGAAAATTGGAGGGAGCACTCTCGAGGAGGGGGTTTCACAAACCGTTGTTGAAGATATAGAAAACACGCTTTCGCGCAACGAGGTCGTCTTAGTTCATGGAGGAGGAGCTGAAGTAACGGAATTCGCTTCGAAACTTGGGTTCGAGCAGAAGTTTGTTGTGTCGCCTCGCGGGTTTCGAAGTCGTTATACAGACAAAGAGACAGCTGAGGTGTACACTATGGTGATGGTAGGCAAGATCAATAAACAACTCGTGTCGGCTTTAGAGAGTAGAGGTATACCTGCGGTCGGTTTATCAGGGTTAGATGGGTTGCTGATAAAGGCGGAGAGAAAGAAGCATCTGATAGTCTTAGACGAGAGAGGCAGACGAAAATTAGTTGATGGAGATTACAGTGGAAAGATAGTTAACATTAATGCCTCGCTTCTAAAGCTGTTGCTCACCAATGGGTATGTTCCTGTCGTAGCGCCAGTTGCTATGGGTAATGGATTTGAGCAGTTGAACGTGGATGGAGATAGGGCTGCGGCATACATAGGTGCAGCCCTCAAGGCGGATGTTCTTGTACTGTTGACAGATGTAGATGGCGTAGAGATAGATGGAAAGCTAATTTCAAAATTGACTATAATCGACGCGAAGGAAGTTCTTCCGAAAATTGGACACGGGATGATAACAAAGATCTACGCTGCGATCGAAGCTTTGGAGAATGGCGTTAAGAGGGTCGTGATTGCGAACGGGTTAGAGAAGACTCCAATTTCTTCTTCTCTCGAGAGTAGATGTGGAACTGTGATCAGCAATGAATGAGAAGGAGGTCATGGAGATTGAACAAAGGTTCATGGCTAACGTATTCTCAAAGAGACCTGTTGTATTGACAAAAGGTAAAGGGGCCCTAGTTTGGGACATAAACGGCAAAAAGTACGTTGACTGCATTGGTGGTTATGGCGTTTGTATTGTAGGGCACTGCCACCCAGAAGTTGTTGAAGCCGTTAAGCGGCAGGTCGACATACTGATCTCCTGCCACTCGTCGCTTTACAACGATGTGAGAACAGCTTTCTTGCAAAGAATCTTGGAAATGGTTCCCAGGGGACTTAACAAAGTACTTCCAGTGAACAGCGGAGCCGAGTCTGTGGAGGCTGCGATTAAGCTGGCTCGAAAATTCACAGGCAAAACAGATATGATCGCGATGATGGGCGCATTCCACGGAAAAACCCTGGGCGCATTATCTGCAACTTGGGACAGGAAATATCGTGAGCCATTCCTACCGCTGGTTCCAGGCTTTGTACATGTTCCCTTCGGGAAGGCAGAGAAAGTTGAAGAAGCAATTACAGACAAGACAGCCGCGGTAATCGTAGAACCAATTCAAGGCGAAGGCGGCATTAAGGTTCCTCACGATGAATACCTTAAGGAGCTTCGAGAGATCTGTGACGATAGGAACGTTCTACTGATATTCGATGAAGTTCAGACAGGGTTTGGTAGAACTGGAAAAATGTTCGCCTGTGAACACTCTGGAGTAGTTCCGGATATCATGTGCTTGGCGAAGGGTCTCGCAGGTGGGCTACCGATGGGTTTGACAGTTGCTAGAGAGGAAGTTATGTCATCCCTCAAGGTCGGGGAGCACTCAGGTACATTCTTTGGGAGCCCATTGGTCTGTGCAGCCGCATTAGCGACTGTAGATGTTATAGCTAGCGAAAAACTTCCTGAAAGAGCTGCTACCTTAGGAGAACACTTCATGATAAAATTGGAGGAGCTTAGAGCCAAATACAGCATCGCAAGGGAAGTCAGAGGTAAAGGTCTCATGATAGGCTTAGAATTCAGATTCGATGTCTACAAGATGATTCTGAAGTCCATCGAAAGAGGGGTCCTAGTCCTCGACGCAGGCAGAAATGTTGTGAGGTTTCTGCCGCCTTTGGTCATCGATCAGACGCAAATAGACGAAGTGGTAGCAGTCTTAGACTTGGTTATGAAGGAAGAAGAAAATGAACGAATATCCAGTGCATCTTCTTACCAGAATGACTGAAATCTACAGTCCATCTGGAGAAGAGAGAGAAATTAGGAGATTCCTCGTAAGAGAAATGGATGAAATAGGCTTTGATGTACGTGTAGATAACGTAGGCAACGTTATCGGTGAAGTAGGCTCTGGAAGCCCCGCAGTCCTTCTATGCAGTCACATGGATACCGTTTCCGGGTACATTCCGCCAAGAATTGAAAACGCGAAGCTGTACGGTAGAGGAGCTGTTGACGCCAAGGCATCTCTAGCGGCAATGATTGTTGCTACGTCAAGACTTGCTAGAGAATCATTTAAGGGAAGAGTTCTAATCGCAGCGGTAGTCGACGAAGAAGGGTCAAGTACGGGTGTAAAGCACCTCTTGGAAGAAAAGATGCCCTTCGACTACGCGATATTCGGCGAACCAAGCGGCGTGGACAATGTAACGATCGGATATAGAGGCAGCCTACACATTAAGATAACCTGTAGAACTCAAACAGGGCACCCTGCATCACCCTGGCTCTTTGACAACGCGATAGAGAAAAGCTTCGAGATATGGAATCTGATCAAGAAGATTCGCCTACCAAAGGAGAGAACTACAAGCCACTTCCACTCTGTTTCATCATGCATAACAAAGATAGATACTATTTCTCCAACGGGTATGATCCCACCTGAGTGCACAATTCACGTGGACTTGCGTATTCCTCCTAGGATTTCCATTCAAGGTGTTCTTGAGGAAATTGGAATTATTGCGAATAACTATAAAGTTGAGAATCCGAAAGTGTCGATAGGAGTAGAAGCGCTTAACCACACGAGCCCGGTTGAAGTCGATCCAAGGTCTCCATTGGTTAGATCCTTGTCTTGGGCCATAAGAAGAGTTAGGAAACGAACGCCGACGCTCTTGAAGAAGTCTGGAACAAGCGACATGAATGAGTTCGCGGAAGTCATGAATATTCCTATGGCAGCTTATGGGCCTGGCGACTCAAGACTGGATCATACACCAAACGAAAATATCGACCTCAAAGAGTATTTGGATTCGATTGAGTGCTTTTATGAAGCATTGAAGAAGCTACCCGACCTACATATGAGGAATATTCAAGCTAGTGCACGGTCACATTAACCCATTCTTGATTCTATAGTGAAATTGCATCGTCCTCTTTGATTTTGTGGAGTACGACAAATGTTCTAGTTGCATCTGTGAATTCTAAAGCTCTTATCTTCTCTACAACCTGCTCAAGATGCTTTATGTCTTTACATAACACCTGCAAAATCAAGTCGAATTCGCCCGTAACTGTATAGATTCTTTTAACCTCTTCGAATTTGACCAGTTTTGAAGCAGCCACCGGACCCACCTCTCCACCGATGTTGACGCATATAATAGCCGTAACGGCCATCCCGATCTTTTCGGCGTTCAAAAGAGCGGCAAATTTTCTGATGACGCAATTCTCAGCTAGATTCTTCACTCTATTTCTCACAGCAGTTTCAGATAGGCCGAGTTGTTTAGCTAATTCCGAGTAACTTTTCCTTGAGTCATTCTGAAGAACGAGAAGTATCTTACGGTCAATCTCATCCAAACTATTTTGTCGCATAGATCGAACACTGCCGAAACTTTTATAAAGGCTATTTTTGGCTAGCGGAATCCGCTATAAA
>CAZHMI010000002.1:0-43372 GCA_964533795.1 uncultured Candidatus Bathyarchaeia archaeon
AGGAAAGCTGGTAGTCGTCCCCCTTCAGTGGTATGAGAATGAAGTTCCTCGGAGCGGTGCTGTGAACTTAGCGTAGACTGAATTAGACTTTATTCTCTGGCGACTATTGGGCAGGTTTGAGGTGCACATGCCTTCATGAGCTGCTTGCAGAATCCGCCCTTCTCGAATCTGCATGCATGCTTAAGCTTAGGGAAGCTGATGGATACTGTGCCGAGCGGTTTGGATTGAGCCTCTAGGTTGAGGTGAACATTACCGAGCTTATATAGGAGGCTTGGTCTACCCCTTCTCTTCGCCCTTACAAGCTCCCTTGAGACAGCGCCTCCCAGATGCGGTAGATGCTTGAATATCGTAGCCCTAGAGAAGCCTGTCTCCTCAATCAACTGAACAAGACTCCTAGAGCCCTTAGCCAAGCAACGCATTATAGCTGCATCCACGTAATCCATACCAACCATAGAAAGTCTATTTAGTCTATTTTAGTCTACCCTAAGTTTACAGCACCCAAGAATGCTAAGAAAGACATATATCTTGGACAGAAATGGCGACTTGCCCGAAAATGCCTCTTTCTCTGTTGAAGATTCTTCCGATACTTGGTCCTCGCATGGTCGAACGTAGATCGTGGTGTTCCAACCGCTAAAAATTCAAAAAATTGAATATCAAAAATGATTTGGTGTAAAAAAGATAAGGAAGGTATTTTGCGGGTTAGACATCGAGTGCACTGAGCATTGTTATTCTGTTGTTCGGCCGTCGAAGTGCTCCTCACTAGCCATTGCTTCTTTTTTGGTGTGGCGCACTACGCCGTCTTGGTGCTCAGGTGGCGAGTAAATCGTGTAAAGTCTAAGGTTCGCCCGCTTAGACGTATTCATCACATTGTGTCTGGCGCCCGCAGGGACTATAACCGCGTCCCCGTCTTTGACGCGGTGTTCTATGCCGTCAATGATCACTTTTCCTTCTCCTTTCTCAAATCTGAAGAATTGGTCGACCTCCCCATGTGTTTCCTCACCTATCTCTTCCCCAGGTTTAAGACTCATGAGAACCAGCTGACTGTACTTCCCAGTGTACAAGACGCGACGAAAATCAGCATTCTTCTCTGTCTCTTTCTCAATAGCTGTCACGTACCCTTTCACATTTATCACCTCAACATCTCTCAGGAGTTTCTTCATCAAATTTAAAGTTTAAGGCCTTCAGCCACGAATCTACTAACTCTACGTCAGCTTTACTCAGATTCGTAATCACTCGTTGCTGAATCTGCTTATCTATGGGCATAAGATCTGCGATGAGATTACCCACTAAATGCTCTCTGTCCATCTGGCTTAAGAAACGATATTTGTTCCCAGCCTGTTGGAAGTCGTTGGTTCTACTAATCTTCTTCTTGGTGACCTCTCCCTCAACGCGATATACAGGTGGGGTTCCTGATGGAGCCTCCACGGGCGGGCCGCCAGCAATGCTTGCCGGCTCATAATTCACCGGACCACTGTATTCTCCCAATTGCATTGACCCATCGCGCTGGCTGTTGTTGACCTCAACCACAGCACGGTTTACAGGAATTTGCAGGTAGTTCTTACTATTGCGATTTGGCACCACCTTATCTGCTGGCATCAGCGGGAAAACATATATTTCAGTCGGCTTCATGTTTAGGGCGCTGAACGGTGGCGGAAAGACCGTGCCGATTACCGATGTCTTCAAGAAACAGTTAGCTCAGAAACATAGGCTTTTCTACAAGGTTTGTAGAGATTGCGGCGCTAGGAATCCGAGTTCCGCTTATAAATGCCGGAAATGTCGTGGAGACAATCTACGGTGGAAGAAGAGGGAACTGGGCGCTAAATAGAGTTAGTTATCGCTTAAGGCGTAAGCCTGAATCGATCTCTAGGAAAAAGTACGACTTCTCTAATGTTCTCCTTACCGACCAATGCCATGAGCATCCTTTCTAGCCCCATACCAAACCCTGCGTGAGGGGGCATACCGTAGTCGAAGATCTTCAGATAGAAATCGAATGACTTTGGATCTAGATTCTGCTCCTTCAATCTGCTCACAAATACCTCCTTCGAGTCGACACGTGACCCGCCTGAGGTTATTTCTATCCATTCATACATGAAGTCGAAGGCATAGCATAGCTCAGGATGGTCCTCTCTCGGCTTGATATAGAATGGTCTAACCTTCGAGGGCCAGTCGACTATAAAGTAGTATTCCTGCTTATGCAATTCGCCGAGTTCCCGGTAGGCTGGAGTTGGAATGTCCTCTCCCCATTCAACTTCCACGTTACGTTTCCTCAACTCCTCTATGATCTCGCCATATGTGTATCTTCTGAAACGTTGAGCATGCGTCTTAAGACTAACCCCTAGAATTTCAAGTTCAGTCTTGCAAGCTTTCACTACATGACTCACGATGGATCGAGTCAATTCTTCTTGTAAATTCATTACATCGTCTACGGTTGCGAAGGCTTCCTCCATGTCGACTGAGATGAACTCATTCAAATGGCGCCTTGTATGCGACTCTTCAGCTCTAAAGTACGTCCCTATCTCAAAGACTTTCTCGAAGACTGTTGTCAATTGTTCCTTGTAGAGTTCGGGGCTTTGAGCGAGGAAGGCTTTCTGCTCAAAGTACTCTATAGGGAAGAGAGCGGCGCCGCCTTCAGCCGCTGCAGCAATGATCTTCGGCGTATGAACCTCTATGAATCCGTTCTCTATGAAGAAGCTTCGTATCTCCTTGACGACTTCATGTCTTATCTTGAATATAGCTCTGCACTCGGGCCTACGGAGATCAAGAACCCTTGCATCCAGCCTAACATCTATATCCGCGGGAACCCTCCCAGTCGGATCCAATGGAAGAGGATGAGTTGCAGTGGCAAGGATCTTCATATCCTCAGGAATGATTTCAACCTCCCCCGGCGCTTCTTTATGGCTTCTCACCGTACCTCTAACACCTATAGCAAACTGCCTTCCGATCTTACCCATCTTCTCGAGAATCTTCTCAGAAATCTTCTTGCGTACTACCGTTATTTGGAGAAGCCCCTCTCTATCTCGCAAAGTTATGAAAGTTATGCCGCCTAGATCTCGAACATCCTCAACCCAGCCGAAGACAGTAACCTTCTCACCGTCTAAGCTTGGGCCGATCATGTTGGAGTAGTGGGTTCTACGCCAATCCCCTAAGCTATCAATACTCATACTCTCTGCCTCAAGATCTTGGCTACGTCATTAGGCATTTCAGCTATATCTACACCTACAGATTCAAACGCTTTGATCTTACTCTCGGCTGTTCCAGAACGCCCCATTATTATCGCTCCAGCATGCCCCATCCTCTTACCGGGGGGCGCTGAGCGGCCTACAACATACGCAACCACGGGCTTCCGGTACGCCTTCGCCTTTATATATTCAGCAGCAAGCTCCTCAGAATTTCCGCCGATCTCACCTATCAAGGCGACAGCATCCGTTTCCGGATCATTCTTGAACATCTCTAGAGCTTCGACGAAAGTCAATCCGACTAGAGCGTCGCCTCCTAGCCCTAAGCAGGTTGATTGCCCCAAACCCGACTTTGTCAATCCTGCAGATACCTCGTAAGTTAAGGTGCCACTCCTTGAGACGACGCCAACATGGCCCTTCTCAAAGACATGGCTCGGCATAATGCCTAACTTGCATTCACCCGGCGTAATCACGCCAGGGGTGTTAGGGCCGATGATTCGGACATTGCTCCTCTTCGCTTCCCAGAGGAACTCCATGGCGTCCTTCATTGGAACCCCCTCTGTAATTATCACCACGAGTTCTAAGCCGTTGGCTATCGCTTCGAGAGCAGCATCCTTTACCGCAGGTGCTGGAACAAAGATGATTGAAGCATCAGCTTCATGCTTATTCAAAGCTTCGTTTACTGTATCATAAACCGGAATGCCTTCGATTTGCGAACCGCCCTTTCCCGGAGTCACGCCAGCAACAATTCTCGTTCCGTAGTCTAGCATCAACTTCGTATGGAAACTACCTTGTGTTCCTGTGATACCTTGAACGATCGCTTTTGTGTCACTATCGATTAGAATAGCCATTCTCTTACACCTTGGAAGCGAGCTCTACAGTCTTCTTCGCCGCTTCTTCCATGTCGTCGAACGACTCGATTCCCGCTTCAATCAACATTCTCCTTCCAACCTCATCATTCGTTCCAACAAGCCTAATCACCATCGGCTTGATCGGTCCAAATTCTTCTCTAACAGCTAGAATTCCCTTAGCGACTTCGTCGCACCTCGTTATGCCACCCAGAATATTGACAAGTAAGGTCTTCACCTTCTCATTGGATAGAACGATCTCCATAGCGTCTGAAACTCTCTCAGCACTCGCGCCTCCTCCGATGTCGCAGAAATTAGCAGGTCTTCCACCGTAGTACTTGATCATGTCGAGGGTAGCCATGACCAAGCCAGCGCCATTGCCGACAACCCCTATCTCTCCTTCAAGCTCTACATAGGCTAATCTCTTCTCCCTAGCTTTCATCTCGAGAGGTTTCAACTCCTCGCCTACCTCCTTCGACCTCTTCTGAAAATCTGGATGTCTAAACAATGAGCTGTCGTCTATCAGAATTCTAAAGTCAGCAGCGACGAATTCGCCCTCAGGGCTCTCTATCAAAGGGTTCGTTTCAATCAGTTCACCGTCATAAGCTAACGCTATCCTGTGAAGCTTCAGTATGATCGAGGTCAACTCTAAGAGCTGCTTTCCCTTATACCCCAACTTCAAGGCGATCTCTCTTGCCTCGTGTTCACGCAACCCTGAGAGAGGGTTTATGTCGCGTCTAACTATTCTCTGAGGAGTCTTCTCCGAAACCTCCTCTATATCGACTCCTCCTTCAGTTGAAGCTAGCACAGAGTAACAACACTTGGAACGGTCTACCACAAGCCCCAAATAGAGCTCCTTCTTGCAAGGAATTCTCTCCTCAACAAGGAGCTTCGATATCTTCTCCCCTTTCACATCGCTCCCTAGAAGTATCCTAGCAATTTGATACACCTCTTCCGGAGTGGATGCGAATTTAACCGCTCCAGCTTTCCCTCTACCTGAAACGAGAACCTGCGCCTTGACTACGCAGGCCTTTCCCAGGCTCACCGCCGCTCCTTTGGCTTGATCAGCCGTTGAAGCTAAAAGGGATCTCGGAAGCGGAAGATTGAAGTTTACGCCCAAAGCTTTCGCTTCATACTCGAAAAGCTTCATGGCTTACAGTCAACCTTAACTCACTTCAAAATCTCGATGCAAACATATGACCGTGTCTCTTCTACCCCATCGATCTTAGAAATCTTCTTCAAAGTTTCATCCATCTTGCCTTGATCTGATACTATCACCAAGTCGACATCACCGGTTACTCTAAGTATCTGGATAGCCGGCAGAAGCTTGATCCTCTCGTATGCTTCAGACCTCTTCTGAGGAGAAACTTTAACGGTCACTATCGATGGATTCCTGTAGATTCCGAGCGCTTTCAAACCTTCCTCTGTAACGCTTATGAAGCCCCTGCCTGTCTTAACGTATCCAAGATTCCGAAGCTTCTTCAAGTGAACGTTCAACGCTTGCCTCGTAATCTTGAACTGTTCAGCAATCTCGTTCTGCCTCTTCTCCGTGTTATACACAGTTTCGCGGTTGCCGCGTTCAAAGAGCATCCTTAAAATTTGAATAGATCTCGCTGTTAGTCCTTTCACTATCATCTTTCACATTTCCCCAAATGTCAAATGGCACTTTACATAAGTAAACCAGCCTAAAATCGTTTTCGATACTTTGACCGTAATGCATTTATTCCTACGAGAGGTTAGGTTGAGCCAGATCATCGAAAACTATGACAGCTATGGAGGTGGATTGAATGTCAGAGGCAAGCGCTGTGTTGATCGGAAAGAAGCCGGTGATGAACTACGTATTGGCTTGTATTACGCTACTTCAAGGAGGAGCGGGCGAATTGACAGTTAAGGCTAGAGGACGTGCGATAAGCCGCGCTGTTGATGTGGTGGAGATAATTCGGAGAAGATTCATGCCGGACATAAAGATCAAGGAGATCAGAATCGGAACTCAGCAGATCACAGGTGAAGAAGGCGGAACTCCCAGTAACGTGAGCACAATCGAACTTGTGTTGACAAAGTGAAACCATCGATGATCACAGACTCCCTCATCCCTCCCTTTATTTGTGGAGAGGACGGAAGACTTGGTAAAGACAATATTAGACAACTTCTGCGTGAAGAGCGGGATACTGTGCTCGAAATGTGAGGAGAAACTTAGAAGAGGTCTCGTAACCGAGTTAGATTTGAAGATAATCAAGATTCTATCTGAACTGGAAAAAGAACATTCTCTTCTTCAAGATATATCATTTCATAAGTCTGCTGAAGTTGGAAATACTCTCGCGATACTTGTGGATAAACGAGACATAGGGAAGATGCTTAGCTACGGCGGAAAAATTCTCAGAGCGATCGGAGAGAAAACTGGCAAAAGAATAAAGATATTAAGCTACGGTGGGGACGCGAGGGAGTTTCTGGAGGAACTTTTCAACCCATTCTCAATTCTGACCATAAACACGATCTGGCTACCCGATGGAAGTACAGAAACCAAAGTAATATTATCAGGGAGAAGCCCGCGGCATATGCCAGTTGACTTCAATATTATCAAAAAGCTTGCAAAAGATATCAGAGGACTTACACTCAGAATAGAATTCGAAAAGACATAGCCAGAACAATTGGAAACTACTCTTAGCTTTCCTCTCGACCGAAAAGGATCAAGATCTTATGGATGAGTCTACCGATGTCATCGTGATAGGCGCAGGTCCTGCAGGGCTTATTTCAGCGAAGGCGATAGCGAAGAGGGGCTTCCAAGTTACCGTTCTAGAGGAGCATGCTGAAGTCGGCGTACCATGTCACTGCGCAGGATTAGTAAGTGTGAACGGCCTATCGGCGATCGGTATCGAACCGAACTCAAGGTTCATACAGAACAGAGTCAAAGATGCGCGTTTCCACTCACCATCAAACTTGACTTTTAAGATTGAAGGTCGAAGAGACATGGCATATGTAATCGACCGATCGAAGTTCGATCAATATCTTGCTCAAGAAGCTGTCAAGAATGGTGTAAGCCTGATTCTCGGCAGAAGCGCGAAGACCCTGAACAGATATGGAGGGGTAATTCGAGGAATCATAGACAATCGTGAAAGTATCCTAGAAGCCTCGATAACAGTAGATGCCGAAGGCGCCGGTGGAAGGCTGCTGGCCAAGAGCGGCCTAAAACCGGCAGACTCGAAACACATCCTTCCAGCGCTTCAATATGAGCTTGTTGACGTGGATGTTGAGGAGGAGTCTGTGGATCTATTCTTCGGCAGAAGATATGCCCCGAACTTCTTTGCATGGGTGATTCCTACAGGATCGCACTCAGCGCGGGTCGGCTTGGCTTCGAATGAAGGGAATATTCACCGATCGCTCGACAAGTTCGTCGATGAAAAATTTTGCACATCAACAAAGGTGGATAAGAGAACAGGGTTGATCATAACCAGCGGGCCGATAGCGAAGACATGTTCACATGGGTTCATAGCTGTCGGTGATGTAGCAGGGCAGACGAAGCCAACCACAGGAGGGGGAGTTGTCACCGGAGGCATCTGCGCTCTAGTTGCGGCTCGAGCGACGGTAGACGCGATGGAGAAACACGATGCATCATTGAAACTTCTATCTGACTCTTACGAGGTTGAATGGCGAAAGCTTCTCGCCAATGAGTTTTCAACGATGATCGTCGCAAGACGAATCTACAACATGCTTTCAGATTCGACGTTGGACGAACTGTTCAAGATAGTCCTGAAAGAAAACCTGACGGACGAGATTGAAGTAAGCGGAGATATGGATTTCCAATCTTCAATCTTATTGAGACTGGCTAAGAAACCGTCGGTTATGAAGATAATGCCGATGGTACTTGGAGACCTAGTGAAAGCACTTCTATCCTAGTCGCCGTATCCAGTCAGCAGGGCACTCCAGCCTTCGCTTGCGGGCTCTTATCGGTCTTGCATGGTCTTAATGAGTTTGCCAAAACTAGAGATGTCTATGCATATGCAGAGACTTGCTGACAGCCACACAGACGCTGACTTCATGATAGACTCAAGCTTCACGTGTTGGAAAGGAAAGATTTCCGGTGACATACTAGGAGAAATGAAAGGTCTGTTAGACTTTTTGATACAAGAAGTAAAGAAAAGGGGGATGGTTCTACTCCGGTGGAATTTCTCTATACAGAGCGTCTATGTCAATGCCTTGGCGCTTTCTGATCGCTCTTATGATCCAGTATAGCACGAATGAGACTATTAGTATGCTCAGGATGAGGGTCAGAGATTGAGGACTATTGGAGCCTAAAGCACCTTTTCTTGGCTTTCATAGTGAGTAAGCGAATTTCTCAGATGTCGCGAGAAAGTAATCAATGTCTCTACTCCCGTGGGCGTACGAGATAGCTCCGTGAATCACTTCTGGAGTCAACAGTAGGATGCCTTTATCAAGAAGATATCTATGGAACATGGCCGCTATCTCTTTGTTCGCTCTACTCACCACACGCACATCTTTCACCGGTTTCTCTGCAGTAAAATGGCAGCCGAAAATCGACTTTAGTCCGGTAATTTGCACTGGTACGTTCTTGGTCTCAAAGATTTCTTGCAGCCCACTTCTAAGTCTATCTCCAAGTTTTCCGATTTGATGGTAAACATCCTCTTTCTCAAGCAACTTTAGAGTTGCAAGTCCTGCGGCCATAGACATAGGGTTCCCCGTATGCGTTCCTCCGTGGTATGATAGATCATCTCCAGCATGCTTTAGATGGTCTATGTGCTCCATGATCTCAGTTCTGCCGGTCAGTACACCTATTGGGAGTCCTCCTCCGGCTATCTTGCCCAAGACAGTTAGGTCAGGCTTAACGCCGTACAGTTCTTGAGCACCTCCGCGACCGAGTCTAAACCCAGTGACTACCTCGTCGAAAATCAGAAGACAACCTTTCTCATCGCAGATCTCACGAAGGCCCTTCAAGAAATCTCGATCAGCAGGTATAATGCCCCCGCCTCCCATAATCGGTTCAATAGTCATCGATGCAAGATCAAGATCCTTGACAGTCTTCCTTACAGCTTCAAGGTCGTTGTAAGGGAGGATGACCGTATCTTTCAATGCGTTTTCGGCTAACCCGCCAGGTTGCGGCTGATCCAGAGGAGGTGTAACTGCTATGTGCAGCGAATCATATCCACCGTGCCAGTTTCCTTCGAACTTCGCTATCTTAACCTTCTTCGTGTAGGTTCGCGCAAGCCTAATAGAGTACATATTCGCCTCGGTACCGGTGGATGTGAACCTCACCATCTCTGCGGAAGGTACCATCCTGACTATCTGTTCAGCCAAATCCAGCTCAAGCTCATGCGACACTCCAAAATGTTGTCCTTTTTCCACTTGATCTTGTAGAGCTCTTACCACAGCTGGGTGTGAGTGTCCTAGGATCAAGGAGAAGTGCCCGCACCAGTAATCTGTGTACTTGTTCCCGTCTATGTCGAAGAGCTTGCTACCTTTAGCGTATTTCACGAAGAACGGATGGGGGTTTAAGTGTCTTACTCGGCATGTGACTCCGGCAGGGAAAACTTCGCAAGCTCTCCGATACATAGCTCTTGATTTCGTAGTTTTCTGAGTATAGCTTCTATAGCTCATATATGAGCGCCGATCCAGCTTCTATCCGAGAAAGTTTGATAAATGATTTTCCTGAACTAGCTTAGCAATAGATAAATAGACGCTTTATGAATCGTTTGCAACTGCAAGGTGTATCTGATGAGCGAAGCGAAAACGGTGAAGATGCCTACTTGCAATTGGTGTGGTAGGATGATTCTGCCGGGCGAAGGCGCTGCGAAGTTTCCCTGCCCGAACTGCGGCGAGGTCGTGGTTTGGCGTTGCGAGAAGTGTAGGTTGTTCGGGCGAGCATACAAATGTCCTAAGTGCGGCTTCACAGGACCGTGAGATGAGAATTTGGCTAAGGTATTGGCTTCTATCAAGATCTTTCCTTCAGACACTTCAATCAGTTTGAACGCCCTAAGAGAAGATGTTCTCAAAGCCTTGCCGCTAGGAGCCTCGATTTACAAATTCGAAGAGGAACCGATAGCTTTTGGACTTGTTGCTCTTGTAGCGCACGTATTGCTGCCGGAAGACGAGACAGGCAAAATGAATGAGCTGGAGGAATCTTTAAAGTCAATCGATTCCGTGAGTGAAATACAGTCGGTTGCTGTCAGACGGGTCTCAGGTCTCTAGTCAATTCTCCCGTGTCGGTGCTGTTACTTTCAGTAACACTTATATGCACCCTTTGTTACTTTAGGTAACGGTGCAATCCCTATGCGCAATACATTTACTCGAATCGCCTATTTCAAAAGCAGCCCTAAAGCGATGAGGGCCGATCGTAGAGAGAGTATCATAGAAGCTTTTTTCAATCGTGAAAACCCTATTAGTACTTCGAATGGTCATTCGCCCTGCACTAAGAATGGAGGAAGAGAAATTGTCGAGTAAAGAAACTCAATTGAGAGTAGCCGATGCGAGACAACGAGACATAGGACATGGCAAAGTCAGAATCGATAACGAGACTATGCAGAAGCTGGGAATAACTGCAGGAGATTTCGTTGAAATCCACGGAAAGAAGCTAACGGTTGCTGTCGCTTGGCCCGCCTATACTGAAGATCAAGGTCAAGATATAATCCGGATGGACGGGCTGATCCGTAGAAATGCCGGTGTGGCATTAAACGAGTACGTAGCGATTCGGAAATGTGAAGTGAGAGACGCCCAATCACTTGTCTTCGCGCCAACGGACGTACGCTTGAGCGTTGATGAAGAGTTCGTGAGCTTCGTGAAGAGAAGGTTCATGGATATGCCCTTCGTGGAGGGTGACATGACATTGCTCTCGATCTTCGGTAGCGCCGTCCCCTTGGTTGTCATTAGGGCTAGACCCCATGGACCTGTCAAGATAACCGAGAGTACAAGCATACAAGTCTTGAGTGAGCCTACCCCTGAGAAGAAGGGCATACCGATCGTCACCTACGAGGATATCGGAGGCTTACGTGAGGAGATTCAAAGGATTCGCGAGATGGTTGAGCTACCGCTTAGGCATCCAGAGTTGTTCCAGAGGCTTGGAATCGAGCCGCCTAGAGGGGTCTTCCTGTACGGTCCGCCTGGCTGTGGCAAGACTTTGCTTGCGAAAGCTGTGGCTAACGAATCTGATGCAAACTTCTACGTTATCTCTGGCCCCGAGATCATGTCAAAGTTCTACGGCGAATCTGAAGCAAGGCTTCGTGAGATGTTTCAGAAGGCTCAGGAAACTGCGCCAAGCATAATATTCATCGACGAGTTAGACGCCATCGCGCCTAAACGGGAAGAGGTTACAGGTGAGGTTGAGCGTAGGGTTGTGGCTCAACTTCTTTCGCTTATGGACGGTATGGGCTCGAGAGGGAACATAATCGTCATCGGTGCTACCAATAGACCTAATGCGATTGATCCTGCTCTTAGGCGACCAGGTAGATTTGATAGAGAGATTGAGATAGGCGTTCCCGATAAGCAGGGTAGATTTGAGATACTTCAAATTCACACGAGAGCTATGCCTCTCGCGCAGGATGTGGATCTGAAACGATTGTCCGAGATCACACATGGATATACAGGCGCTGACATCGCATCTCTATCCCGTGAGGCCGCTATGAAGGCTCTAAGAAGGTATATGCCTGAGATCAACCTTGAGGAGGAGAGGATACCGCCGGAGATTCTTGAGAAGATGGAGGTGAAGATGGATGACTTCATGCAAGCTTATACAGAGGTTACACCGACTGCTATGCGGGAGGTCTACGTCGAGGTTCCTACCGTTCACTGGCAAGACATAGGCGGTCTCAATCAAGTCAAGGAGGAGTTGATGGAGGCGGTTGAGTGGCCTATTAAGAGACCTGAGGTATTCAATAGAATGGGAATCAAACCCCCAAAGGCAATCCTGCTGTTCGGCCCTCCTGGCTGCGGGAAGACTCTACTCGCTAGAGCTGTAGCTACTGAGAGCGAAGCGAACTTCATCTCAATCAAAGGTCCTGAAATCTTCAGCAAGTGGGTTGGGGAGAGCGAGAAAGCGATCAGAGAGGTCTTCAGGAAGGGCAGGACTGCTGCTCCATCTATCATATTCTTCGATGAGTTGGATTCTATTGCACCTAGAAGAGGTATGGGATATGCTGATTCAGGTGTCTCTGAACGTGTTATCAGCCAGCTATTAACAGAGATCGACGGGATCGAGGCATTGCAGAATGTTGCTGTTGTCGCTGCTACGAATAGACCTGACATTCTCGATCCAGCCGTTCTTAGACCTGGAAGATTTGATAGATTGATCTACGTTCCTGCACCTGATGAGCAATCGTTGATTCAGATACTCAAGATTCATACCCGTGGAATGCCTTTAGCGAAGGACATCAACTTGACGGAGCTTGCAAGAAGTACGGCTGGCTATTCTGGAGCTGATGTCGAGGCTGTATGCCGTGAAGCCGCTATGAATGCTTTGAGGCGGAACATCGATAGCAAAGAGGTTGCTCTCCAAGACTTTAAGGACGCTATGGCGAAGATCAAGCCGAGTATCACGTCAGACATGGATGCTTGGTATCTAGGGTTTGTGAAAAGGTTCAGGAAAGAGCGGGCAGCTATCCCTGTGACTTAGGTGACGCTTGATGGATAGGATTTGGGGTCCCAGACCTGCACATTTAGCTGTTGTTGAGATTCTTCAGAAGAAAGATGCTTTAACAGACATCGATCTACTGCGTGACGTCAAGGATGACTTTGGAGAAATCAGTGCTAGAGAGCTGAACCGTATCTTAATGAAGCTTGAGATCTCCGGGATAATTCGAGTTTCACGGTTGATGAAGGGAAAGCGACGAGTCGAACTGATCACCAAAAGCTCTTGACCTGCTGACGAGAGCAGCTTGCTCTACAATCCCATCTCTACACCTCCATCTCGAGGTTCAGAACACGACTGCTTGGCGTCGACAGTGTCAGAAGCATTATCTAGTGACCGCCAGTAGATCTAATCCTAAACCGGAGAGATCATGGTATTGAGCAAGAAACGTGAGGATGAGGAAAAGTCGAGTTTCCTCGAGAAGAAGAAGATCACCGACAGTGAATTTGTCGCTGAGTTCAAAACGGCTGAAGGCGGCAGTTACACGATAAGAGTTATCAAAGAGAGGAAAGCGAAGCAGAATTCTGGGAGAGAATAGAATCCGTCAGCTACCTTCTTGGGGTCGAAAACCCGTCGTATGATTAATGGCGGGCGCCTTTTTTGATTTGGGGTAACCCATAAAACAGGTTATCCAATTAATTCTAAGCGGGAACCTCTTTGGGAGTTGATCTGAGCGATCTCGTCTCAAAAAGGAAGATGAGTCTGGACGATCTTGCAGGTAAGTCTTTGGCCGTTGACGCGTATAATGCTCTTTACCAGTTTCTCGCGATAATCCGTGGGCCGACTGGAGAACCTTTGATGGATAGGCAGGGTCGAGTAACGAGTCATCTAAGCGGGCTGCTCTATAGAACAGCGAACATGATGGAAAGGGGGATAAAGCTCGTCTATGTATTTGACGGTGAGCCGCCTGCACTGAAAGAAGCTGAGATTAAGAGGAGGATGAAGGTTAAGGAAGAAGCTTACGTGAAGTATGAGGAGGCTCTTAGGAAGGGGGCGGTTGAAGAGGCTAGGAAATATGCTCAAATGACTTCTAGACTTAAGGATACGATGGTCGATGATGGTAAACGTCTTCTAACAGCTATGGGTGTCCCATGGGTTCAAGCTCCGTCGGAAGGAGAAGCTCAAGCCGCTTACATGGCTGCGAGAGGTGACGTTTGGGCAGCTGCAAGTCAGGACTTCGATTCCTTACTCTTTGGAGCACCTAGGCTCATTCGAAACCTGACTATTACGGGGAAAAGGAAGCTTCCAAGAAAAGATGTCTATGTCGAAGTTGAACCTGAGATCGTTGAACTCTCGCAAGTTATCTCTGAGCTTGGAATAACGCGGGAGCAGATTATCGATCTCGGAATTCTAATGGGGACAGACTTCAACCCTGAGGGCATAAAAGGGGTAGGCCCAAAGACAGCGTTGAAGATGGTTAAAGAGTATGGAAGCATCGAAAAGATTGCTTCAGAGTTGAAAGGTCTCGAATTCCCCGAAAATCCGACAAGGATAAAGGACATATTCCTGAAACCCAAGGTTTCAGCTGATTATAGGATTGAGTGGAAAACACCTCAGCCTGATGAAGTTGCAAGTTTCCTATGTCGAGAGCGGGATTTCTCAGAGGAAAGGGTTAGAAATGCGATTGAGCGGATGATGGCGGGTATGAAAGAGAGGAGAGCGAAGACGACGCTTGAATCTTTCTTCTAGACTTACACGTCTGAGATCTGGTGTATTACTTTGGTGAGTATCGAAAATCTGCCGAATCTGATTGACAAACTCGTTGAAGAGCAAGTCGGTCCCGAAAGAAAGAAGGCAGAGATGTTTCGCGATCGAATCGAGTCCACACTCGGCGAAATCAGAAACATAGCGGATCATCTCTTAGAGGAAAATGTTAGAGAGGAAATAGGCGATGTCAGTAAACCGGTGTTAGCCGCCGCTAATAAGCTCGGCTCGAGAATACTCAGCCTCGCCGAAACTGTCAAAACACCTGAGCCGATAACTTACGACGCTCTCGTCGACTATGTCCAGAATCTTAGACGTTTCCAAGCGCAGATAATTAGTTTTGGAGCGATCTGGATTCGGAGGCTGGATAAGCAGTTCAAGAAGAGAATCGGAGAGCTTGAACTTCGAATGAGAAACCTCCAAGGACTTACGAAGGTCCTTGAAATTCATGTCAACGGAAAGTATAGACAAGTCAAAACTTTCGAAAGCCTCACGAAAGATGTTCGAACGTTGAAATCTATCTCCGAGGAAGCCAATAACCTAGAAGACAAGTTACGCACGATCGAAACTGAAAGACAGGAACTGGCTAGAATGCAGAACGGTTTGAATGAAAAGATAGAAGCCACCAAGAGGTCAGAAGAGTCACAGAGAGTATCCCAGCTGGAGGACAAGATAGAAGGAATCCGCAGATCTATCACAACTCTATTCGATCCTTTGCAGAAACCGATTGAGAAGCTTACGAAACTCGCAGAGGCGAAAAAACAGGTAGTGGACACCCCTACTTTAAACACTCTTTCACGCTATCTCGAAGATCCTGTCAAGACGCTTTACGAAGAGCAAGGAGGACTATCTGATCTCAAGAGAGCACTTACTGAATTGCGCATCATACTTGAACAGAACAAGTTGGACCTGAAGCCTACTAGAAATCGCAACGCGATAAAATGTATAGTTGAAATATGCGATAATGATGCTCTCGAGCCTCTATTACGCGACTACATAAGAGCCAAACAAGAGATGAGTCAACTACTCTCATCCCCAATCCTCGCCGAACTTGCTGCACAACATCAAAACCTAGAGAAGAAAGTGAAAGACGTTGAGCGCACCCTAGGAAGACTGAGTCTAGAGTTCTCGAATACGAAGAATCGCCGCGATGAGACGATAAGGAGGATAGATCAAATCAAGAGTCAAATAGAGAAGGCTTTGGAGCAGCTCACAGGCGAGACGATACATATCGATCATAAATGAGCAAAGATTCAACCTACTATTTTCGTTCGCGCTGCAATCTTTCAAGCAGCTTTTATTGGGCTCCTCTATCGAAACGTTTTGAAGTGTTTCCTTTCTCACCGTCGAACGTGGATCGGATAAAACTCGGTCAACGAGAAGCAACTATCAAAACGTGTTGTTCACGATATACTGGGTTGGTGGAACGCAAACCGTTCCACTATGCGCTGCAGGTTCGATACGAGCCTTATCAATCTCCTAATCTCCGCACATTGATTTGCGTACATCGACGCGGACGTGGAATCTCTAGCCATCTGCGCACTTACGCATTTTTCAAAGAGCTCTTTGTCTCGCAGCTGTAGTCTACTCTTGAACTTCTCAAGCCTGCCAAGTTGAGTTCTTGAATATCTGAGTGCATCAGAAATCTCTGGGGTCAGTGCGACTTGTTGCGTAGCAGTCTGGCTGATTGGATACATTCGCATTGAAACTATGCCTTTCTTCTTGAGTCTCGCAAGTGCTCTACTTATTCTACTGCCTGTCCAGTTGAGTTGTGCCGCTGCATCTTCAACCGTACTTCCCGGATTCTCTGAGATGAATCGTGACAACTGCTCTTCGTCTTGGTCGATCTTGGTTTCAGGTCGTTTCTTTGCTTTAACGCTCAACACATAATTCTCTCCTTGAATTCTAGCTCTTCCATCCAAATCTTCCTCTCATAGGAACGAATGCAACTCCGCCTAGACTTTCTCTCGAGGTCTTTCCATCGGGATGCTTTCTAATCCTTAACAGTTCTTGATAGAAGTGTATTCCTCCAACTGGGATGAGTAGTACCCCGTGAGGTTTCAATTGTTCAACCAGATCCTCGGGAACATCTGGAGCT
Source organism: uncultured Candidatus Bathyarchaeia archaeon (assembly GCA_964533795.1). Taxonomy (GTDB): domain Archaea; phylum Thermoproteota; class Bathyarchaeia; order 40CM-2-53-6; family CAYOZM01; genus CAYOZM01. The sequence continues at coordinate 16,459 of CAZHMI010000002.1, forward strand.
GCGCTCGTTACGATTATTACGTCATAGGGGCTGTTCGCTTTAAGGCCGATAGATCCGTCTCCGTGGACCGCCGTCACACGATCGGAATAGCCAGCCCTCTCCGCATTTCTCCTAGCTGCTTCAGCTAGCTCTTCAACTATTTCAACAGTCCACACATGCCCCCATTTCTCCTTCGGCTGATCGCTTGGAGCTACAACTTCCGCGTATACGCAACTCATATACCCGCATCCCGCTCCCACTTCCAGGACTCTCTGGCCGACTTTCAGTTCTCCATATTCACAGAAGATTGCGGTCATATGTAGTGCGCTTGTAGTCTGCCCGTATCCGATCGGCAGAGGCGTATCAACATAAGCGTATTGCTTCACATCGTTCGGCAGGAACTCCTCACGTGGCACAGCGAGCATAGCTCGAATAACATTGGGCGATCTCAATATCCCCTCAGCTTTCAATGCGTCTACAGCTGCCTCCCTCAGCTTGCGAAAGTCTTGTCCCATAGCTTCCGCCAATCTATTGGATTGCTAATTTGTCTAATTTAAATTGGACGAGAATGTTAATCAATTTCACTTGAATACAATAGAGACTCCAAACCCGAAGAGGGTATGGGCTTTGGCCAAAGCGTTTGAGCACATCGTCGCCAGAGGTCATCCGAAGATTCTAGCAACTCATAGGACAACTTTCGAGATTACTGAAGATGAGCAATTGACTGAGCGTGGGGATTGCATCGTTGCGGTGAAATCCACAAAAGGCGCCAAAGATCTTTCGCCGGATTTTAAGAGGTTGGCTCGAAACGATTCCGCGAGAATAATGGTCATTCTGGAGGCAGATGGGAGAAAAGAGATATCGTTTGGAAGAGGAACGAGACAGCTCTCCTTCACCCACCCCTCCGATCTCGTGGTTAGGGAAAGCGGATTCACCTGCGGCAGAACTCTAATGACGCATTCAAACAAATCAGCATCAGATTTCTCACGCTCCTTCGTTAACAAACTTCGAGACCCGAGCACGAAAATCGAGATCACACTAGTCGTCGAGGTTTGAATGCGAAGACATAATTCATCATTCTGGTCTTTTCTGATGTGAGGGAAAGCCGTTGGCAAGGATATCATCTGTTCTTGAGAAGATCATTAAAGTATTCGAGAAAAGCGGTGTCAAATACGGCGATGTGCGATTCGACTCATCAACCAGTACAGGCATAAGTAAGAACGTTGCTGAGGAGAACTTTGCTTCCGGCTCGATACAAGGATATCATATTCGAGTCTTAAGGGATAGCGAGTGGCGCGCAATCAGCCTATCAGCTGTTGAAGAAAGGGATGTTCTCTCGTCAGCGAAGAAATTGACCAGATTCTCACCAACTCTGAAAGAGAAATCATCCTACTCGAAACTAAAACCTTGGAGCTTCAAGAAGAAGTATAAAACCAGAAAGGATCCGACGGGCGTCGACTTGGAAGAGAAGATAGAACTTGTAAGAGACCTATATGCATGGTTGAAAGGGTTTGACGAAAGAATAGTGAACGCGGGGGTTCGGTATAGAGACGAGATAGTTGAAAAGTGCTTTATGAACACTGAAGGATCTGAACTCTACTATAGAGCGCCTCTAATTAGGCTAGTGCTAGTTTCGTTTGCGAAGCTTGGAAAGAACGTTCAAGTGGACCATATGGCTCACGGCGGCTTTGGGCTGGGATACGAATTCATCGATCACTTGGACCTCGATGAGGAGTGTAGGTCTGTTTCCAAAGGAGCTGTTGAGCTCCTAGATGCTGAAAGAGCGCCTAGCGGAAAACTTCCGGTTGTGCTTGATGCTGAGATGGCGGGGCTGATCGCGCATGAGTCGTTCGGCCACGGGTTGGAGGCTGATCAAGTCTTAAGGAATCGTTCTTTCCTCTCGAATATGCTCGGGAAGAGGGTTGCCTCAAACTCGGTCACGATTGTCGATAACAGTTCATATGAGTCTGCGTACGGTTCGTACCCATTTGACGATGAAGGGATTCGATCTAGAAAGAACATCCTTGTTGAAAGAGGTATTTTGAAAAGTTTCCTTCATTCGAGGGAGACAGCGTCCAGCTTCAATGTTAGGTCGACGGGAAACGGGAGAGCTGAAAGCTTTTCACATAAAATCTTGGTTAGAATGAGTAACACGTACTTTGAGAAGGAAGAGTGGAAGCTTGAGGAGATGTTAGAAGACATTGATTACGGTGTGTACTTGGTCAAAGGCTCACACGGGATGGAGGATCCGTTAGGAGGAGGACTGCAAATCTCCTCTGTGAAAGGGTTTTTGATAGAGCATGGTGAATTGACTAAACCCTTGCGTTCAATTTCACTTTCAGGAAATGTTCTGGAGTTATTGAGGAATGTAGACGCGGTTGGAAAGGACTTCAAGCTCGATTCAGGTACTTGCGGGAAAGGCTTTGAGGACTTCGTTCGGGTAACTTCTGGGGGCCCAAGTATTCGTGTTAAGGAGGCTATTGTAGGGGGCGGCTAGGATGCTCGATAGAATTGAATCTTGGCTTAAACGGATGAAGGTCAAGAACTACGAAGTGTACATGCAGGTTCCTGATGTGACTCAACGCTACATTCGTAAAGGTGAAAGAGAACTCACCAATGAAGTTCAACAAGTGGGTTACAGTATAAGAATTCTTGAGAAAGGCTTGGGCATGGCTTACTGCAATCAGATCAATGATCCTAGCATCAAAAGATGTATAACCCAAGCTGTAAAGATGGCAAAGCAATCCAAAGAGGAGAAACTAATCTTTCCAAGCCAGAAACCTACGTCTAAAGTCGATGTTAAAGATCAAAGGATATGGAATGAGCCTGAGAGTGTTGTAGAAGAGTTTCAGGGGAAGATCGTCGAAGTAGCTGCTAAGAGTGGCGTTGAGCTTCCTTTCGCTAAGATTCGAGCTTTCAAGATACGCACGAAAATCGTGAATAGTGAAGGGTTGGACCGGGAAAAGGAGGAAACCCTTCTCTTTACCGAGATCTGCTTCAAATCTTCAGGGGAAGACAAACTCTCTGAGTTCTGGACCACGCGGTATGCGAGGCGCTTAGAAGATGTGAGTTTGGCATCTATTGAAAAATGGGCTCAGCTCTCAAAAGCCAACTTGAAAGCGAAACCTCCTAAGACAGAAAGGCTTGAGGTGATCTTTTCACCTCAGATCATATGCGATCTATTCGTTCCCGTGATGAACGGCCATTGCACGGGTCTAAGCCTGAAGCAAGCGATTTCAAGATTTGAGGAGGGTGAAACCGTCGCTGACGAGACATTAACTATGATCGATGATGGGCTGCATCCATTTGGAATCCAATCTTCCCCATTCGACGATGAAGGGAATCCTCAATCCCGAACAGTGCTAGTAGATCACGGCGTCTTCAAGAATAGGGTGTATGACCAGTACTACGGCATCGAGTACGGCAAGGATTCGACTGGTAACGGCATTCGTCAAGGTATGGTTTCATTCATAGTTGATGAGAAGTTCATGGCAATCCCTCGAAATCAAACTTCAAACCTCGAAATCGAGTCTGGAAAGGAGTCTCTTGAAGAGCTGATCTCGGAAATCGAGAGAGGCCTTCTTGTGTACAAGTTCTCTTGGGCTAACCCTGACGAGGCGACAGGGATATTCGCTCCAGAGATAAGGAATGCCCGTTTGATAGAGAAAGGCCAATTGACTTATCCAGTGAAAGGCGGCTTAATCACCGGTGATGTCTTCAGTTTGATGAAGAACGTGACAGGGATATCCAATCAACCGGAGATAGTTTCAGGCGAAACGGCATTCAGCTGTATAACTCCTTGGCTGAGATTCAAAGATGTACAGGTGGCTGGAGAATAGTACTCGGGAATCGTTCTATCTCTGGGTCCTAGCGCTGTCTGTTTCTTACCCTACTTTGGCGTCGACAGCGACTTGCCATTCATGGGGAGCCGTGGACCTTACGGTTCTGAGACTGAAGAAACTTGCAACCCTTCGCCCTGCTTTAAGGACTGCTTGCTCCAGATCTTCTTTGACTTTGCTTGGAGGATCCGGTTCAATAGCGAAAGAGTAGTAGTGAACTATTCCACCGGTAGGCTTCAGCGCCGTGCATGCTGAATCGATGAATCCTAAGGCCTGTTCAGGAAGGTTCATTATCACCCTATCTGCCTTCCCAGCAAAGTGTTCTTTGACAATTGTTCCAGCATCGCCTAGAATCGGAGTCACCTTGCCTTGAACTTTGTTGAGCGCGATGTTCTCGCTGAGAAATCTAACAGCGTTTTGATTCGCGTCGATCGCGTAGACATGGACTCTTCCAACTCTTTTAGCTATGAGTATCGAGAACGGTCCTACTCCAGCAAACATATCCAGAACGATTTCACTTTCCTTGACTTGTGAGGCTACCCTTTCATGCTCGAATGATAGTCTTGGACTGAAGTACACCTTTCTTACATCCATTCGATATGTGCAGCCGAATTCCTTGTGCATCGTCATAGTTTCACCCTTCCCAGCTATAACATCAAGCTCTCTAGTTCTGTACTTCTCCGAGATCGGACCTGCCTTAGCGAGAACCGTATGGACCTTGCTGTTCACTTCGAGTATTGCTTCTCCAATCTGGACTCTATTTTCCCTTAGTTCAGGAGGAATCTCGACGACGGCTACTCCTCCTATGATATCTATTGATTTTGGCAGGCTGGCTAGTAGATGAGGTGGAAGCTGATCTTCTAGGATGTCAAAAATGGTCTTCGATTTGATTTTCCTCGTTTGAAACTCAATTGTCTCGATAAATAAATCCGAGAATTGTCTCCGAAGTTCTTCTAGCTCCCTAGTTGATGGTTCTCTCAAGATCGGAACAATCAAGTGTTCTTTTATGACCCGAACTCTAAGACTTTGGTTCACTAGGTTCAGTTGTCTTAATGATTGCAGCGCTTTCTCGCCTAGGTTCTTGCGTACTCTAATTCCTCTGGAAGTTTGCACAGTTGATTGTTCTCCTGCTGGAGGCGTTTCTCTACATCGGCTTCGATATGTGAATATATTGTTGGGATGTGACCAATAACCTCTTATAGATGCTGAGTAGCGAAATCCCATGCGATCCCATCTTTTCTCTATTGGCCGGGAACGTTTCATGGAGGGCCATAATAGCCGTCTCCGACCTGCTTAGTCAATTTGTTTCATATCCCCAATTCCTGAATCAGAGAAACTAACTGAAAGTCGCGTAGGATCCAACAAACGTTTCTCCGTCAGTAGGCCTTATTGACTAGTCCGGTAGTCTAATTCTAAGATGAGCGGGCCTCTCTTTGAAACCCGTCAAAAGGATCAGCTTCTTCTTTACACCTAGCTACCGGTTAGGTGTCTTTCAAGGTCAAAAACGATATTCCCGCGTATGAGGTCCATCTGAATCTTCCAGTTTCACCGTGGAGAGTGTTAAGAATTCAGAACGCTATTATATGACGGTACCCTATAGCATCCGTGCCGTGCCTCCCAGCATTCTGTGCAGGCGAGTTGAATGATGTCGAAAAACATTAAGGAAGTGGGGGATGTTGCAGTGAGATCGATGTACGAACGTTTCGGCGATAGACTGCAGACTGTTGTTTTGTTTGGGTCTCATGCAAGAGAGGAGGCTGCCAAATTAAGTGATGTAGACTTCTTCGTCGTGGTTCGCGGTTTGCCAACCGATCCTGTCGAAAGACGGCTGGATGTCTACGAGAGCTTGACCCCTATCGTGAGAAGATTCAGGATCGATGTGAGTGTGATTGAGATGGATGAACGAGAAATCGGCAGAAGCCTCAGCCCTCTTCTAATAAATATTGCGCATGAAGGCTTGATCCTCTATGACAGGGATGGAAGGATCACAACATTCTTCGAAAGATTAAGAGAAGCCGTCAAGAGAGCTGGTTTGGTCAGATTTAGAACTAGCGATGGGAAATACGGGTGGAGGCCTGTCCGACAACTTCAACGTGGGGAACGCCTAGTGATAAGAGTCGAGGGCGGCGGCTTTGAGCCTGGACTCCAGGGATGAGGCGAAGTATAGAGCAGAGTTGGCGGATGGGCATTTGGAGAGAGCAAGGAAGGCTATGTCCCGCGCAGATTTCGCAGATACAATGAGTGAAGCTCAACTCTCAATTGAAAATGCAGCAAAAGCTGTGATCTCATGTTTTCAGATACCAAGTTGGTCTCATGACCCAAGCGAAGAGCTGAGAGATATTGTCAAAGACAACATGTCTAGGATTCTCAATCTTCTAGGCCCAGATTTCCCTCGAATTCTTGAGGAATTGGCTGATGACGCTCATAGCGTTGCTCCTGAACATGGTCGAGTGACCTACGGAGATGTACAGAGGAGAGTACCTCCATGGCAACTCTATTCGGAGCAAGATGCGAGGAAAGTCTTAGAGAAAGCTGAAAGAGCATGCGCTACGGCTAGAAGATTCATAGACTCTTGGTATGGTTCATAATTTGTCAAAAGTTTTCCGCTCCGACACAAGGTTATGGGCTTGGTGACCACACTCTAGCTAAGCAACTAAGCAATAATCAACTGCCGAAGTGTCGATTCTATTAATCAATCTATCGACTGGCAGAGCTACGAATACACGTCGGCTGTAGCTGGAAACATTGATGAAACACGTAGCTCGATCAAGGTAGGATTCGAACACATCGCAGGCGTCGAAGGCGTCAAACTCTTCAGAAAGCGTAAGTAGGCGAAAAGCAAAGAATAACGTGGAAAAGCTACCAATAACCTCATTTGCGTGTTGACGATACTAGGAGCATTGTGAGGGCTCAATATTGCCTATGCCTGTCTTCAAAATAGAGGTTAACACCACGGCGGAGGCTTGGGAGCGGGCGGTCATAGAAGTCTGGACCAAAGGTGTCAGGAAGCTGACACAGTATACGCGACCTGAGGAAGATGGAAGTTCATCGTATCAAGAGAGTAGAGCTGCCACCGTGCTGGTTGTTATAAGTGATCCTTTGAAGGAGCCTAGGATTCATTCTGGCGACGTGATGGGGCAGCAAGCGATCATAAGCGGATATATTGATGAATTGGTTGAAGGGACGAAGGATCACTATATCGCGAAGGGCTGGGACTATACATATCACGATAGACTCTTCAACTACATCGGGCCGTCCTTCGAGAAAGTGGATCAGGTTAAAGATTTCATCGTCGAGGCATTGAAGAACGGCGAGATCTTCTCTAGGAGGCTTCAAGCGGTCACTTGGCAGACATGGAAAGACATCAAGTCTGAAAGCCCTCCCTGCCTCCAAAGGATTTGGGTCACAGTTCCTACAATGGATCCAAAGCCAGAGCGAGGCAAGACCTACAAGATCGATCTTCAAACCTGCTGGAGGTCTAGAGATCTCTTCGACGCATGGGAAGCCAACGTGAACGGCTTGATCGAATTGGAGAGGAGAAAGATAATTCAACCCCTCAATGAAGCCTATGAGTCTAAAGGCGTAAGATTCGAGGTTGGACAGTACGTAGACTTCTCGAACGACCTTCACATCTATCAAAAGGATTTCGATGAAGTTAGAAGATTTCTTTCAGCTTTGGAGAAGAAGAAAGACTTGGGTAAGCGCCCGGAAGAGATAAGGCAAGGTCCATCTTTCGATGAACTACTGAAGCTGGTGAAGCAGTAAAGCTTATGCTAGAAAAAGAGAATTGAGCGGAGGGGGATCCGCTAGAAGGAATAGGAAAGGGATCCTCCCTTTTGTTGCGGTCGATCTCCTCCGCTCCAATCTATAGCCTTCGCGGAGCCAAAGATTATTTAAGATTTTTCGGCTATGTTGATTTCCTGATCTTCGTTTTCAGGGCTCACTCGACCCTTATTCCTTTCCCTCTAACCCTTGGTTTCACTTTCGTCAATACGACTTCTAGTACACCGTTCTTGTAAGTAGCTTTCGAACTGTCGGGATCAACTTCAGCGGGTAGATCGAGTTCCTTATGGTACTTTCGCTTCGGAGTGTCCACACGAATGGTTAATGATGCTCCGGTGCAGTTCAGGTTTATATCTGATTTCTCAACGCCTGGAAGTTCAGCTATCACTCTGATAGTCTCACCTTCATCTATGGTGTCGACGAGAGGTTCACGTTCCTCCTTTACCTCCAACCCAGGTTTGGGGATGCCGAAGCTCGTCGGCTTGGTCGAGGGCTTCACGTTGCCAAATTCCCTTATTACCGGTTTCCCGTCTGGGCCCATGGTCATAGAGTAGCCGTATACGAATGGTCCATATTCCCTCTTGACGGTTCCATCCGGAAGCCTCTTTTCTCTGAAGATTTCTTTCGGAAGGTCACGGCTCATCTCTCTGAACATGTCTTCCATCATCTTGTTCAAGTCGTCAAAGAATCTGTCTCCGAAGAAGCCGCCGAACAATGGAAATCTTCTTCGCCTCCTAAACCATTCTGGAAAGTCTTCTTCCCAAGACATCTTTTAACCTCCTAGTCCTCCGTTTTTATGAACACGCCTTCCACGATTTAAACATTAGAGTTGAGAATCGATGTCTCAAACCTTTGTCGAGTATGACTAGGTAGACGTATCGTCTGGAAAAGTCTTTTCGAACGCCGGTTCATGTTTGAGGGTTTGAAGATGCTTAGAAAGCTTTTATATTGAAAAGAAAATTGACTAGAGAAATTGAGCCGGCTCGATGAATAGAGCTGGCTATGAGAGTTCTAGTCTTGGCCAAATGTAGGAATTGCGGCGGCAAACTTCGAGACGATGAGTATGATGAGAAGTCGGGAGTTTTAACTCGTGAATGCCGAGAGTGTGGAAGAAGATACCAGTATGTTAGACGTAGATTTATGGGGAAGAGACTTCCGGGTTGGAAGCTTCTCAAAATTATTAAGGCAAAGAAGACAAGCGGTTAGCGGATAACAATCGCGGTCAAATAGAAGAAAGCGGGAAATCGAGCTTCTTCCGTATGCAGAACATGAAGTCAGGGATAACCTTAGACACCGCCTTATTCATGACTTGACTGGAGCAGGCAAGATTTCCTTGACTACAGTCATTCCTCTCCTAGCAGATTCTAAGATCTCTCGCGCGATCTTTTCGTCATAGTACTTTGAGGCAGGAAGAAGCTCTGGACCCTTGCGGATTGGGTAGCGCGCCTTTGTTATATGAGGCTCGAGGCTCTTCAAGACATCGACGAGTTCCACCAACCCCGGCTTTAATTCTGGAGAGGTCTGTGACAACCTGTGCAAAACCATGGAGTTCCTGTGCTTCTTACTCGGCCTGTGGCCGAGGGCGATGATCAAAGCTGAGGTAACGTTTTCCGCACTCATTGCACTAAGAAAGACGGACAGCGCATTTCTTCCGTACTCGAGAGCAAGCGAGGCTTCTTTCAATTGCTCTTCTGCGCTTTCAAGATAGATAGCGGCTTCTTTAAAAGCCACGCTCCAGCCTCCTCATCGTAAAGCCATTTCCTCTCTATTTCCTCTTTGATTAGGGCAAGCATGTTTTCAACTCCTCCTACATCGTAGAGAACCTTATAGCCTTCCGCAACCCCAAAGATAAAGCTCGTTTTAGCTTGGAGATTCAGCAGAAGTTCATCGTATGTAAGGAACAACGCTTCAATGGGCATGTCGAGGCTGAACATAAGGTTGTAGATTTGGTCATTGAGCTCTCTTTCAACATCGCCATCTTCCCTTGTTATTATCAGAAGATCTAGATCGCTGTCTTTTGTGGATACTACTTTAGCGATGCTGCCGAAAAGAATTATAGCTACAACTTGATGGTCGCGTGCGATATGTTCAGCGGCAATTCTAGCCTTTCCGATAGGTGTCAAGCTATTCTTAAGATACTCGAGGAAAACTTTATCCTCGAGAATAGCATTGCGTCGATTCAGTTGATATTTGCTCTGGCTCAGCTCTATAATGCCTCTCGAGCTTAGCGTCTTCAACTTTTCAGAGAGCCAGCGATCACTGAGTCTAGTGCACAGCTTTAATTCGGAGTAGGTCTTTGGGCCGTCGATCAAAGCCGCGACCACCCGACCTTCAGCGGTCAGATCTATAAGCTTCAGCATGGATGTCACTGTACTTTATAATGTGAGCTATACTAAGTATTAAATCCTGTGAAGAGTCGACCGATAACTCGCACATCATCTCCTTGCTAATTCGTGCGCAGAAGACTATGGCGATCCTCGTCCTATCCGGATAGGAAAGATAATGCGGTCTAGACCAAGCCATGAGCGGAACTTCGTCTGAGGATCTTGGTTAAGAATAGCATTTCCCGCAGCTTCCTATGTCGAAGCCGTATTTAACCAATCGACACTTCACAAGTTCCAACAATGGCGGGTGTTTTAGGTCTTGAACATTCCGCTTGCAAGATAGCCAAAGCAAATGAGACAAGTGGCTAGCGTAAAAGCGTGTCACCGGCAATATTGAAGGAACGGTAGTGAGTTCTAAAGAGGTTTTGTAAGAGCCTCCAGCTTTTCCCTATGCTTCTTGTATTCCAGAAGGGTTGCCATAACCCTAACTACACGACGTGGCGACGGATACACTTGTACACCCGCTCTCTCCAGCATCCTAGTGTGTAGTTCAGCAAAGTCTCCTCCAGTCGTGCATACCAAGATGGGCTTTCGTCGTTTATCGCTTGCGGCAGCGAGGACTCCGACGATGTCGGGCTGGAGGTTAGGCGTCTGGAAGAGTATTATCACGACGATTTCGTCAACGTTCGGGTCTTCGAGGAGAGCATCTATCGCTAAACGATATCTCTCTGCATCAGCATCGCCGACGAGGTCCACAGGGTTGCTCGTAGAAACGATTGGAGGCAAGCGTTCCTTAAGGTACCGCATCGTCTTCTCTGAGAAGTTAGCCATCCTCAATCCATGTCCGTCCACAGCGTCCGTCGCTATCACACCGAAGCCTCCTCCGTTCGTAACTATCGCAACTCTATCGCCTTCTGGGAGCGGTTGGTTGGCCATAGCCCGAGCGACATCGAAGAGGTCTTGAGGACCATAAGTGCGTATGATTCCTGACTGCTTGAAAGCTTCATCGTATATCTCGTCTTTCCCAGCCAATGAGCCTGTGTGAGATAGGACGGCCTGCGCTCCTCTTGCGGTCACGCCCGCCTTCAGGGCTACTATAGGTTTGTTCTTCACAACCTTTCTCGCCGTGTCGATGAGCCTTCTCCCGTCCACCGTTGATTCCATGTATAGGGCTATCACTCTGCTCTGTTCATCGTCCGCCAGATACTCCAAGCAATCCAGCTCATCGACGTCAACCCTGTTTCCAAGGCTGATGAATTTGGAGACACCGAAGCCTCTTGAAGCCGCCCAATCCAGCACCGCGATGCCGAAGGCGCCGCTTTGAGTGATGAACGCGATCCTTCCTCTCCTAGGGCGAGACATACGGTACCTCGGCATGAACATAGTATCCATCTCTGACTCTGAATCATAGACCCCTATACAGTTTGGACCGACTATCCGCATCCCTACCCGCTTAGCGATCTCCTCGACCTGCTTCTGTCGTTCAATTCCTTCGCCGCCAACCTCTGCGAACCCGCCTGAAACGATGATAACTCCCTTCACACCCTTCTCTGCGCACTCACGCATGATTTGAGGTACAACCTCAGCTCTCGTCGCCAAGACAGCCAGCTCAACCGGTTCCGGAACATCCTTTATGCTGGCGAAGACCTTTCTTCCATAGATGCTCTCTGTATTCGGGTTTACAGGGTAGACTCTGCCCCGAAAGTTCGACTCGAGAAGGTTGCTGAGTATTACGTTGCCCACCTTACCGACGGTTTTTGAGGCACCGATGATCGCGACCGTCTCCGGTTTAAAGAAGATGTCTAGGGTCCTCATCTTCCGATCCTCCAATACATCTTTTCATGAAGCATCTTAAAGACGATGCGGCTATGCTCAAGAGTAGTAAGCTTGGAACTAACGACTGTTCAAGAGAAATGACTGTGAGAATCTAGTTAACTCGATGAAGAAGCGGTTGAAACTGAAGCGTTTGACTTAGCGGCTTTATATAACCTGATTCTTTGAAAACAATACTTTTCTAGATAACTCGTCAACCAATCTTATTAGCTGCTCATTCTCATCGTAGACGGCGTCGAAGACGAAGAACTCAGACATCGAAAGATAGTCGTAGATGAACCGATCTGTTGTCGGCGTAGAGATTCTATCCAACCTTTCCTGCTCGACCCATTCAAGTATTCCTTCACGATGCTTAACCGGCGTAATCGCGGTAACGTCATCCGTGTAGATGTAGTTTATCCAGTTGAAGTCGGTCTGGCTCGTCTCTGTCATTATTCCTCTCAATCGCAGGTTCTCGACTGAGATACCTGCCTCCTCCTTGACTTCACGTATCGCTGCTGCTCTAGGGGTTTCAAAAGGCCCTGCTTTTCCTCCGATTGGGGTATACTTGCCAAGATTTGGCTCTTTGCTACGATGAATCAGCAGAAGACCTGCACTGCTCCGTAAAATGCAGAGGACCGCCGCTTTCTTAATTCCTACAGGGTTACTCATGATCACACTTCTGATGACGAAGTCTCTATATAGAGTATTTGCGGGCATAGGTGTTACTTGAATAAACAATATTAGCCATTACTGAATGATAAGATGAGATGGATTAAGATCGAGTGTGTTGCATACGGTCTCATGTGGTAAATGCGGGTCCGAGCTGCCCGAAGACGCCAGATACTGTCCTAGATGTGGAAGGTACACAGGGAAGACCATTGTGGAAGAGTTTGAGGTGGCTTCCGACGAACTTGTGAAAAAGACTAGGGAGATTCTTCATGAAGGAAACGTGACCAAATTAATCGTCGAGAACGAGGAAGGGAAAACCCTTCTCGAGATTCCAGTGACAGTAAGCGTCGTGGGCGTACTCCTCGCACCATGGCTTGCGGCATTGGGAACTATCGCTGCAATCGCTACAAGATGCAAAATCAAGGTCGAGAAAAGAGAATAAACCGTTCGATACCTCACTACCATAAATGCATCGAAAGGTAGAACCTGTGTCTAGGAGTTTCTCAAACAAGTTGGTGTTCAAGTTCGGATTCTGGCAGTAAGTGCTGATCGCTTCATCTCCGACTCTCGGTATTGGCCAGTGAATTGCTGCACTGTGATATGTCGGATGCTTTCAGAATTTCTCCTCTCTTGACGATTTCATTGAAGTCTACAAATCCTCCGCCAACTATCTTGAGTTTGGCGTCAACCTCGTTCTTCTTGATGGTTATAACGTTGTAAGAGTTACAGAAGAATCCTCTAAGCTTCTCGCATGATACGCTGCCCGCATGAACCAGCCGCATTTCCTCTATTCTCCATCTCCATGGCCTATGCCTATGTCCGCATAGGACAAGGTTAACCTTGGATTTGATGAGACTTCTCAGGACATCACCTGCGTCTATCACTGTTATTTGGTCCGCTCCAGTGTCTGGAACCGGAACTACATGATGATGTATCGCCACAATCTTCATTCTATCCTTATATTTTTCGAGTGTCTTTTCAAGCCACAAGTTCTGTCTATGGCCGACTTCACCATCATCTCTATCTGGTCTCGCCGAGCTAAGGACCGCCACTACAACATCGTCGAGCTCTGTTACTTGCGAGAACGGAAAGAATTCCTTGAATAGCAGATATCCCGTTGAGCGGTAATCGTGATTTCCACTTACATAAATAACCTTTTCAGCTTTGAGTTCTCTTAACTCTCTCGCACCAGTCTGGAACTCAGATGTCAAACCATTCTCGGTCAAGTCGCCTGTTACCAATACAACATCCGGTGACATTTTATTAATCTCTTTAACAGCGGCTCCGAATGTTCCTTTAAGGAACATCGGACCACAATGAATGTCCGAGATCTGAACAAGTAACATTCTCCTCACCGATGTCTTTCAGTAGAGTTCAATTGACCCATTAACTTGAGCCCAAGGGTACATATTGTCTCTCAACACGATTCATATAAACCGTATAACTGCATATACTACAGCAAAACCATGCACATCGGTACCTTGGGCGCAACTGCCGAACAGGACTATTCTTCGAGCATGCTTCTTCAACTGATCGATGAGCGATCTTAAAGCGAACACGTTCATAAGAATCTTGAACTGCCTAGCTGCGGGCTCTTTCGTGTTGAACCTATAGAATACCATTCTGCCCTTTCTCTGCCTCTCAACGAAACCCTCCCTCGCCGGCAACCTTAGCATCTTGTTCGCCGAACCCTTGCTCACCCGGGTCCGTCTCATAACCTCCCTTTCATGATACTCGCTCATCGGATCGTTAAGAAACAGCTGCAGTATCTCCATGAGCGTGGGAGTGATGAGGTCTAATTTTTCGACCATATGCCCATTATTTTGTACTTTTAACTATTTGAAGCTATGACAGCTGAGACTACTTTTTTCCAATTCTCGGCAGCCTCGCGTAACCTTCTCTCGTCTTATCTATTACATTTATCAGTATCTTTTGGCTTGGCGGTATGCTTATCAAAGAGAATGAAACAGAAGGATAGTTCGCATGGGCATGTTCTGTACAATTGAACAGAAGCTACATTCATCATGTGTTTCAACTCGACACTCGACTGTCTGCTTTCTTGACTATTCTCTTTGATGGTCGCAAGCTGTCAACGAAGAGGAATTTGGGCTGAAGAGAAGTGTAGATAGAGTTTAAGAACAAGCGAGAATAGGGCCAAGGCTTAGCGTGGGCTCACTCTGATCTTTCGATCATCAGCCTTTAACTTTCTTCGCGTAGTGAACGTAGTTGACCAGTGTCCAGTTCTCATGCGGTTCAAAGCTCAAGCTGAGCTTGGTGTAAAGCTTTCTAGCGATCAGCTTCTCGATGACCTTGGCCGCTGCGCCCATTACCCCTTCTAAACACTTGTGGAAAGCTTCAAGCTTCCCAGGAATCTCCTCACGCTTAACCTGGCAGTTCCTCTCAACATATTGGTAGATTGCGGGCTTGATTACCTCGCCTAAAGCGAGAAAACCCTCATCAACAGCCTCTAACAAATCCTGAGTGAACTCGTTCTTCAATTTGACACCTTCAGTCTATGCCTTTGCTAGGTAACGGGCGTCAACTTTATTTCAGCGGTACCTTCTCGAATCTCGATGTTGAAGTCGTGGATAGCTGTTCTTGGTTTCACGCCGTAAGCTACTAGGGCGCCTTGAATCTCTTCAACTACGAAGTGTATGTCGGCCACTTCGACGAGTTGAGGTTTCAGGTGTACTGAAGGCCTGATAAGATTCACTCGAACATCGCCTACGTTTCTATTCAGAGCCACGTCGCGGCCGAGGATCCTCAAGCCCTCTTCAAGCCCATACACGTATTCTATAGTGTCGAAGCCTACGATCGATAGAACAGTTTTCTTCGAGGCTTTACGTAGTTGATGAACAGTTTTCCAGAGCTTTAAGAAGTCGCTTTGGATTTTCGCTCCGGTTAGTCCAACGCAGTATGGCTCCTTGTTTTCATCTCCATAGTCAACTACCCTCGCCAATCTATTCAATAGATTCATTCTTACGTAGGGTGTTAGCCCCTCCTTAACTTGTGCGGCGCTGATTCCCATGGCTGGGAGGATGAAGACACCGTGGCCGTGAGTCAAAGCATGAACTATCAACGGTCTGACGGGTCTCAAGATTGGTAGCGGAACGGTTGCGCCGACTTCGAGAACACTACAGCTTCTAGGAGGCAATCCGCCGCCGATGAGCTCGTCTAGATCCTCTATACCAGTAGACAAGAAGCCGGACTTGGGCTTAACAGGCTTGAGATTTGAAGGTTGCTGCCAGTCTTTACTCAGGTAGGGCTTCAGGACTTGAATCCACCGTTAAGAGTGAAGAGTAAGATGGGCTGTATGAGTCTCGTTCCACGCATCTTCATAATCTCCAGCTCTCTTACAAGCCTATCATTAAGCGTCCTCCTTCGAAGAATCATGACGTTATCCGCCACAAACTCCTCTAAGCCTAAGCCTATTCGGTTTTGGCCACTCTGCTTCTCTACGACTAAGAGCGTGGTGCATCCTACTTGGCGAACTATCTTGCCTAGAATAGTGTGAATCACCACCCTCGCTTCTATCGGCTCTTTGAAGGCTTGAGCCATAGCGGAGAATGAGTCTATCACCAGCCTCTTCGCCTTCAGGTTGCCAACCTCTGCCAAGACGCTATCTAGGATCTCTGCCAGACCCTTCTCTGTGACCGTGACCAGATCTATAAGCCTGAATCTTCCTGCTTGCTCATATTTTTCGAAGTCCATGTTCATTCGCTTCATATTCTTCAGGAAGGTCTCCCGATTCTCCGCGAAGGATACGTATATTCCCGGTTCATCGAGCTTCGATACCTCGTGATAGAGGTATTGGGCTGCGAAGAAGGTCTTACCTGAGCCAGCCTCACCTCCTAGAAGAAGCAAGCTTCCTCTCGGAATCCCACCTTCTATAAGGTTATCGAACCCTTCAATTCCAGTTGAAACTCGGTCTTCACTCAATTCCGGATACGCTCCCTCTTCTAGGAATCAGATGGAGATAGTCACTCAACGCAACCTTAGCCTGAGCAAATATATGAGATGCCCTACTGGCGGACAGACGAGATGCATAGCCCAAAAAGAGTGCGCTTAAGGCTGCCAAATAGTACCGCTAGAATCGGGAGAATGCCGATAAATACGCAGTTCCCATATAGTTATTCGGTGGAACAGTTTGCCGATTTGCCCAAGGTGCGGCAAGTTCATAGGCGAAGAAAAATTTCGCCGCCATAGGACTCGTTGCGGAAAGAAGCGTACAGTAAGAAGAGTGATTATCCAAAACAACATAGCTCCAGCAGCGCTATAGTTCTTCTGGACCAGCTCTTTGGCTTCCTTCCAGTTTTCGAGGCGAGGATGCTCTCGAAGGAGTAGGCGCAGCTTGAAATCGGCTTAGGCTAGTTAAGGTTCGCATCGCTACCACCGTTGCAAGCTCCCTCCTTCATGAGGGTGTCTTTGACTTCTCTACGGCGATATCGATGTGGACTTCAGCGTCATAGAGAATGCCTTCCAATCCTCTATGACGTCCGCTCTTTCGAACAAGCCTTGGACCCGTAACCTTTCTTGCGATGTAGACAAGTCGGCGTCCGATTATGCCATCTCCTTCATCTGTCAGGATCGTCATCGTCTACAACCTAGATTTTCGAATCTTCTCCTTCTCCAGCATACGTCTAATAGTCTCGAAGGTTGTTCGATATTCTAACCCCAAGGCTTCAGCTATTTCGCTTGCAAAATGCGGCCCTGGATTTTGTAGAAGAAACTTGTCAATCATCGTTTCAGCCTCTTTTGCAGATACGTCTCTAACGCTGGTCGGCTCAACCTCTCTCAGCATACTTCTTAAGGCTTCCCTAGCGAAATCTGCGGCGCTCCGATAGAGACCTGCCTCAACAAGATCTTGAATGCGCTCATATTCGCTTCTAGTGACCCTGACTGCGATCTGATAGGCTTGTTCGGTCTTGCTCAATCCATCCACCAAGAGGTATTGTTTGGTACCAATGGGTATAAAGATTTCTATCAGAGTCTCTGCGGTCTTAGCAATCAAACATACGTTGAAAGGATCTATCTCTCTGAAATAACAGTTCCACTCAATGCCTAGCCGAAGGCTCAAGGATTTCCTGGGGTTGAAGATGCGTGCAACGGCTGCGGGAATCGCCACCATGTAAGCGACGTAGTGTTTAATACTGCTTCTAGCGCCGTGACATATTTCAGAGTTTAAATTCTCTAGTGTACTGAACAGTGCACAATGTTCTTTCTTGAGCGCCATGCCTACTGATGTCAAGATATGGAGATCTCGTCTCGACCGTCACCGGCATTGTCCACGGTCAATCTCTCTGAAACCTTTATCTGATCTCCGCCTTGAGCTGAAACTTCGAGTTGAATACATGAGAGTGATAGCATCATCATTCCAAGAATGAGAACCGCTACCAAATTGACTTTCATCTTCGTCACCATGGCGGAGTCACCCCTAAAGCTTGCCAGTAGGAGACATCAACCCAGATGTAGTATCCTTTTTTCATCGCGTCTTGAACGGTCTTCACAGCGGAATTGTATGCATCCTCGGGGCTAGACTGTCGCCAACTCGTCTTCTCCCAGTATTATATGTACAGGTCGATCTTAGGGATGTACCAGTCGCACAGCACCTGACGTTTGGCCCGTTTCACTGGGCAGTTGTATTCGTATTTGTAAGGTAGATGTTCATGGAAATCCTTCAGTTTCAGGCCGTCTGTGCCGAGATAGTTGCCCCAGACTTCAAGCCGCACCCCTGAGAATGCAACAACTGCAGATGAGACTCTTGCCCTGTAGTCAGATATGTTGAATATCTTGCGGAGATCCTCCGGAGTCGGGGGCCTCTCGTCCGCAAAACGCACGAGGTCGTTGCGTCCATGAATCTTGATCCGCTACTGGACAGGTTTGCCGCTGAACTCCAGCCAACTCTTGAGGGCCTTGACTATATTCGCGATGTAGCTTCCGCTGATTCCGTCCTTCTCCAGTTTGCTGACGACATCGAGCAAGAAGTTGGCCCTGTCTTTCTGGGGCATCGAGGCAATCTGCTGCGGAGTCTTCTGGAACCTTTTGTGAACAAGCCCGAGCCTGCGAAGCCACGTGTGAGCTGTCACGATGCCGCCACGGCTGACATTATCATAAACAATGTGGTACTGAACCAGTTTTATGGCGGGTCCGGAGGGAATTGAACCCTCGACCTTCGGGTTAAGAGCTTCAGCCTAGTCCTAAGCCTTACGGCCTAGACCGCTGCTCTACCTGACTGAGCTACGGACCCAGATTCGCATGTTCTGATAGATTTTTCCTCGTACTAAATAATCTTTTGTAAATTCTATTGCGGCTAAGTCCTCTTTTGTATTCGTTTGATTTCTGAGAGTTTCCGCAAGTGTTCTTTCTCTTGGCCGATAATCTCATTAATTGTTTCATACTCCGACTCCGGAGTGAAGTTCTTCATCTCATTGTAGAAGAGTATCGAGTCTTTCTCCAATCCTATCGCCACGTCGAGTGCTGCTGTGGCGGTTTTGAACTTCCTTGCGATGAGCTGCCCTGATCTCTCCTTTGTGAATATGTTCTGTTCTGCCAGAGCTTCTACGTAGTTCAAGTATTCGCCTGGATACGACTCATAAACCGGTTTGAATTCTCCAATTGTCCGTTGAATCTCTCTAAACGAGTTTCTATGCTTTCTCTCCTCTCCTGCTAGGAAGTCGAACGTCTCCTTGATTTGAAGGTTCTTTGTCGCGTTCGCTAGTTGCGTGTAGAACTCCTCTCCATTCTCTTCTATCTTGATCGCTAATCCGACTATCTCTCTGGCTTCAAAAAGCCTTGACATTCAGCTCATTCCCTTCGCAGATTGTCTTAACACCTTAGACTATAAACAGTTTACTTCCAAATGCGAGAGGATTATCTTTCGGGGCCGCCCATTATTCTAAATCTAGCCGCTCCATTTACACTACTGATGGATTATGGAAGGTGGTTTGATGGTTAATCAATTGAAGTTCATAGGACTGGGTCTGCATAGCGAACTTGGAATATCGATGCATGGATTAGAAGAGGCTAGGAAAGCTGATCTCGTCCTCGCGGAATTCTACACAAGTTTAATGCCCGGACTTTCATTGAAGCGTTTGGAGAAGCTTCTAGACAAACCTGTCAAAGTCTTATCCAGATCGGATGTCGAAGAGAAGGCTGAGCTAACCGTTTTGAAGGAAGCGAAAGCAAAGAACGTGGCTTTTCTCGTTCCAGGAGACCCTATGGCAGCCACAACCCACTTGGATCTGAGGCTTCGAGCCGAGAAAGCTGGCATAAAAACGAGAATAATCCATGGAGCTTCGGTGACATCCGCCGTTTCAAGCATCATAGGTTTGCAGAGCTACAAGTTCGGTAGGACAGTGACGATCCCTATAGTTGAAGTAGGTGCCATCCCTGAGTCGCCTTACGATTCTATTAAAGAGAATCTCTTTAGGGGGTTGCACACTCTCGTTCTACTCGATATAAAGGCGGAGGATAGGACCTACATGACAATATCCCAAGCTCTAGAACAGCTTCTCGTACTCGAAGAGAAAAGGAGAGAGGACATAATAACGAATAAGACTCTTGCCGTCGGCGTCGCCAGAGTTGGCGCAGAAGATACGAAGGTCAAAGCAGGTAGAGTTGAGAGCTTGCGGCTGTACGATTTCGGCGGCCCACCTCATTCAATGGCTATCCCTGGAAAATTGCATTTCAAGGAGGCTGAAGCGTTGCAGGTCCTCGCCGGCGCTGAGAGAAGTGATTTGGATCGAAACGTCTAAGCGAGGTTTCGGCATGACAGAAGATGCGAAAGAGCGTTCTAAACACTACATAGCGGCTGTTGAAACTGCTCTATCCATATTGAAACCTATAGCTATGCCGGCGATCATCACGCGAAGAGACGTTGAGCGAATAGTGGAGATTGCGAGGAGATATCTTTCCGACTCCAAGTATTATAGCGAAAATGGGAAGGACGTTACCTCTCTAGCCTCAATCTCTTACGCGGAAGGACTCCTCGACGCGCTTAGATTTCTGAAACTGGGAGATTTCTCATAGCCTGAAAACTTGACGAAAAGCTCGACCCCTTAAACGGTTACTGGTGAGTCATCTCCTCTATCAATTTCTGAACTCTTCTCCTTATCTCGTTTCGGACCTCTCTAAACTTCTCGATGGGTTGACCGACAGGATCCTCTATCTTCCAGTCTTCTATCTTAGGTAGGAATACGGCGGGGCAGACATTTGCTCCGCAACCCATCGTTATTATTCGATCAGCTTTCTCAATCATTTCCGAAATCAGCAGTTTGGGTTTCTTCTCGCTTATGTCCAATCCAATCTCCTTCATAACAGCGGCAGCTTTAGGGTTCACTCTATCGCTTGGTTTTATTCCAGCGCTGATAGCTCGCAAGCCGTTAGGAGCGAGACTGTTGAAAAACGCTTCAGCAATTTGGCTCCGACAAGAATTCTCCACACAAACGAATAGAACTGTCTCCAAAACGAACATTCATCCTCGATGGTCAAATGAGTTCAAAACCGAGTTTGACAAACAAAATCACCTGTCAAGTCTATCTGAAGTACATCGGTCACGGAGATCTTTCATCGGCTTCTTATAGTTCTGCGACTCTGCGTTTCCGTTTCAACAGGTTCTCCTGCCAACTGCGTGTCACCGACTAACTAGGAAATTCTCATAGTTTTGAACAAGATACTTTTTTCCTTTCTGTATCACTCTAAATCCTTCATTTTCCAACTTCTCTCTCTGTGCTTCTGGTCCGCCAGGATACTTCTCATTCAAGAATCCGTCTGCCTTTAGAGTTCGCCAGTATGGAATATTGAGATCCTTACCTTCTTTGGCAGCTTCTTCAGCTGCGTTAGCTGCAGTCATGATAAGAATCCCCGTTGTCAGAGAACAACAAGCCTTGACCCTGTGTTCTTTCGCAATTTTCTTGCAGATTTCAACGATTGTCAATAGTTTTCCCTTTGGCACTTTTCTCATTATTTCAACGACTTCACTAGGGTTAACAAGAACTACTTCATCGCCCACGTCAGCCCCCATTTTATGAACTGCATAGTAACATGGAAATCTCTTTTCCAGCTTCAGAATTTTCGGGTAGCCTTTTTTGTCTGCCAGCTTCTCCTGCCACGATTTCCTTCTATAACCCATTATTGGTTCCAACCCATTATCATTTCAGCGCCAGCTTTAGCAGTTTTGCGATTCTTTTCTCTTCTATTTCTTCCAAGGAGAGAATTCTGATGTGCTTCATTGTTTTCCTGAACCGCTGAGCAGTTTCTGCTCCTCCTTTGAAGAACCTTTCAATGAGAACCCCAAATTGACATGGTCTTTTGACGCTACGATGTAAAGTTTGCCGTCGGCGTAGGTCGGAACACCCCATTTCATCTCTTCTTTGACATATGGAACAGTCTTGAAAATGATCTCTCTCAACTTCTGACAAATCTCTTCTTGAGGTGATTTATGTTTTTCTACGTAATCATCAGCTTCTTTGTTCATCTTCACCCTGTGCGGGAATTGGTTATTGGTTCATAATCAGGTTATTCGGCAGAAGTACGATGAAAATGTTCTGTGGACTCAGCTACACTGAAGCCGTAGGTTTTTCCGCTCGATTTCTATACAAGGCTATTCCTATTTGATCTGGATTCGATGTCATTCATCCCACCTTTGAAAGGCGTGGACTTTCTGGCAAACCTTGATAAACACGGTGGTAAGACATTCTTAATTCAGATCGTGCACTTTCTGTTGGCCTATGGGCGGAGGTCAGATGGTTAAAGCGAAAGTTGTTCTTGCGACTGGAGCGTTTGATCTCCTGCATTATGGGCATTACCGTTTCTTGGAGGAAGCGAAGAAAGCTGGGGGAAAGAACTCTAGGCTTATAGTGATAGTCGCTAGAGACAAGACGATTAAGAAAAGGAAGGGCAAGAAGCCTATCTTACCTGAAGATCAACGTAGGGCTCTCGTTGAAGCGCTTAAGCCGGTTGACCAAGCGATTCTGGGCTATGAGGAGATGAATGTAGAGGCGGCGGTAAAGAAGATCAAGCCAGATATAATCGCGGTGGGCTATGATCAAGACGATATGCATGAAACCGTTGAAGAAATCCTTCGGAAGGGCATGTCTAAAGTGAAGATCGTTCAAATCGGTAGATTCGGTTCAGCTGACTTGAACAGCTCCTCGAAGATTAAGAGAAAGGTTATTGAGGAGTGGAGATGAACACTCGGACCTTGACTGAATCTCCATCCTTCAGCCCTAATACTTCCCTCAAATTCTTCGGAGCTACTACCTCCAAGACATCTTCCCCGTAATGGGTCCTCAATGCAGTAATGACTACCCCGTCAACCCTATCGTTTATCCTAGCCCTGTAGCATTTGACTTGACCGAAGCTTCTTGCCCCATTCACAAAGCCTTCCAAGCTTGTAGATGGATAACTGTCAAGGAGCTTTCTTTCTCTTTGACTTTGTCTCCCGATCTTCAAGTTCAAGGTCCCAGGATATGGGTCGAATCCCAGTTTCTCGATGAACTGTCTTCTATAGCCCGGTTGGCTAACGTAGTATGCGCCTTCACCCAGCCCGCTGAAAACTTCTCCTTCTATCAAAACTTCTCTCTTTGGTCCTTCGAATATCCTTTGAAGCGTCAAGTACATCAAGCTCAACTGTTCCGCGCCTCTAGGCGTGATCTGTACAAGCTCACCTCTCGCAGCCCTCGTTCTCCTGACATATCCGAGCTTCTCAAGCTCGATAAGATGCCTTGAAGCTGTCTGTTGAGAGAAGCCTAATTTCTCCGCGATCTCAGTTGTCGTGCATACGGCTTCCCCTATGCTTCCCGCCGCCTCCGCAATCTTGTATAAAGTGATCAACAAGCTGGGTTTCATGATCCCACTTCCAACCTCTTCTTAACAGCAAGCTCGTGCGCAACTCTCAGAGGCTCAGGACCACTATTAATCGTGCAGTTTGAAGTTATTCTTAAAGCGTCCTCAAGAGAGATTTTGTGGCCGATACTGATGTAAAGTGTTTTTCCGCTTCGCTTTGTGGTGAACACTCTACCGAGCACATCCCCCTCTTCGCCATATAGAAGATCTCCCTTGATCTCGCCGTAGAGTCTACTCTTAGCTACTCCAATAGTCGCTGAGTCAAGAAGGACTCCAACATAGCTTGCCAGACCAAACCTTCTTGGGTGAGCTATCCCTTGGCCGTCAACTAGATAGACGTCCGGCTTCAGATTCAGCTTCTTAGCCGTCTTGACCATTATAGGTCCCTCTCTAAATGCGAGAAACCCTGGGATGTAAGGGACCGTAACCTTGGTTAGGACGGTAACTGTTTTAAGAGGCTTTAAGGTTTCGTAGTCGAGTATCGCGCAAGAACCTATCGCTTTATCGTCAAGATAGGCTACGTCGAGTCCTCCGATTCTCCTCAATCTCTTTGGAAGGAAGCTCCTCTTCTCCACTCTCTTAGAGAGTCTGTTCTGCAATGCGATGGCTTTATCTAAAGAGAATTCGCGGACAGTCAAGCCACTACTTTTCCTTGATTCTCTCTTCCAAGCCTTTAATCGCTTTCTCGAGAGACATCCTTCTTATCTCCGTAACCACGTCTCCTCTAGTCGTCTCCACAATCTTTCTCGCTACATCCGCCTTCCTCCGGAACATCGGGATTATCGCCGCATGATCGAGCGAAACAAGATCTTCATAGGTATTCTCCATCAGCTTAAGCATCTTCTCAGATTCAACAGCCTTCCCTTTCCGGAGAGAATTCAGAGCCATTCTCCTAAGCTCGCCGATGAAGTCCAGAAGCCCGAGAACATATGGAGTTGATTCAACACCCACTTTCTCGAGTGAAGGCAACTTTCCCTCTTGAATCACGTGAAACAGAAGCTTAGCTTCCGCGTACTCTTGATATGCGACCACGACGTTGCCTGAATTTCTCAGTTCAGGATTACTCTTCAGCAACCGCTCGATCTCCCTTAGTGAATCTTTGGCTTGACGAAGGGTCTCGTTAGCTTTCTTCAAATCGCCTCTATGCATCATTATAATTGCCATATCTGAAAGTCTTGTAGCGAGTCTCGAAACTTCAAGCATCTTCTCCCTGATTGAATCGTACTTCTCAAGGTCAATCTGAATCTTTTCTAAATCTTTAGGCATCAAGCCTTGCACAACCAGTTCTTGGCGTATAAAGCTAGTTGGTTCCTCGCATAAATTATTTTGATAGAGCCCTATCTGGCGAGGCTTATCGGCTTCTGAAGCTTGCTGAGAAGTACAACTCTACTATCTCTTGACTCAGCGAGTATGTTGTAGCTCAACTCACGCGCCAACTCAATGGAGAACCCCTTGATCTCTTCATGGCTTGGCATATTCTCGAAAGCAAGCCTTTGCCTCGAGTAGCCTACGTAAACATATGCCTTAGCCTCGACATAGACAGGCGCTGCATTCTTGATGAGCTTGGCGTAGCCTATAGCATCATTAAGGTTGACCCCGCGAACAAGAGTTAGCCTTACCACTGTAGGGTTCCTGAAGCTGGGGATCAGATCAAGCGTCTTCTTCACCTTCTCCCATGCCTTTGGGGTGTGCGGTCTGCACGTCTTCAAGAACGTTCTTTCATCCGCTCCATAAAGGGAGACATAGAGCTGCGAAGGCTCAATCGACAGCTTAGCCAACGTTTCAGGCATCGTTCCGTTACTGACTAAGAACGTTGTGAAACCTCTATTACGATACTCTTCTAGTAGACTTTCAAGTTGAGGGAATAGGGTCGGTTCCCCGTCCAGACTTACAGCGGCATGCTTGGGGTCCAATGCCTCTCGATATTTCCCTTCGCTAAGCCTTCCGCTTAAGACATGGTTCTTGTAGCCGCTCAAGATCTTTCTTTGAGCTTTTACGCAACCATCGACGATGGTCTTGGGATCATCGATGTTGGAAGTATCCCATGCGTTCCATCTTACGCCTATGTCTTCGGGCTGGATACGCCAACAGAAGATGCACCTCATATTGCATGCGAGCGTAGGCGTCATCTGTATGCAACGGTGGGTTTGAATCCCATAGAAGAGCTGCTTGTAGCAAGCCCGACCGTAGACCAAGCTTTGATGCAGCCATCTACACTTCTTTACGGCTGAATGGCTACCCACAAGCTGATACTTCTGTCGTCTAAAGACCTCCACCATAGTCTTCGGAAGGGCTTCCTGCATAGGCTTGAACTCGGCTAGGTCTTACTTCTGTCCTAGATATGGGCTTTATCCGATATTCTGGCAGTATACTTTTCCTACAGAAAAAGCTCTAAATGCCAGCTACGAAAAAAAGAAGGGAGATTTACGCTAAGTTCAGGATCATCCAGTCGTTTGTGTGGGTGGAGGCGCTTCAGCAGGAGGAGGCGCAGGCGGAGGGGCTGGTGGTGGAGCTGCTTTCTTCACAGGCTTCTTCTTGACAACCTTCTTTTTGACGGCTTTCTTCTTAACCTTCTTCGGCAAATCTCACATCCTCTTTTTGTTGGGTTTCCTCGAATTCTCAAAAATCTGATCTAAAGGGAATACCCTATACAAAATGTGCACTTCAGAAATTTAAAGAGTTCGTGTACACTTCATTGAATGACTACGACTTCTACTGTTCTTTCACCTCGTTTCAGTCGGATCGTCCTTTGATGATTTCCTGCACTAGGACTCCAGCTGCGATCACTCTTTAAGATTCTAGAGAGTGAATCTTTGAATGAGTAATATGGAGTAGGTTCAGGTGCCTACAGTAACCTTGCTATCAGATTTCGGGCTGAAAGACAGCTATGTCGCTCAAATGACGGCTGTTATCCTCTCCATATGCCCTAAAGCAACGATAGTTGACATAAGCCATCAGGTTGAGAGACACAATCTGAGAACGGGTGCCTTCATATTGGCTTCGGCAGCGCCCTACTTTCCGGACGGGACCGTACACGTAGCGGTTGTAGATCCCGGTGTAGGTGGTAAAAGGAGGCCGATCTTGATAGAGACCGCGAGGAGTTTCTATGTGGGTCCGGATAACGGCTTACTGCTCATGGCTGCGAAGATTGATGGGATAAGAAAAGTGTACCATATAGTTGAGAAGCGGTTCATGGCGAAGGAAGTTTCAGATACGTTTCACGGTCGAGATATATTCGCTCCAGTTGCTGCCCACATAGCGAACGGAGTTGAACCGAGCAAGATTGGTCGAGCAATAACCGACTTCGTGGAGCCTGAATACTCTGAGGCCAAGATACGGCGGCGGGCTGTCGATTGCGAAGTGGTTCATGTGGATGGATTTGGGAATGTAGTGACGAACCTTCATTCTAGGGACCTAGGAAAGACGATAATACGCTATGGGTCTGACTTCAAACTGAAACATAAGAGCAAGAGCGTTAAGTTGAGGCTCTGGAGAACGTATTCAGACGTCCAAGCGGGCGCTCTATTAGGTTTAGTCGGAAGCCACGGCTTTCTAGAGATAGCTGTTAATCAAGGAGATGCTGCGAAAAGGCTTAAGGTGACTCAAGGTACCAAGCTTAGGCTTTTCTAACTACTAGGATAGCTCACATAGCGAAAATTT
>CAZHMI010000003.1:0-43243 GCA_964533795.1 uncultured Candidatus Bathyarchaeia archaeon
CTCCGTAGGTCAAAGCAGTTTCGGATACGGCACTATGTTTCGATACTTCTTGGCAGATCTCAGCCTCTCTCCCAGCTTCAACATTTACCATAATAAAGGCCGTTACCATTCGCGTTCCCTCGGTGAAGGCATGCCTTTCTATGACGAGAAAGTTGCCATGAGATCGATATTTATACTTATTCTTATCAGTAGATGCGAATTTAGGGTTTTTCATCTTGGTGATGCCTCGGTCTCCATCTCGTAAAGCGTCAAAGAATGCCAGATGTAGTTGAGTTTTATGGTGATGGTTGTTATTGGTTCTTGGGCTTTGGCGTTTAGGACGACCCATGCGTTGTAGATTAGGCATGCGAAGATGAAGTAGAAGACTCGAACAACCCAGCTTCTGGATACGCTTTATGAGCGCAAGCACGAGGGCTGGAAGACCCTCCTTAGACGTGAGCGGTATGATGCATAGCACCAAGCGCCTCCTAGGCGTTAGGATGCTGGCGGTTAAGAAGGAGAAGGCGTAGCAGGTTCCACGTTTAGGCTGAGTGCCAACCATCTCAAGCGTCGGCTTACCGTAGTAAGGCTGATCATGCCAATCAAACGCCACTCCAACATCCTTAAGGCTTAACCCCTTCATCTTAAGCTGCTCTACGCAATGTTCTATCTGCGCTTCCGCGTTAGCAAGCATCTCACCGCATGCCATAGCCTTGATGTATCCGAGCAAACTCTCACTTGTCGGCGCCTTACCCTGACGCCTAAGACTGTTCGCGATGCCCTCCGCATAACCATTCATAACCGCCATGTGAAGCTCAAGCTCAACCAGATCCGGCTTCCCATACCAAGACCCCTCCTTCATCTTGAAGCTGAAAACCGGAGCCACAAGCTCCGCTACCACACTCCTAAACTTGAGAAAGAACAAATCCAAACAGGCCTACCCTAACATGAGGTAGGCAGCAAACCCTAAATTCGCATCTACTGTTATAGCGGAGCGGAATGAAGGTCGGCAGTTAGGCTTTGGTCTCTGACATATTTATCTATATCCCGCGCAGCTCTCTTGCCCGCGCCCATCGCTTGAATCACCGTCGCCTCGCCCGGAACGATGTCCCCTCCAGCCCAAATCCCTTTCTTTGAAGTCCTGAAATTCTCGTCGACCATTACATATCCTTCTTCATCAGTTTGAAGTCCGCTTGTCGTCTGGCGGATCAAAGGGTTAGGCCCTTGACCGACAGCGACAATTACAGTGTCAACCTCCATAGTGAAGTTTGAGTCCTTGACTGGGACCGGTCTCCTCCGCCCAGATTCGTCTGGAGGACCTAGTTGCATTCTTACGCATTCCATCTTCTGAACCCACCCTACATCGTTTCCCAAAAACCTTACAGGATTCGCGAGCAGTTGGAATTGTATGCCTTCTTCCTTCGCATTCCTTACCTCCTCCAGCCTAGCAGGTAGCTCCGTCTCTGAACGGCGATATACCACTGTTACATTCTCTGAACTCAACCTAAGCGCTGTTCTAGCAGCATCCATGGCGACATTTCCTCCACCTATGACCCCTACTCTCTTCCCAACTTTCAGCGGAGTGTCGAATTCAGGGAATCTATAGGCTTTCATCAGGACCGCGCGGACGAGGAACTCGTTAGCTGAATAAATACCGTTGAGGCTCTCGCCAGGTATCCCCATGAAGCGCGGTGAACCTGCTCCGGTCCCGATGAAGACAGCATCGAACCTTTTTTCAAAGAGTTCGTCGATAGTGATTATTCTTCCTACGACTATGTTCGTCTCGATCTTGACTCCGAGGCTCTTGACGTAGTTGACTTCAGCTCTAACGATTTCTTTCGGCAATCTGAATTCTGGGATGCCGTAGACGAGGACTCCTCCAGAGGTGTGCAACGCCTCGAAGATCGTCACATCGTGTCCAAGCTTTGCGAGATCTCCTGCAACCGTCAGTCCGGCCGGACCTGAGCCTACCACCGCAACCCTTTTACCCGTCTTTTCCGCAACGGACGGAATCCTTAACCCGCGCTTCAACTCGTAGTCTGCGACGAAGCGTTCGAGAGCGCCTATCGCAATTGAGTCGCCAGTCTTACTCATTACACAAACTCTCTCGCACTGGTCTTCTTGCGGGCAGACTCTTCCGGTTATTGCAGGGAGATTATTCTTGTCTCGAAGTATCTCAGCCGCCTTGTCAAAATTCTCCTGCCTTATGGCATCTATAAAGGCCGGGATGTCTATTTCAACTGGGCATCCGGGCTTGCAGAAGGGTTTTGGGCATTGAAGGCACCGCTTGGCCTCGGTGATTGCTTGCTCAGGTGTGTAGCCCAGCGCTACCTCTTCAAAATTACGGATTCTCTTCTCCGGAGGCTGCTTTGGCATAGGTACTTTTTGAAATTTCATCTCTCTCTTCGAGCTCATCGCAGATTTTGCTCTCTTTTTTCAATTTGTTGGAGTGACCTTTTTTCCTCTTCAAGATATATTCTCTGTCTAGCGGCGAGAAGATCGAAGTCTACCAAGTGTGCGTCAAAGGCTGGTCCGTCAGAGCACGCAAATTTGGTCTCTCCTCCAACGATTACCCTGCAAACTCCGCACATGCCGGTGGCGTCCAACATAATGGGGTTCAAGCTGACTATCGTCTTGATTTGATGCGGGCGGGTTATGTCCGCCACTCGCCTCATCATAGCGGTCGGGCCTATGGCTACGACGCGATCGATCTTAACATGAGCCTCGATCAGTTTGATCAATATGTCAGTGACGAAGCCGTGATGACCTTTCGATCCGTCGTCCGTTGCGAGGTAAATCTCGTCGCTTACCTCTCCCATCTCCTTCTCAAGGATTAGTAGGTCCTTGCTCCTGGCGCCGACTATAGATATTATCTTGTTTCCAGCTTTCTTCAGCGCGCATGCTTCTGGGTATGCCTCAGCGGTTCCAACGCCTCCTCCCACGATTACAACCGTTCCAAATTTCTCTATGTCGGAGGGTCTACCCAGTGGCCCGATGAGGTCCAAGATTTCATCTCCTTCTCGCAGCATTCCGAGTTGCCGTGTGGTCTTCCCTACTTCTTGAAATACGACCCTTATCTTTCCTTCTTCAGGGCTGCTCTTGGATATTGTAAGCGGTATCCTCTCACCTTTCTCGTCTATTCTCAAGACGATAAATTGTCCGGGTTTATTCTTTCTTGCGATCAAAGGCGCATGGATATCAAGCGATTTTATTCCTGGCGCTAACTCTTCCTTGCTGAGTATTTTGAACGTTTCAATGCCTCCTAACGGCCTTTACATATGTAAAGGTAGGAATTACTAGTTCCTCCATACAATTTCTTAAGTTTTACGCAGCAACCTCACGTCGGAATTGAAGGACGATCAATCGGGAGCCACCATCTCCGCGCAGTCAGGAGTCGAACAAGAAACCTCACATTCCCTTCAGGCTGGAATGAGCTGTCTGTCTGTCTGTCTTCAGCAGGACTTTTTCCACGAAATAGTTTTAGCCATCTCTCCGAGTTTAAAAGAAGATTCGGATAACAGTCATTGAGTTGCAGCTAGTCAAGATGGCAAGGATTTCAATTCACTACGCATTGACGAGGCGGAAGCTCTCAATTTTGGATAGATTGACCGCCGAGAAGACCCATAGCGTGTGCTTCTGGTCAAAGCTATTCAAGGGTCACGAATTGAAAGTTTCTTTGGTAGACATAGCGAGATTCTATGAGCAGGTAGGGACGGAAAGCAGCTGACAGACCGAAAGACAGTTTTATCTTGAAGGCTTCCTATTTTGAAGTTGCATGGTGCTATCGTTTGCCAGAGTACCTGTCCACCGTGGAGGACATAGACTTCGACTTCAAGAATACTCCAGTCAAGATTGTGGTGCTTCGTGACTCACCGGAACTGACTGTTGGCGAAAAAAGTATTGGTCCATTAAAGAGCGGGCAAGAGGTTGAGATTCCGTATTGGATTGCTGAGGGCCTGATTAAATCGGGGATCGCGAAATTCAGAGATGAGGATCGTTTGAGCTTGGCAGTTCTGTCGAAAGTTCACTGGAGAGAGACTATTCCCACTTCAAGGCAGATCCCTCAACTGCCGGAAAACTTCTACTCGATGCTAAGACGCTTCTTGACTGAGTTGGAAGCAGATACTCGATCTGATCGAACGAAGTTGAAAGATCTCGAGAAGGCGGTAGGCCTCTCGAAGGACGTGGTTAACTGTAGAGTACGCAAAATAGTTTCACTTGCAGCAGCTCCTCTCGTAACAGAGAGCATTATCCAGAACTTGACTTCTGAGGAGCGAACATTATACATGAGGTTAAGCGACATCATAAATGACTGGAAAAGGAGGATTCTCAGTTTGGAGGGAAGATTTTGACTCTTCCAAAAGGTCCAGAAGAGAGATTTCAAGAATTCCTTCGGTCGTTTCAAGTTCCAACAGGTGAATACAAATATCGGCGGCGACTTGCACAGATGGCTGTTTCAGGCTCACAAACACTAATAATAGATTTTGATGATCTTATTGCATTCGATGTCGCTCTAACGAGGCAGATAATCGAGAAGCCTGACGAATACCTGGAATACTTGAACAGATCCGCTTGGGCGCAGATGAAGATAGAGGATCCAGAGTATGCTGAGCAAGTGAAGAAGATATTTGTAAGATTCAGGAGACTGCCTGAGAAACTTTCCCTTCGAAAAATGGGCTCTGAACACCTTGGAAAATTCGTAATGATTGATGGAATAATTGTGAGGGCGACTCCTGTCAAACCAATGCTTGTGAGAGCTGCGTTTCAATGCAGAAGATGCAACGCCATGACTTATGTGGATCAGGTTGGAGAGGTCATGCGAGGTCCAGGAATATGCGTTCACTGTCGAGGGAAGGCTTTCGACTTTGTCGAGAAGCAGTCAATTTTCATGAATTCACAGGAGATAAAGGTCCAAGAGAAGCCTGAGGATCTGCCTCCCGGTCAGCTACCTCGCGCGATGGACTCAAAGCTGAAAGAAGATCTTGTTGATATAGCCAGGCCTGGAGATCGAGTCGCCATAACAGGCGTCGTTAGAGCTCAACAGGAGTTCGTTGGGCGAAGAGGCAGGCTCAGAACATTCGACCTCTATATGGATGCAAACTATGTTGATGTATCCGGGAAAGAGGCAGAGGTTGTCGAGATAACTCCGGAGGAAGAGAGGCGCATCAAGGAACTAGCTAAGGATCCTTGGATACACAGGAAACTCATAATGTCGCTTGCACCATCGATATACGGCTATGACGACATGAAGGAAGCCATACTTTACCTCCTATTCGGAGGGATACCAAAACAGCTTCCCGACGGTGTAACGATCAGAGGCGACATAAACATCCTCCTCGTTGGAGATCCTGGAACGGCGAAGAGCCAGCTGCTCCAGTATGTTGCGAGGATCGCTCCTAGAGGGTTGTATACGAGCGGTCGAGGAAGTACAGCCGCAGGACTCACAGCAGCAGTTCTGAGAGAGAAGACTGGAGGGATGGTTCTTGAAGCCGGGGCGCTAGTACTTGCTGATAAAGGAGTTGCCTCAATAGATGAAATTGACAAGATGAAGCCAGATGATAGAGTAGCCATCCATGAAGCGATGGAACAACAAAGCTACCATCCATCCTTCGAAGTCATGCTCGCCAGCGGGGAGAAGGTGAAAATCGGAAAGTTTGTGGACAGGCTCTTTGAAGAGCAAGGGGCTGAGAAGATAGTCGGCATGGACTGCGAAATCCTGCCGGTAAGGCGTTATGGTATCCGCCTGATCACGACGCCTGACTTCCAGAAGCCCGAAATCGTTAACGTAGACCGAGTAAGTCGGCACGTTGCGCCAAACAGGTTCGTTCGAATACGCTACTCAAACGGCCGCGACGTGGTGGTCACGCCGGACCATCCCGTCTTTGTTTACAGGGATGGAAGACTGCGTACCGTCCCAGCTTCTCAAATGAAAGTGGGGGACTTCATTCCGGGGGTAAGGTCGCTTGAGCGCTTGGTCTCTTCCCACCAACTCATGGCCACGATAGTCGCCCATCATAATGAGAAGGTTGTCACACTCCCTTCGCACCTGACGGAGGAATTAGCAAGTATAATTGGGTATCTCATAACGGAAGGCTACGCATACCGCGGCTCGGCCTCAGAGATAGGATTCGCCAACACCACAAAGGAATTCATTAGTGAAATGAATAGGCTCATGAATGGTACCTTCGGCATTACACCCCTAGATTATTCGAAGACCGCGCGGACTCAGCGTTGCGTCTCCTCTAGGCTGTACCGATACTTAGAAATGAATTTCCCAACGATGTTCGTCAACGCCTTAACCAAACGCGTGCCTACGGCGATCATGAACGCGCCGCCGAGAATCGTTAGAGCTTTTCTCCGGTCGGCATTCAAAGGCGATGGAAGCTTAGAGCCGGAGGCTCTCTGCTATAGAACATCAAGCCGGGGACTCGCTGAGGATTACCAAGATCTGCTCCTTAGACTTGGGATTTCCTCGAGGCTCTCCAGAGACCGATACAACAATTCATTCAAGATTTACGTGACTGGCGACTCGTTAAACGATTTCGTCCGTCAAGTAGTCGACATAAGAGATCCTCGGTACCGGAAGATCAAAAGGCTCGCGGAGAAGAGTCGTCGTACTCCGCGAGCGCATGATGTCCTTCCAACAGATGTGGCGCGGCGCATGATCGGACTTCAACGACTAATCGGAATTTCTAATGACGGATACTTCTATGACCACACCAAGAATGATTACGGGATCACGCGTAGGGTCTTCGGCAGACGTCTCAGGAACTTGGAGGCACGAATCACTCGGTTGCGCCGCGACATACCACGAAAGACGACTATTCGCTCCCTTAGACAGTCTATTGGATGGTCACAGCGAGAAGCCGCCGGAAGGCTGGGGCTTCGGAGAGGCACGATTGACTACGCTGAGAGGGGTGGGTACGAAGAAGAGTCTCGTCAAGCCATCCTCGACAAGTTGCGAGATTGCGCATTGAACTCACTTGCCTTAGCGATTTTCGAAGTAAGATCTCTAAAGGCCATGAGTGAAGGCAACATTCGATGGTTGCGAGCTACCAAAGTTCAGTCTCTTCCCAATGAGGGGCCGCTGAGAGCGAAATGGGTGTATGACCTGACGGTAGAGCCCACGCATAACTTCGTCAGTCACGGTGTAATCCTGCACAATACAGTTAGTGTCGCAAAAGGCGGTATAGTTGCAACTCTTAACGCGAGAGCTTCTGTATTGGCTGCTGGGAATCCTGCTCTTGGGAGGTATGATCCTTACCGTAATATTAGTGAGAATATTAACTTGCCTGTGACGATTCTTTCGCGGTTTGATCTTATCTTCGTGATGAGAGATGTCCCTGAGGCTGAGCTTGATAGTAGAATGTCGGAGCATATTCTAGCTCTCCATAAGATGAAGACTACTCCAGAGGAGGCTCCTCTGCCTCCAGAGATTCTGAGAAAATACATTAGCTACGCTAAGAGGATTGATCCTGTTCTCTCTGATGATGCGATAAAGGAGTTGCGAGAGTTCTATTTGAGGATGCGTTCAATCTCTGGGTCTGCTGAGTCGCCTGTTGCGATTACGCCTCGACAGTTGGAGGCTTTGATAAGGCTTGCTGAGGCGAGAGCGAGATCATTTCTGAGGGATAAAGTTACTGTTGAGGATGCTAGAGCGATAATAAGGCTTGTCACTGTTTCACTTCAAGATGTCGGTATAGATACTTCTACTGGGAAGATGGATATCGATGTGATAATGACTGGGAAGCCGAAGAGCCTGAGAGATAGGATGCAGATTATTATCAGTACAGTTGCTGAGATGGAAAAGGAGACAGGGTTCGTTGAAGAAGCCTCGCTTTATGGAGCTCTCAAGGAGAAAGGCGTGGACGAGGAAAGAGCTAGAGCAGCTGTCAGCCAATTGATTAGAGAAGGCGTACTCTACGCTCCGAAGCCCGGTCAAGTGAAAAGAGCGCTTGCATGAGTAAGGTAGAACTTGAATCTTGAAAATCATCGAGTTGCCCATACCAAAGGAAATCATAAATGTTCTCCTAGAGAACGGCTATGAGGAGCTTTACCCGCCTCAAGAGGATGCTATAAAGGCTGGAGCGCTTGAAGGGAAGAACGTAGTTCTAGCGAGCCCAACAGCCTCAGGAAAGACCCTGATCGCTGAGCTTTGTATACTCAAGAGTATTCTGGAGAAGGGCGGCAAAGCCCTCTATTTGACGCCGCTCAGAGCCCTTGCCAGTGAAAAATTCGAGGAGTTCCAGAAATACAAGATTCTTGAGAAGGAATCGGGAGAGAAGATTAAGATCGCCATAACAACTGGCGATTACGACAGCTCGGACAATTGGTTAGCCAAGTTCGATATTATCGTTGCCACAAATGAGAAAGCGGACAGCCTTCTCAGGCATAGGCCTCTCTGGATAGATGAAGTCACGACTGTTGTCGCTGATGAGATTCACCTGCTTACTGAGCCTGAAAGAGGCCCAACATTAGAGGTTGTCTTGACGCGACTGTTGGAGATCAACCCGAAAATACAGATCATCGCTTTAAGCGCTACCGTTCGGAACGCGGATGAAGTGGCGCGGTGGACAAACGCGTTTCCGGTTACGACGGATTGGCGACCTGTGCCTTTGAAAGAAGGCGTCTACCAAGCTGGAGAGATCCAGTTTAAAGATGGATCTGCGAAGATGGTCCCAGCGATAACCGGGAGCCCCTTATTCGATATTTCATTAGATGTCATCCGTGGTGGAGGGCAAGTCCTGATCTTCACTGAGACTAGAAAGAGCGCTGTCGACACTGGTAAGAAAGCAGGAGCGGTGCTGAAATCATTTTCCCAAACGGATAGGCGTACTCTCAATGCGATAGCTGAAAAGATACTTTCAACGGGCGAAAAGACCAAGCTCAGCGAGGTCTTGGCTGAACAAATCAAGCTAGGTTCAGCTTTCCATCACGCAGGATTGACGGGCGCGCACAGGCGAATAGTGGAAGACGCGTTTAGAAGAGGCGCGATCAAACTGCTTGCAGCGACGCCGACCTTAGCTGCGGGGGTCAACCTGCCGGCGCGAACAGTAGTCATAAGTAGCTACGAAAGATATGAAGCTGGCTACGGAAGATATCCGATATCTGTTCTTGAATATAAGCAGCTGTCAGGTCGAGCCGGAAGACCGAAGTACGATGAGTTTGGTGAAGCTGTTCTTGTGGCCAAAAGTCCTGATGAGCAAGATTATCTCTTTGAGAATTATGTTCTAGCTCAACCTGAACGTCTTTGGTCCAAGCTCGCTGTTGAGAGAGTTTTGAGGTCTCATGTTCTAGCGACGATTGCTTCAGGGTTTGCGCGTACCGAGAAGGGCTTATACGATTTCTTCTCCAAGACCTTCTACGCGCATCAATATGATCCTCGGATGATCCGTTCAAGAATCGGTGATATCCTAGCTTTCCTGTGTAAAGAGGACATGGTGAAGTTGGATGGTGCGAAGTTATCTGCAACAGGGTTCGGGCGGAGGGTTTCGGAGCTCTACATAGATCCCGTTTCAGCTGTGATAATTAGGGACGGCCTCTATAGAAGGGCTGCGAAGATTACTGAGTTGAGCTTCTTACATCTCATCTGTCATACCCCGGATGTGGGCGCTAAACTCTACCCGAGAAGAAGGGAACCGGACCAGTTGAGCGTTCTGGCTGATGAGCGTTCTGAGGAGTTTATGTCGAAGGTTCCGGATATGTGGACTGAGGCCAGTGATTACGAGGAGTTTCTCGCTGAGCTGAAATGTACCAAGGTCATCTTGGATTGGATTGATGAGGCAACAGAGGATGATATTCTGAAATCTCATAGAGTCGAGCCCGGAGACCTTTTAAGGCTAAAGGAAGTATGTGACTGGCTTCTCTACGCGACTCACGAATTGGCGCGTCTTTTCAATCATAAAGACTTGTTATCCAAAATAACTGAGCTGAGGGCTAGAACTGAGAATGGTGTGAAGCCTGAGCTCGTACCTCTCGTGCAACTTGAAGGAATTGGCAGAGTGAGAGCGAGGCTTCTGTACAAAGCTGGCTTCAAGAACATCAACGATTTGAGAAGTGCGAGTGTCTCGGCACTTATCAATGTACCTTTGATAGGCCCCGCTGTCGCTCGGAGGATAAAGGACCAAGTTGGAGGAAAGATAAAGCCTGAAGAATCAGAGATCTTGAAGGAGGAGACGAGGGAACAAGCTCTTCTGACCGAATATTAACGGGCGTTCTATCGCTCTGGTATCAGATGGGTTCCATCGCATGTCTTGCCGCTGTTCAGGTCTGAGAATCCTTCGCGGCATGTAGCGAA
The DNA here is from genome assembly GCA_964533795.1 of uncultured Candidatus Bathyarchaeia archaeon. Lineage (GTDB taxonomy): Archaea > Thermoproteota > Bathyarchaeia > 40CM-2-53-6 > CAYOZM01 > CAYOZM01. The sequence goes on from CAZHMI010000003.1 coordinate 10,277, forward strand.
TGTTAGTCCGTGAGATTCGATTATGCGTTTGAGTGCTTGCAGGAGAGGTCTGCGGAATGAGTGCGGTGCATACCTCGCTCGCCCCTTCACTTCTCCCTCAACCCAATACGTCCTTTCCAAACGTTCTCGAAGACTAGGGAAGGCTAGAATCATCCTCTTGTAGTTATCTGACTTAGCTTTGTAGCTTGAGGCAACTATGTGTTTTGCTCCTGCTCTAGCTATTTCTTCGATTAGTGGTTCAAGTTGCTCTAAACCATCGTTTATTCCAGGAATGATCGGATCTATCCGGGCGGAGCATGGAATATTTGCGTCGGCTAGTGTCTTGATCGCTTTCAATCGTTCTTCAGGTGAGGGTGCTGACGGCTCTAGTAGTCTTGCTATCTCAGTTTGAAGTGTGGTTATGGTCATGCTGACGCTGCATCTCGCTTGTTTGATAATGTCCATATCTTTTGTCACTAAATTTGATTTTGTCACTAAGAGAATTTTGAATCCGTTTTGAGTTAGAAATCGCAACGTGCCTCTAGTTAAGTTTGTGGGCGTCTCTATAGGTACATATGGGTCTGAGCTGCTTGCGATCGCTACTGGTATTCTTCGGTCGAGTCTTCTAATCTCTCTCCCCAGTCTTCCCAGCAGATTGCCTTTCGGTCTGCAATCGAAGGCATTTGGGATATACGATGTAATGTAGCAGTAGACACATCTATGTGAGCAGCCTGTGTACGGTGAGAGACTGTACTTAGGCGGGCAGTGGCACAGAGGGCTCTTCCATGGGTCGAACGGCGTGACTAGATGCATTTTAGCTTCTTCTTCTATATCGAGTTCTTGCGAGGCAAGGTTATATGTGACTGAGTTTTTCTTATGGTTTTACGTCTGCGAGAATTGAGGCGTGAAACTGCGCTCTAGGTGATAATCGGTTGGTAAAGGTTTCGCTTAGATACGGTAAGAGTGTTCTCACTTCGAGCATTCCTGACAAGAATCTTCTCGAGTTGATTGAGCCCGGAGAGAAGCCCGGCGTTGCGAATCCAAGTTCTGAGATTCTTAAGGCGCTGGATAACCCGTTGAGGAGCAAGAGGATTGGAGAGATCGCGAAGAAAGGCGATAAGGCGGTGATCGTGGTTGATGATGCTACGAGGAGTACGCCGAGCTACCTGATGGTTCCTCCGATCTTGAATCAACTCAATTCAGTGGGGGTTCAAGATAAGGACATCACCGTTATCTTCGGGAGGGGTAGTCATAGGCTTGTTACCCCTGAAGAGATGAAGAACCTCGTTGGCGATGAAGTCATGCGTAGAGTCGAGGTTGTGAATCACGATTGTCGAGCGCCTGATCTCGTTCATGTTGGCGATACGAGTCGAGGAACGAAGGTTTACTTGAACAAGACCTTTGTTGATGCTGATGTGAGGATATTGACCGGCGATGTTGAACTCCATTACTACGCGGGTTACGGTGGTGCTAGGAAGAGCGTTCTTCCCGGTGTGGCTGGGATCGAAAGCATTATCCATAATCATCAGATGGCGATCGACCCGAAAGCGAAGCTGGGTAACATTGAGGGGAACCCTGTCCACTTGGATATGATGGAGGCAGCGAACCTCGGCCAAGTTGATTTCGTCATTAATGTTGTGATGAATACAAACAATGAGATAGTCAGTGTCTTCGCAGGCGATTTGGAGAAAGTCTTTCTCGAAGGCGTTAAGGTTGTGGATGAGATCTACAAGGTTCCTGCGAAGAGCGAAGCTGACATAGTTTTGACCGATGCAGGTGGAAGCCCTAGAGACATAAATTTCTATCAAGCTCACAAAGCCTTGGAAGCTGCCATGAACATAGTTCGACCCGGAGGCGTAATAGTTCTTGCTGCTGAATGTCCTGAAAGTAAAGGCAGTCAAGCTTTCTACGAATGGATGAAGAGATGCGATAACTCGAAGGAAGTTGAAGAAGAGATCAAGAGGAACTTTGGTCCCGGAGGGATAACGGCTTTCACTATGTATAAGGCTCTTGAGAGAAGCACGATAATCAGTATTACTGATCTTCCTGAGAACGAGTCCAAGAATATCCTAAGGTTGAAGCCAGCTAAGGCTTTGGATGAAGCTTTGAAGATGGCTTTCGATATCGCTGGTGAGGATGCCAAAGTTTCAGTTCTACCAATGGGCTCACTGATTCTCCCAGTCTTGTCGAAGGATTAGGTTCCAGCTTTCATGGAGAGCAGATGGCTCAGCAGCATCAAGACTCCTACTGTGTCTTCAATGTTATAGAGGAGGCAATCCAAGTCTCCCTGACTCTGGAATCTCTCGTATGCATGATGGTACCTGCCTCCATCGACACTGGTTACCGTCCTCTTCATACCGAGTTCTTTCTCTACTCTTTTTTGGCTGTAGCTTGAGAATGGGAAGCTTCTAGCGATATCGTAGGCATCTACGTGCGCCAATCTTGTCTCAATTTCTCGTAGATCGACTCCGTGCATGTTCCCTCGAAAGCGGAGGTATGGTAGATCGAATCTGGACCCGTAGTAGGTTGTCAGCGTGCCTGCCGGTAGTGTTGAGAGTGTCTCTCTCGTCTTTAGAAGTAGATCTCTTTCCTTTTGAGGAGGGAAGAGGATAGATACTACCGTTAGTCCGTTCTGTATTCTGCTGGTTTCTGAGATTGCTAGAGTCAGTGAGACCACCGGATCGCCTTTATGTTCTGGAAAGCCATGTGGGCTATACGTCTCCACATCTAGGCTTATTAACGGCTGCCGTAGGATTCGCAACACATATCGAGTTCTTCTCTGCGGGTGTTTTCTAATAAGTGATGGAGCGCAAGAAAAGTAAGCTACTTTGGGAGCGCCTTGATCACTTCATCAATGGAGTCGTAAACCTTTTCCGGCAAAGTTTGAAGCAGCTCTGATGCACGAATTCTTCTCTCAGTCGTTAAGTCTATGATCTTCCATCCTTGATCCTCTATCAACTTCTGCTTCGTGGCCGGAAACCTCGCGTCTTCACGGAGTACTTCTCTCAATGAGTCAGGACCTGTGCTTCCGGTTGCCATTGGAAACTTTCCTGATAATTTGTATGTCTTGAGTCTAGCTGCATCCTTATACATTTTGACTCCGTGGAATGTGAGCGCGGCCCTCTTATATCCGCTTCCAGTCGATTTCTCATCTATCTCCTCGAGTTCTTCATCTGTGAACTGGTAGACGTTGTGACTTCCTTTCCCGAATAGTCTTGTATAGAGCATATCCGACTTGACTAATGGTTCCTCCTTAGATAGATCGATACACTGGATTATCTTGTGTTCTTGCATCAGTCTGACAAGTTCAGATGGTATCGGCGCGTTCTCCTCTCTTCTTATCTCCCATGCTATCTCTATTCCCTTGTGATCTACTCGTTTGAAGAAGTTGGCTATCGACTCTATCTTGGCTCCATCAAACCCCATGTGTGACGGTGTCTGTAGGTGTAGGAATCCGGCTCTCAAGATTCTGCAGACAGTTATCATTCTTTCAAATGTCCAAAAAGCTTCATCCACCGGTTCTAGCCGGTGCTTGTGAGTAAGGTCTTTATGGCATCTCACTGAGAATTCGAAGTCTTTAGGTACGCGTTTCCTCCATGCTCTGACTTGGCTTATCTCTGGGTACTCGTAGAAAGTTGAATTGACTTCGACGAAGCTGAATGCTTTTGAGTAGGATTCCAAGCTGTCAAGCCCTGGGGTTTGGAAGTATGCCCACCCGCCCGCGCCGATCAGGATTTCCGTCATTTCTCAGCCCACTGTTTATATTGAATCCTAGTCAGCTATATCTTGTGTTTGTGTCGGTGCGGCTAGATGAGCAAGATTCTACTCGGGACCTCCGGTTGGTCTTACGATGACTGGGTCGGGGTCTTCTACCGTGATCGCAAAGAGAGCAAGCTCAGTGCTTATGCCAGAGTATTCCCGACAGCTGAGATCGATTCAAGCTTCTATGCTTATCCTTCTAGAGGGACGGTGATGAGGTGGTCTAGGTATACTGGTTCTGACTTCGTTTTCACGGCGAAGCTTCCTCGATTAATCACTCATGAGAAAGTCCTTGACTTGAAGAGTGGGGTTAAGGACGACGTTAAGCGGTTCTGTGACTTGATGTCGCCTTTGCAAATGGACGGTAAGCTTGGATGCATTCTCATACAGCTTCCCCCGGGTTTTAGGTTTGATCTGGAAAGACTCGAAAGCTTTTTCGACATTCTTCCAAGTGACTTTAGATATGCTGTTGAGTTTAGGCATTTGTCTTGGTTGAAGGATGAGACATGGAAGCTCCTTGAGAAGTATAATGTCGCATACACGATCGTTGACGAACCTCTACTTCCACCAGAAATTAAAGTTACTTGTGACTTCGCCTATTTCAGATGGCACGGTCGGGGCCATAGGCCTTGGTATAATTACCGTTATAGTGAAGAGGAGCTGTCATCTTGGATTCCAAAGGTTAAAGAGACTGTGAAGAATGTTAAAGTTGCGTACGGCTACTTCAACAATCACTACCATGGTTACGCCGTTGAGAATTGCTTACAGGTTCTTGAGATGCTTGGTGTCTTAACCCCCAATCAGGCTGAGACCAAAAGACGCGTTGAGAAGTTCAGGATTTCCGGACTTGAAGTTCAAGGCGCGGAAAGGGAATCTCAGCTCACGGCTTTTATGCCTAAAACAAAGCTTGTTGAGACGGGCTTCGTCGAACTTCTGAACGCGTTTATCGATAAGTCTAGACTGCAGAGGGCTGAAGCGATTAGTGATGATGAATTGAAGATTGAGGCGTTTTCTGACAAGCGTCTGATTGCTTCTATTCGTGCGTACCATATTCTGATCGATTTCGGTGAGCGAGCTATTCATCATGATTGCGCAGATTGGAGTCGATCTCTGTCTCTAAAACAGTTCTGCAAGCATCTTGGAAAACTTTTTCTGTATCTCCCCAAGGATAAGGCGCTCAAAATTCTGCGCAAGATATATTCTGAGCGCGATGATTGGGAGTTTCAGCCCTACGTGGTCTAGTCCCTTATTATCTTTGTTCTTGGTTTCTTCAATATATTCGTCCCAGATTCTGTAGCGCGTAGGAGCTTTTTTGAGGTAGGGACGACCAAGGCTTAAAAATGAGGCTATCACATACTTAATTTACTCTAAAAGGTCGTGGATGTGTCAAGTATTGTCTGAAAAAATCGCGATCCCAGTTGGACTCTTCGTAGGGTTTATTCTCGCGTTCTTCTATGAGCTTTTTCTCTCGATATTGGAGTTCGATCTCAAGAGCCTCGTCGTATTCCTAACAGTTCCCAGCTTGGCTGGGTTCGTTACCGGCGCTCTTGATAAGCGCAACGCGCTTGAGAACGGTTTCCTAGTAGGTGTTTTCTCAGGCGTCGTCAATGTTCTCTTGGCATTAATGAGGACTATTCCTACGAGTGGAACAGTCTCATTTTCCTTCCTCTCAAACTTCGGAGTCTTCATGCTAATTTCTATCTTCACTTGGGGCTTCATAGGCGCAGCCGCAGCCGTTCTTGCAAGGCAGTCTGCGCCGCCAACTATTACCGGTCCACCTGCGAGGCCTCTTGAGGAGAAGTCTTGTCCTAGCTGCGGAACCAAGAACCCAGCTGAGGCCTTATTCTGCTATTACTGTGGGAAGAGATTGTGAGAAAGCTTAGAGTTTTGTTCCGCATTTCATACAGAATCTTGCGATCGGAAAGTTCTCATAACCACAAGTTGCACAGCCTATTTGTTTGACTTCTCTTGGCGTTGGAATCGTTCTTTCTACTGGTGCTTCCGGTCTTAAAGATTCAAACGGTTCTGACAGTTGTATTACGTGGCCCACTACTGAGACTTTCGAAAATGGAAGGGTTGTCTCGACGATCAGCATCGGACCCTTCGTTGTGTCGAAGGCTACCTCTCTTACTCTGCCAATGAGTGTCGCTTTTGAGTCGACCACGGTCATGCCTTTTAGGTTGTCGTACATCGCTTGTTTTGTTTCTTTTGTTTCTGTTTCTGGTGCTGGCATTGTAAACTTCTCGCACACATAGCAGTACCATTTCTTATGATGGTCTCTTGTCCTTATGTAGGTTAGTGGCTCCCCGCATAGGGAGCATCTCGGTCTCTCTGAGATCGTAGCCAAAGTGTTTTACCTTAATTTAGCGTAGCTACTTGGTTGTATTTAGCTTTGATTTGTCTGTTGTTAACCCGCCGATCGGCACGAATATTCCGATGTCAATTCTCCTCAGGCTTGGAAACTTGTTCTCCTACACATGCCTTAAACCGTTTCGAGATTGAAAATAGATCCAATCAATATGTGAAATACGCTGATAAGCGAAGCTGAAGATTCACTTATTTTATGTGAGCCAGAATGTCAGTAATCGATGACGTTTGTTCACTCTTGGACGATGGAGACTGGCACACAGTCGACGAGATCGCAAGAGAAGTTGGGTTGAACCCAATCTCTGTTGGATTCGTGCTAAGTTTCTTGCGCAAATATCAGTTTGTCGAGATAAACACAAGAAGCAAGGGTAAAGCAAGAATGAAAAAAGATACTCCTACGTTGAGACAGGCAATGTACATCCTGAAGGCTTTGCTCAGAACGCCGAGGAAACCCCCTGAGGTTTTAGCCGAAACAATTGAGACTCGTTCGGTTCTTCTTTAGGCTAACGGAAAATATGGCACTTCAAGCACCCCTTCCCATGCATAGCCAAGCGTGGTTCCTACAGCGAGTTTCAACATTGAAAAGACACCTTGGAACAATCGAATATGGGCTTATTACCAGATAAACTCAATAAAGTAGCATTCAGAGCCACAACATATCGTACAAACGCAGGTATGGGGACGAAGTTGTCTCAAATCAAGTGTAGGATGTGCAACTCTAGCAAACAGGTCAAATCTACGATAGTGAATGGGAAGAGATTGTGCATCTGTGAAGACTGCCTGCTCTTAATCTCAGGGATCATTAGAGAGAACTTCCCTTGCAGCGACAAGACACTTCCAGACGAGTGCAGAAACGCCGCAAATTGGCACATTCAAAACTCACATACCTACTGACCGGCAACAGGCCTTTATTGAAGTCTGAATACAAAGCGTCGCCTAAAAGATATTGAAAGACGGAGCCAAAAGCAAAGGCGGCCTGATCATTAGAGCGGCTCTTCGCGGTTAATCTTGGCGACTACTATATACAGATTCGAGCAACCAAGCCCGAGATAAACGCCTGCAAAGAAGTGCCTAGACCCGTTCTTTCGAATACGCATGAGAAGAGCCTATGTAGGTCTTCATTCAACAAATCATGTCAAGCTTTATCGCTATTCAAGTGTTACGACAAGCTTATATTTCCTCATTTTACTAAAAAAGGTTGATTGCTCTTCCTCAAATCGAGAGGAGAAACGCGTGGCGAAGATAGACGAAAATATTCACAGAGTGCTGAAGGACTACGGCTTGACAGAGTACGAGATCAAAGCCTACCTGAAACTCGTCTTCGATGGACCGGCCACGCCTTACGAGATCAGTGAGACAGCGGGCATACCTTATGCAAGGGTTTACGGAACGCTTGAGGATCTGGAGAAACGAGGTTGGATAGAGACTCAACCTGGAAGACCTGTCGTCTACAGAGCGAAGCCACCTAGATTTGTTGCTGAACTCGCGATCGAGAAGTCAAAGAACTTCATGGACGGCTTCGTAAGCATGATGGTGAGAGATCTTCAATCGATATACGAGAAGAGAGAAACAGTGAAGCACATAGGCCTATGGGTCATTCACGGAGGAGACAAGATTCTAGATAAGCATGGAGAAATGATTTCGAGGGCTAAGAGCCGCATCTATTTCATCGCCTCAACTATGTTGCTTAAGGAAGCGGATGAATTGAGGAACACAATCGCAGATGCCGAGACAAGAGGCGTTGACACAAAAATAGTTTTCTTCTCAAATCCGAAATACGTCGAAGAGGAAGCGATAAGGCTACTTGCCAGACTCTCAGATGTGGGAGTGATAGATGAGGTAGAGCAAGCTGCCAAGCCGTTCAATATTATTGTTGTTGACGGTAGAGATGTACTATTAACGTTTCTCTGGAACCTCGAGGCGCCAAGCGACATAGGATCCAAGATAGCGTTCAGAATTACTGACGAAGATCTCGCGGGAGTTTTAGAGAGGTACTGCGAACATTATTGGATAAGAACCAGAAAGCTTTACAGATAGGAGAAAAGGCGTGTAGATGACACGCGGCTTCCTCTCGTACAGTTCCCTGAAACGAGCCCTAGTAAAGGCTCCAGAAGGACCATTGAAGTTTACGGTGTTAAGTAGACAAATTCTCAAGAAACTGGATGTAGCTCAGGAGACAAGATCGCGGATAATCAATCTAATGTGCAATCGTAGAACAGACTTGAAGGAATACAAGAAGATCATCCGAGAGATGAGGAGCTTCAGCGATGAAGCTGGCGAGGAAGCATCCGTAGACCATTTCAGACCGATCTTGGCCAAAGCCTTATTCAAACTTTTCCGGAGGATTACGCCAAGGTACAGGAACGAAGCAGCTAGGAAGAAGTTCTTTCAGATAATGGCTTCATTGGCTGAGAACATTCATCTAACAAACTCGATAGACAGTGTGAAAGAGCTCTTTGAGTTGCAAACGACGGATAAAATTGTCGGTTACCTAATGAAGGAAGCCGCAGAACTGATCGAATCGGGATACTCGCCAGATCTCGAGTTGAATGACAAGTTGATAATGGCGAGTCAAGAATTCCAGAAGTACATAATGAAGATGGAGACACTGACAGGGATAAAGTGGGAGGAATCGGATGGATATATCGAAGGCTTAAGGATAACATCTTTCTTCGATCCATGGGTGGTTGAGAGCGAGAAGACAGCTGTCTGGGGCGTACAGTACTATCCAGATGAACATTTCATGAATATAGCCCCGCCGTTCATGTTCTTCGACACCTTAAGGAAAGCTATAATTGCGAGGGAAGCCGCAAGGCTCTATATCCCGGACATACTCAGTAACGTAGAGTACATCTATGAGCAAGCTGAATACCTAGCATACAAATTCCTAGAAGACAAATATGAAAAGGAGTTCTGGTACATAGCCAGACATGGACTCCGCCAAGAAACGAGAAAATGGTCTGAGAGAATACTTGACTTCTTCACCTACTACGAGGGGCTCGTCGGAGACGATCTCTATGAAGACATCTATTCTAGGCTAGCAGAATTCAAGTCGCTCTCAATCCCGTTGAAGTCGCAAGCCGAGTACTCATTCATCTTCGAGACCCTCGCCGCCAGACCTGCAGTTGCGAAGTTTGACGAGAAGGAACTAGAACTGCTCAAGATATTATCCGTAAGACCTCAAGCGCCAATAAGTAAGATAAGCCGAGATATCGGGTTGAGTATACCTACAACGATGAAGCTCATCCGAGACTTGACGAAGAAGGCGTTCCTAGGATTCATGATAATGACGAACATGGAGAAGCTGGGGCTACAGGAATACCTGCTGTTTATCGAGACGAGTAGAGAATGGGACACGAGAAGGCTCTTCTGGGCGATTCCATACTGTCGAGACGCATACAGGCTTTATGGCCCAACAGACCTATTCATAGTTCTAGATGTCCCCTTTAAGAATGAGAATTTCGTTTCCAACTTTCTAAAACAACTAAAGGAGAAGAATATCATCACAAGCCACGTTTCATGTAAGCCAAAAGCAAACTTCTACAACATCAACTTCAGTCGGTTCGATGGGAAGACTAACATGTGGAATATACGATGGGATAGTTGGGCTTTAGGATTGAGAGAGCAGCTTCTAAATAGGAATCAAGAGCCAAGCCAGCTACTGGATCAACGGTCTCCATACGAATCGAAGCCAATAGAGATAGACAAGATCGACCTACAAATAATGAACGACCTGGTCTTCGACTGTAGAAGATCATTTTCAGATATAGGAAGCAAGATCGGAGTTTCAGGAGCTTATGTTGGAAAGAAGGTTAGGAGACTAGTTAAGAACGATGTCTTCAAGCCGATGCTGATCTCAGACAAGATGGGTGCGGAGAATTGCGGATACGTCCTAGTCGACTGCGACCAAAGTTCAGCGGCTATAGTGACGAGGTATCTTGATGAGCTTCCGGCGTGGAGAGGTTGCCGAACAGAAGGAGACATAAACGGTGTTGCAGCCATGGTTTGGGTTCCGATCGGGGAGATCGAGCAACTCTTCAAAACGATCGATGACCAACTATGCCGTAGAAAGCTTGTCAATAGATGTCTGTTCCATACAGTTGGAAAATGGTCCAGTCTGAGAAGATGGTTGCCGGTAGATTTGTATGTGAACAAAGAAGGATGGGCTTTTGACGAAAAGAAGTACTTCAGCTTCATAGACAGAATTGCTTAGCAGAAAGAAAAAAGAAAGATGGGGGGATTTTTCGATCGTTTACCAGCAGCGAACTGGCGGGTCCCATGGACCTATTTCGAGTGATTCGTCTTTCTCTTTGTTCAACCTTGTCACCGAAATGTAAATTTCGGCACGGGTCCTCTGATAAGTTTGCTGTTACGCTTTCAACGCTATAGAGTAAATTAAGCGAAAAAAGTACTTTCGACATTATGCTCTAGAAGGCTCAATAGCGAAAGACTTGAAACAAAATCAGCGTCTTCTTCAAAATTCTATTCCTTCTCTGGCTCGAACCCCATGAGAAAACGGATGCTTCACCTCTCTCATTTCAGTAACGAGATCAGCGGCATCGATCAATCTCTGGTCTGCGGTTCTGCCAGTCAAAACAATCTCCACGTTTGAAGGCCTGTTTCGAATTAGCTCAATGACTTCATCGACGTCGATAAGACCTAGATTCATAGCGTGAGTTATTTCATCCAGAACGACAACCTCGTATCTTCCTTTCGTAATCGCTTCTTTGGCATGTTCGAAGGCTTTTGAAGCCTCCTGAAAGTCTCTGCGGGAAGGCTTACCTATAACGAACTTGCCTGTCCCATACTGGGCGTACTCAAAATCTCGATCTCGCTTCAAAGCGAGAAAGGCGCCGTCGCCCAGCTTCATACGACCTTTCAAGAATTGTATGAAGCACACTTTGAAGCCTCGACCGAGAGCTCTCAAACTCAATCCCAGAGCCGCGGTAGTCTTCCCTTTCCCATCCCCAGTGTAAATCTGGACTAGCCCTCTTTCCAATCTCTTCCTCAAGGCTTCCTCCTCTATCGTCGTCTCTTTCTCATGTATTCTGAGATCAGTCGATCCGCAGCTGAGTAAGGGTCAACCTTCTTCGCTGCAACTGTCTCCACTAGTCTAGCGAAATTCGCATTCTTCTTCAGTTCGAACATCAATCGGTCCGTCAACCTACGTTTCAAGGCTTCAGCGATCTCAATCTCAGTTCGACGAAGCTTCTCTCTTGGGGTCTTTCTATTCAGGTACTCCTTGTGCTCCTCAATCTTCTTGATGACGTTGTCCATGCCTCTGCCTGAGATCGCCATTGTCTTGATGACTGGAGGTCTCCAACACCCTTCTTGTGCTCCCAACTCTATCATCGACTGAATCTCTTCAACAGCCTTGTCAGCATTATCTCGATCAGCCTTGTTGATGACGAATATGTCGCCTATCTCCATCATTCCCGCCTTGCTAGCTTGGATATCATCGCCCAATCCCGGCGCCATCACAACTAAAACCGTATGCGCAACTTTGATGACATCAACTTCAGACTGCCCAGCCCCGGAGGTTTCAACAAAGACTACGTCCTTTCCTGAGGCATCAAGAACTCTAACGGCGTCAGCTGTCGCTCTGGCCAAACCCCCAAAAGTTCCTCGCGTAGCCATACTCCTTATGTATACTCCTTTATCGGTAGAGAGGTTTTGCATACGAATTCTATCGCCGAGCAAAGCCCCTCCTGAGAACGGACTCGTGGGGTCGATGGCGACAACGCCGACAGTCCTGCCTTTCTTCCGAAACTCCGATGCCAGCCTGTAGATCAAGGTGCTTTTGCCGCACCCCTGAGGACCAGTTACGCCGACCACATATGCGCTACCCGTATGCGGGTAGAGGAGCTTGACAGCGCTCACCCCTTTGGGGGAATCGTTCTCGATAAGGCTTATGAGCCTAGCTATCGCTCTACGATCGTCCTTGAGTACGCCGTCAACCAATTCGTTCGTTTTTATGACTGAAGCCTCCAAGTCAGGATAGCTCTGTTTCAAACACCTCTATCTTCTTCGCACATGTTTCGCTATATAGTTAACAACCACGCTCGTAGGGACCCCCGGCCCGAAAACCTCTGAAACACCCATCTTCTTCAGTTTGGGTGCATCCTCATCAGGAATTATGCCGCCGCCGATAACTAGGACATCGCCAATGCCTTCCCTCCTCATCAGCTCAAGAATCCTCGGAAATAGAGTCATATGCGCGCCTGAAAGAATACTCAAAGCGATAGCGTCAACATCCTCTTGAACAGCCGCCTTCACGATCTGCTCAGGAGTCTGCCTCAGGCCGGTGTAGATGACTTCCATTCCTGCATCTCTTAAAGCCCTAGCGATAACCTTCGCGCCTCTGTCATGGTCATCCAATCCTGGTTTAGCAACTAGAACTCTCAGCTTGCCATTAGAACTCAAGACTTCCGCCTCCTAAAATACAATCAACTCCTGATACTCGCCGTAAACTTCTCTCAAGACACCGCAGATCTCGCCGAGCGTCGCGTAAGCTTTCACAGCTTTAAGAATCATAGGCACTAGATTCTGATCTTTATCTGCCGAGTTTCGAAGTTCGTCAAGGGCTTGTTGAACTTTCTTTGGGTCTCGGCTGTTCTTCAAAGTCTTCAACCTCTTAAGCTGAGTCTTCTCCACATTAGCTGAGATTCTCAACAGTGGAATCGACTGCTTCTCTTCACTAGTATACTCATTGAGGCCGACGATTATTCGCTCTTTGTTTTCGATCTCTTTCTGATACTTGTAAGCACTGTTCGCGATCTCTTTTTGGAAGTAGCCCTTCTCTATCGCAGGAATAACTCCCCCCATCTTCTCAATCCTGTCAATATATCGCAGTGCTTCCTCCTCCATCTCGGTTGTCAAAGCCTCTACGTAGTAAGACCCGCCGAGGGGATCGACTGTACTCGCAACTCCGCTCTCATGAGCGATTATCTGTTGGGTCCTCAGAGCAATTCTGACCGCCTCTTCGGAAGGCAAAGCTAATGCTTCATCGAAAGAGTTCGTGTGTAATGACTGCGTTCCGCCCAAGATTGCGCCTAAAGCCTGCAATGTGACTCTAATTATGTTGTTCAATGGCTGTTGAGCTGTTAGAGTGCAGCCTGAAGTTTGGATGTGCATCCTCATCCACATAGACCTAGGATCTCTAGCTCGAAATCTTTCTTTCATTATCCTCGCCCAAACCTTGCGAGCCGCACGAAACTTCGCAACCTCTTCGAGGAGATCATTGTGGCAAGCGAAGAAGAATGATAGTCTGGATGCAAATTGATCGATTTTCAAGCCTCGGTCCAACGCCTCTTGAACGTAGGTAATACCGTCCGCCAAGGTGAAAGCCAATTCCTGTACAGCATTTGATCCTGCTTCGCGGATATGGTAGCCGCTTATGCTCACAGGGTTCCACTTAGGCATGAACTTCGAACAATACTCTATTGTATCAACGACAAGCTTCACCGAAGGTTTCGGAGGAAATATTACAAGCTTCTGAGCGAAGAACTCTTTTAATATGTCATTCTGCGTTGTCCCAGACAGTTGAGATTGCGGCACATTCTGCTTCTCTCCAACGGCGATATACATTGAGAGAAGAACGTTTGCTGGACCGTTAATAGTCATCGATGTGCTGACTTTATCGAGCGGGATTCCATGGAGAAGGATCTCCATGTCTTTGAGCGTCGATATTGCCACGCCGCATCTTCCGACTTCACCTTTTGCCATCGAATGGTCGGAATCGTAACCCCAGATGGTCGGCATGTCAAAAGCTATACTCAGTCCGGTCTCGCCTTCGTTTAGAAGGTACTTGAACCTAGCATTGGTTTCCTCAGCAGTCCCGAAGCCGGCGAATTGGCGCATCGTCCATAAGCGTCCTCTATACATGGTGGCGTGAACACCTCGAGTGAAAGGATACTCTCCGGGAAACCCGAGGTCCTTAATATATTCGGTCTGTCGTAAATCATCGGGTGTGTACAATCGTTTAACCAAGAATCCCGAAGATGTCGTGAACTTTCCCCTTCTCTCAGGAACGACCCTAACCCATTTTGGAATGGTGCTCTTCTCCCATTTCCTCTTCTTCTTCTGAATCTCATTCAGCTTCTCGAACAACCCAACACGCTCCAGCAACCTATCTACCATGCTATCGTAGGCAACCCTAAAAAGCATTTGAGCAAACGCTTTTGAAAAAAGGGAAATAGGGCATGACGACAAATGGAAACTACTTCGGTCCGAGTTTATTTTTCACCCATTTCTTTATGACCTCGAGTTGGTTTACTAGTAGTTTCCGTTGCTCAGCGGTTCTCCTCGATTTTGGTTTCTCGGCAGGTACAAAATAGAAGTCTAGCGGGCTCCCTTTCGGCTTCGCAACGAACTTGATATTGACCTTTGTGTCACATTCGACTTCCTCCGGTTTTATCTCTCTCAGTCTGCCAGCTATCAACGTGTTCGCCCCATCGATCCTCACGTATGCTAGGATGAAAGGCAGGTCTCTGAGGAAAGCTTCAGCCGCAAAGCCTAGAATTGTGTAGCTGTGAAGAACTCCCTCCGGAGGCAGTTCAATCCACTCAGTTTCCTGCAAAGCGCATTCATTTCTCCAGCAGTGGGCTCTCGGAGGGCAGAAGACATCGCCGCACTTCGGACAACGAGTTCCGAGAATTTTCTTCTGAAGCAATCCGGCGAAAAATCTTGAAACAACTCCGTAGCTGTGCCGATACATGATGTCGTAAGGTCTGAAAGCATATAGGAACTCACCGGTCTGTAAAGCGTCTAGCCTCGGTCCTTCAAGAGATTCAATTATTTCATAGCCAACAATATTCATCGAGCCTAGACTTCCCCAGCCTTTCCAAAGTTTTCCCGGTTTCAACTTCTCCTTGACTTTGCTCATACTATCACCTCGAAAATATGTTGACAGTGATAGTTGTCCCGGTGCCAGCGTGACTATGCGCCAGACCGACCTCGGCGTTAGAGACTTGAAGGCGGGCGGTTCCGTGTTTCTTCGAGATCTCTTGTCTCAACTGCCAGAATATCTCGACTATCTGAGCGATCCCTGTCGCGCCAACAGGGTGCCCCATCCCCTCAAGCCCTCCACTGGGGTTGACGGCCACCTTTCCACCGATCTCTGTCTGCCCCTCACGAATCAGAGTTTTCCCCTCGCCTCGCTTGCAGAGCAAAAGGTCCTCATATGTCTGGAGTTCACTCGAATCGTACGCGTCATGTATTTCAGCCACATCGATATCGTTGGGCGTTAAGTCAGCCATCCGGTACGCTCGCTTTGCAGCCTCGATGCAAGCTCCGAAATTTGCAATCTCAGGGTACGGTTGCCGAGGTTTCTTCGCATAGTCTGGATAGGCTCTCTCAAGCTCAGGGTTTCTCTCGCGCCAACCAGGGTTATCAGGTCTATCTCCAGGACGCATCGCGTCGCTACCTAGCCCGAGCCCAGCGACCCAGATTGGAGTATCAGTGAGTTGCTTAGCTTTCTCTTCAGAGGCTAGCACCACGGCGGCCCCACCGTCAGATATCAAACAACAGTCAAGGATTTTCAATGGCCAAGCGATCAATCTGGAGTTAAGTACATCCTCTACAGTAATCTTCTTGCCGTACTGGCTGCGCCATTGAGAGTACGGGTTGTCAAGCCCATTGTTCCTATTCTTAACAGCGATCGTAGCCAAGTCCTCCTCAGTCTCTCCGTACAAATACATGTGTCGGACAGCCATAGCCGCATAATAACCGGTGTAATATCCCCCTACGGGAAACTCGAAGTCGGTATCCGATGCCAACGCTATGAACTCGTTAGCTTTCGCTGTAGCAACCTCTGACATCTTTTCCCAACCGCAAACGAGACAGATATCAGAGAGCCCTGATGCAACAAGCGACCATGCGCCTCTGAAAGCAGCTCCGCCAGTTGCGCCACCGGTTTCGATACGGAATACAGGTTTCGGTGTCAAGCCAAGATAATCGTGGACGGTCCATTCCTGAGCCAGCTGTTGATTAAAATGGTCCGAGAAATATGATGCAACCATGGTGTCGATATCTTTCATCGAAAGATTCGGGGTATCATTCAGAATTTCTCTAACAGCCTCAGCGATCATCTCCTCTTGATTCTCATAGCGAGGAAGATCGAATCTGGAGATTCCTCCTGCCACGACAGCTACTCTTCTCATTTCCATCCCTCATGGACGCGTGTATAGGTTGTCGGGGCGATAATCTATAAGACTTAGTATTCCCTAACGCATTTCGAGAAAGCCAGAAATAGTTGCAAGGTCTATCTAGCGAACCGAGGAACCGTGAGTATGGACTGGGAAGAAAAGTTTCGGTCGAATCATTTCAAAGTCTACTACAGGCAAGTTTCGATTTTTGCATCGGAACTCATTAGACTACGTAGCTTCATGGATAGATTTGAAAGAGAAGGAGAACGTATGGTCTTCGTGATTCCGAACATCGGAGTGACCGAAACGGGTCCGCTCCTCACGAGGGCTTCAGGCGTAAAAAGCCCAGCTGTAATAGCGTGCAAGAGTTAATTTCTTTCTTCAACACGATTCGGTGAAAAACTGTGTCTGGTAAACCCTTAGCAGCGATTGTCTCAGGTGGAATGTCGAGATTCGGGAATCTTGAAGGGCTCTACTCTAGAGAGATCTTCGCAGAGGCCGCGAAGGAAGCCTTCGAGAAATGCCCGAAGCTGGACCCGAAAAAGGACATCGAAGCTCTATTCGTCGGAATGATGAGCGAATCTTGGGAGCATCAAGGCCATATTGCCCCGATGATGCTCGATTGGACAGGTCTCCTTCCGATCCCCGCCATAAGAACTGAAAACGCTTGCGCTTCATCAGGAGTAGCGTTGAGAAGCGGAATCTTAGCGATCATGTCAGGCATATACGACATCGTCATGGTCGGGGGCGCTGAGAAGATGACCCACTTAGCAACAACAGGCGTTACAGAGATATTAGCGCAAGCATCAGATTTCCCGTTCGAGCAATGGCATGGGATATCGTTTCCAGGATTGTTTGCGTTGATGGCAAACGCGCACATGCACAAGTACAAGACGACTCAAGAGCAGATGGCGATGGTCGCTGTCAAGAATCATAAGAATGGAGCACTAAACCCGAAGGCCCACTTCCAAAAAGAAATAACGATAGAGGACGTTATGTCTTCAAGGCCGGTGGCATGGCCCCTCAAGCTATATGACTGTTGTCCCAGAAGTGACGGCGCAAGCTGCCTTATCCTAACGAAACCCGATATCGCGAGGAAGTTCACGGACTCACCGGTCTACGTAAAGGGGTCCGGTCAAGCGCATGATACGATCGGCTTGTTCGAAAGAAGGGATTTCACAAGCATGATGGCTGTTAGACTTGCAGCTAAGCAAGCCTACGAGATGGCAGAAGTAGAGCCGAAGCGCATAGACCTAGCTGAAGTCCATGACTGTTTCACGATCGCGGAGATAATGGCTTACGAGGACCTTGGATTCTGCAAGCCGGGCGAGGGGGGTGAGCTGATTGAGGCTGGCGTCACAACGCTTGACGGCAGCCTGCCGGTAAACACAAGCGGAGGGCTTAAAGCGAAGGGGCATCCAGTTGGGGCGACAGGAGCGGCTCAAGTGTACGAGATTTTACTACAGTTGACTGGAGAGGCCGGAAGAAGGCAAGTCGACGGCGCCAAGATCGGTCTAGCGGCTAACGTTGGGGGTTCAGCATCAACCGCTACCGTCCATATCTTCACGAAAGCTGATTGATATGAATTTCCCATTTCAACTTCATGCTTGAGTGGATACTTGTCTTATGAGTTCAGAAATCACACCAGCGGCTACATATGTGGGTTCTATAAAGAAAAGGTATCCCGGTCTGGACTTTCCGTCCTATAAGCAAAGAGAATGGTTTTCAAAAGCTCAAATGGTTTTCTTCGATTGCGAAGTTAAGGATAAAGAGTCTTGTTTGGAGAATATTCTAAAACAAACCAATCTTGAGGCTTTCATCATATTTATTGTGATCAAAGGACCGAACGGAGCTTACAAGCTCACGGATGTAAGCTTCAGAAACTTGGGTGCCGAAACCTTAGCACGTTTCATTGACCGTTATCACCAGCAACTTGAGTCGATGACCAGACTGAGCCTCCGAATCGAACGATCGGAATACATTGAATGCATAGGGTACAGTTACACAGAGGGTAAGTAACGCCGAGACCGGATGAATCATCAATGGCGTGAAAAGTTAGAGTCATCTCGTAGTACTTCTCCGCTAAGAATTGGCTCGGAGAATTTCCAAAGCTATAAATCGATCTGAGCTAATCTCTAGACCACTAACATGGTTAACGGTTGCTGAGAATCGTGGCGGATAGCCAAAAGACCATGCCAGAAAACTTCACTAGAGATGCTTCTGGAGACGTCTGTTCTACGATTGAGAATTTCTACAAGTACTGCTTAGAGCGGAAACTTATGGGGGTCAAGTGTAGGAAATGCGGAACAATCTTGGTCCCACCTAGAAATGTATGCCCGAACTGTTACTCCTCTGGCTTCGACTGGATCCAACTCAGCGGTAGAGGGAAACTTTTGACGTACACGATAATTCACGCTCCTCCGACACAGTTTCAGGGAATGGCGCCCTATGCGGTTGGGATTGCCAAGCTTGAAGAGGGCGTTCAACTCCCGGGAATGATAAAGGGCACTAGACTTGAAGACATTAGGATCGGGATGGATCTTGTCGTTGATTTCGAGACGGCAACCCCGAAGGTCTGGCCCCAATGGCCTAGATATTACTTTAAGCAACCGTAAGCTGTAGCTTGTTGAAGTGCTGTCTCCAAGAAAGAGATGAACCATGATGAAAGTACAGGATGTTAGAAACATCGCCGTGATTGGTTCAGGAATTATGGGATCTGGGATCGCGCAGGTATGCGCCGTGGCTGGCTACCAGGTGGTCTTAAGAGATATCGGAGAGCTGTATCTTCGTAAAGGGATGGACGCTATAAGATCGAGTCTGAAGAAAGGTGTTGAAAAAGGAAAGCTCACGCAGGAGCTGGCTGACGCCGCACTAGCTAGGATACGAATAACGCTCGACTTGGCAGAAGCTGTTAAAGAAGCTGATGTTGTTATTGAAGCTGTTCCGGAGAACATGGAACTCAAGAAGCAGGTATTCAAAGAGCTAGATGAATCCTCTCCAGAAGACGCGATTCTCGCAACAAACACATCGTCTTTCAGCATTACAGAGATTGCCTCGGTAACGAGGAAACAAGATAGAGTTGTTGGAATGCATTTCTTCAATCCCGTTCCGGTAATGAGCTTGGTCGAGGTCATAAGGGGAGCCTCAACTTCTGATCAAACGATTCAATTAGTGAGAGACCTAGCGACTAGACTTGGCAAGACCTGTTCGTCGATCTGTTTCCCAATTCAGTCAAAGCGCTAGTTCTCGATCTCTTCTACATGTTTATGATCAAGTCCATAGACTTGCAGAGTCGATCCATCATGCTTCTCTCAAGCTTGGAGATGCCGGTGTCGAGGTCATGGTCTAGCGATGTTCCGTAGTATCCATTTGCGATAAAAGTCCTCGGCAACTTGATCAGCTCAAGGATCGAGCTGATGTCTCCGCTTTGAAGATAAATCGATATGTCATTAATGAAGAGAATCGGCGTCGGCTCCTCTTCGTACGCGCGAATCGCCGAATCGATCAGTTGCTTATTCTGCCATATCAGTTGAACGAGTTCTTCTGAGCTACGCGCACTCAACCTAGGCGGTGTTATCTCTGTTGGTGCAAGGTATTTGGCCTTCTTCACGATATCTGAAATCTCATCCAATCTGCCCCCTATCCGCCCTCCTTTGAGAGTTGCAGCGCTTGGCGCCATGTCTATAATCGTTATTTCTTTCACCTTAGAAAGCTCGATAGCCTGACGAATAAGCTTCAGGGTTAAGCTCGACTTCCCAGTTCCGACTTCTCCAAGAATGATGACTTTCCTTCCGATTAGAGACTCAAATAAATATTCGCGCAATCTGACCGCAGGCTACCGCTCTGGGTGAATTCGAGTATACTCCCTACTCAACCTAACTACGAGTTCAGCCACTTGTAAAGCCGTTTTACCGAGCACCGTTATCATCGGCTCTTTTCCCCAGTCGCCTGTGTGGTAGATCACATCCGGCGCTCTCCCAATCTTCTTTATCGCTACCTCTGCACCCCACATAGTCGTCATCCCTTCTTTCTGCTTAATGTCCTCCGGCTCCTCTCTTCTATCGTACGAGGAGACTGTCAGACCGAGCCTCTCGCAGATCTCCACAAGTTCCTTCGAGTATCGTATGTTCATTGCAGATCTGACAGATGAGTCGTATCTTCGAACTGCAAGCAATGTTCTAGCGAGGTGCTTGGACGCGCCGAGTTCTGGGCATGAGATCGATCTTACTCCTCTTTCGGTCTTAACGATCCTTCCGGGGACTGCTACCACATCTTGTATGCGATCAGCATAAGGCAATGCCATGCATAGATTCGATTGAACTTCAGGCACCACCGCCGCGACCTCGGGCGAATCTTCCAGTATGCTCACTGCTCTTTTCACTTCACGTATAACCGTGTACTTCTCAGCTTCATTGTAGAGATTGGCCATCGGGTTTACTGGGCCGAATCCTCTTCCGATCTCGAGACCAAACTTTATCGATGATTGGATGAACTCTTTTGCGAAGCTCACCGCTTCAGGGATACTTCTGCCTTTCGCGAGCTCCGCCGTGATCGCAGCGGAGAAGCTGCAACCTGTTCCATGAGTCGTCTTTGACTCGATTTTCTCTATCCGAAAAATCTTCACATCTTGATCCGTGTAGAGAACGTCTATGGCCTCATTCCCCACCAAATGACCTCCTTTAACGACCACCGCCTTGGGTCCGAGCCGCAGTATCTCTTTCGCAGTTGCAATACAATCATCCAAGCTTTCAATCGTCTTTCCAGATATCGCACTAGCCTCCGGCAGATTAGGCGTCAAGACCGTCGCTAAAGGAAGAAGCGTATTTACAAGAGTTTCCCTTGCTTCAGTCTCTAGGAGGGCGGCTCCGCTCTTCGAGATCATTACAGGATCAACCACTACCTTGAACCCGTATTTCGCAATCATTTCCGCGACGGCTTGAATTATTGCAGCGGTGTGCAGCATTCCGGTTTTTGCAGCGTCAACCCCTATATCTTCTTGAACTGCTTCGATCTGCGCTTTTATCACTTCAGGAGGGATGTCTTGAATAGCTGTGACTGAAGTCGTATTCTGAGCCGTCACTGAGGTGATCGCGCTCATGCCGTGAACGCGCAGTGCCGCGAAGGTCTTAAGGTCTGCTTGTATCCCTGCTCCTCCACCGGAATCCGATCCAGCGATGGTTAACGCACAGCGTATCCTGCCCATTTTCTCCAACTCAATCAATCTTCCACAATTTGGTGATGATCAAGTATACCAGTGCTGAAATGGCCAAGCTCGGGATCGATGCGCCGAGCCAAGATGCATAGTTTATGATGTAGAAGTATGTGGCTACTCCTATGGCCCACGCAAGAACCGCTCTGAGGTTGACTCCTTTCAAGTACCAGTATTCCCCGCTCGCTCTATAGAGCTCAGCAACCATATAGTTTCGCGACCTGAGTATGTAGTAGTCAGTGATCACAACTCCAAAGAGCGGTATGAATACGGCGCCTATCCAAAGCAGGAACCACGCATACTGGTCCATAGGCACGATCAATGCTAGGATGATGCCTAGGACGCTTACGGCGACTATCAGAGTCCGTTGCTTAAATCGAGATGAAACGTTCTGGATCGAGACTGCTGCGGAATATATGTCGGCGAAGCCGTTGTCGGTTTCGTCGACAAGAATGAGAGTAAGAGCTGGGATTCCGAAAGCGATTGCGGCGATAGCGGCCACGGGGTCCGCGGCTCCTAAAGCCAAAACTGAGAGGGCTCCCAATCCGTAGAAAACAACATTGCCCACGAAATAGCCTGCGTATGTTCCAAGAAAAGATGCTTTTGAGTCCTTAGCGAACCTGCCGTAGTCAGCTACCAAGGGCATCCATGAGATCGGCATTGCGACTACCAGATCTATGGCGTAAAGAAGAGATATGCCTCTTTCAGCTTGCGTTGAGAACAGTTGCCAAAGATCATGTCCAGCTGTGATCGAGTAAGCGATCCAGATGGAAGTTCCGTAGACTATCCAAATAGCGAACTTCTCAAGCCACTGCCGAATTACGAGCAGTGGGCCACCAATTGCCATTGCGGCACATATGAACGCGAAGAATACGACCCACAAAGTGAAGTTAGAGTAGCCGAAAACAGAGATCGCAATAGTATCAGCCGCTCTCGCCATGACTATGATCTCAAACGCAGTCCAACCGACTAACTGCAACACATTCAGTGCGGTCGGTAGGTATGAACCGCGTATGCCGAAAGACGGACGCACAGTCACCATCGTTGGTATAGCGCATTCACTACCGATCAAACCTACGAGCGCTAACGGGATGTTCCCGGCGATCGTCCCCAAGACTATAGCCGCCAAGGCTGACTTCAGATCCAGAGCCGGAACGAGTAGGGACCCCGCCCAAAAGACCAAGAGGCCGACGCTGAGGCTCGACCAAAGAACGAAATAGTCCAAGAATCCAAGATATCTATACTCCGATGTCACAGGTTCTATGCCCCATTCCGGGGGTTTCATTACCTTCGGCAACCTAAAACGAGACAAACCATGGCTACCTCTTTTTGGGCGAGACTTGACCCACCGCAGCCTTACGGATCGTCACAAGGACTATGAAGCCGAGGATCGATCCGGGGATGCTGCTTGCTAAAAATGCTGAAATGAACCCGAGCAAGGAGAGGGATGACCTTATAACTCCAGCTTGAACGATCACCCAGCTTATCGCGCCCCCAATCCCAGTTCCGATAGGTTCACTCAAGGCGACGAGTTCTTTCTTCGTTACATATCGATACAGCAGACCGACCATTAAGGCGCCGGGAATACCTCCTGGGAATGCGAAGAATGTTCCGGTTCCAAGCGCGTTTCGCAGTATTCCAACCACAGTAGCGATGAATACGGCATACGATGGGCCCAGAAGAACCCCTGCTATCGCGTTCGTCATGTGTTGAATGGGAAAGACTTTCGTTGGCCCGACAGGAATCGAGAGTGGAGATAGTGCTGTAGCAAAAGCTATCAATACAGCAGCTGTAGCAATTTGTCTTGACTGAATCGCGCTAACGTTCTCTTTCCTAGGCTGCATATGGATCTGCTCAAGTCTGGAGAGTTCTGGGAACTCGGCTAGAAGAAGGACGTTCCCTTCGCCGGCATTATCCGGATCAGGTTCAAAGGGTCGACGGTCCAGTTACCGTCCTCTCAGCCGGTAAACCAGCTCCCCTAGACAGCTCAAGTGGTGGAGGCGCATGTATATAAGACATTCTTCACAAGGTAACTAAAGTACGGTCCGAAAGTTGAAGTCGCTACTTGATCCTGCGTTCCGCAGTAACAAAAAATCTTATTCGCCTTTGAATACCATGTTATGATGCATCCTTATGGTGAAGGTTTTTGGTTGAGCCTCTTGTGGAGGATAAAAGGATAAGCCTTGAGGAGGCCGCTGGAAAAATTCATGATGGTGCTCATCTCTTCTGGGGAGGCTTCGGTTATCAAAGACCTCCAAGCGAATTTGCGAGAGAATTGATCAGGCAGAAGAAGAGAGACCTAACGCTTTACACTTGCGGCTCGGAGATAGACATAGATATGCTGGCGGGCGCACGGGTCGCAAAGAGGTTTGAACTTGCTTTTTTCGCGATCGAAGCCATCGGCTTAGCGCCAAACGCTGTTCGCAGAGCTAGAGACGCAGAAATCGAGATAGAAGATTATACGAACCTAGCCATGTCGATGAGGTTCTATGGAGGCGCCATGGGGGTTCCGTTCATGCCCATCAAGAGTATCCTTGGAACGGATCTGGAAAAGAAATGGCGTTTCAGAAAAGATAAGTTGAAAGTCATAGATTGTCCGTTCACAGGCGAAAGAGTGGTTCTCGTTCCATCCGTCCGACCGGACTTCAGTGTAGTTCACGTTCAAAGGGTCGACCCTGAGGGTAATGCCCAAATAGACGGAATAAAAGGGGAGGACGAAGAGGGAGCGAGAGCCGGCAAGAAGCTGATAGTTCTAGCGGAGGAGATCATATCGAGTGAGATCGTGAGATCCCAGCCCGATCTGACGGTCATTCCTGGCATATACGTCAACTATGTGGTTGAAGCGCCTTGGGGGTCCCATCCCATGACTGTTTACAAGTACTACGACTACGATCTGGAGCATATCAAATTCTATATGGCGCAATGTCAGACCGAGGAAGGCTGGGAGAAGTATTGCGAACAGTATATCCTATCTGTCGACCGGGAAGGATACCTGAAGAAGATTGGCGAAGAGAGGCTGCTCAAGCTCAGAGCTAAGCCCGAATACGGCTACTAGGTGGGTGAGAAATGGCCCAGATGAGTAACCATGCAAAACCTGATGAGTACTCGCCTCTCGAGATGATGGCGATATGCGGTGCACGAGCCATCCGAGATGGGGAAACAGTTTTCGCTGGAACGGGGCTGCCAGTACTCGCTGTCATGTTGGCTCAAAAGACCCATGCGCCTAGATCAAAGATAATCTATGAAGGAGGCTTCATAGACTCACGAAACGTCCATCTTCCATTGTCCATCGCTGATTCAAGGCTAACCTATCGAGCCGCAGCGGCGATAGGGCTTAGGGAGACTCTTGGCGTTCTCCTCCAAGGCGGAAGGATAGACATAGGCTTTCTAGGCGCAGCTCAAATAGACCGATATGGCAATGTAAACACGACGATAATTGGAGGCTTCGATCGACCGAAGATTAGGCTTCCAGGGAGCGGCGGAGGAAACGACATCGCATCCTCATCCAAGCGCGTCGTCATAATAATGACCCATGACAAACGGAAATTCGTAGAGAAGCTGGACTACCTGACCAGCCCTGGATACCTTGATGGGCCCGGAAGTAGAGAAAGAGTTGGTCTTCGAGGTGGAGGTCCATCATTGGTTGTGACAAATCTTTGCGTCTTAACCTTTGAAGAAGAGACTAAACGAATGAAACTTCTCTCAGTCCACCCCAGTGCAACGGTTCAGCAAGTGCTGGAGAACACAGGTTTCGACCTAGTCATGCCGGAAACGATCTTAGAGACTGAGCCTCCGACTTACAAGGAGCTCAAGATAGTTCGGGAGATCGATCCGACCGGGATCTACCTCGGGAAGGCCGGAAAGAAATAGTTAGACCACGAGCTTGTTTTCATCGACTCACCGCAGCCTAGGAAAGTTTTAAGACGTAACCTCCTTCCGTTTGATAGTTGAGGAGATTAAACTATGGTTGAACGGAACGGAGGTCTAGACTTCTTCACAGCGATCCGCAGACGGAGAAGCATTAGAGAGTTCACTGGAGAGAAGATTCCAGACGAAGATATTGAGAGGATAATTGATACAGCTAGATACGCGCCCTCACCGGAGAACTTTCAGAACGTCAGGTATATCTTGATTAGAAAGGATGAAGACCTGAAGAAGACGATCGCGGACATATGCCAAGAAGCTTCATCTGAACTATTCGGAAGCGCGCCTTATGAACTCACTCAAGGGAGGCTATGGTACATGCCTGAATCGAGGAGACCGGCTACGTTCAAGGAGATGCGGGACGGCAGCCTATTCCGAGAAATCAGATTCCTTGATAGTTTCATGCGCTTCAGAATCCTACCACGACTCACCCTTGATATATCCCAACGAGTACTTCGGCTCAGTCACCCTTGGAATGGCTATACAGAACATGTGGACAGCAGCGAGCACACTGGGATACGGTGTTGGATATCAAGCGTTCCCTGTAATGGAGCCTAGGAGAGCTGAATATATCTGCGATGAGATAGGGATACCGCGACTGTGGAAACCCATAAGCGTACTCTGCATAGGCGTACCGATCAAGCCTTTGAGGATGGTAGGTCCATCCCGTTGGCCTCTTGAAGGCTTCTTCTTCGAAGAACGATGGGGAAACCCGTACGTTCGAATGGCATTCAGAAAATAGTTGAGGAAGGTGAAGTTAGATGCCGAAGATAACGATAGAACTGCCTGAAGAAGTCCACAAGAACCTTCTTGAACAGTCTGAGAACATCGGAGTGCCGCCTGAGGTGACTGCGAGGCTACTGTTGATCAGCTATCTCACGCAGAAAGGCGGGAGGCTCTGGTTGGGTGAGTGGCATAGCGGAGGAAGAGGAGCCAAACGAATAGTGGTGCAATGGCCTTACGTAACCGGATACTTTGAGGCGAAGGCTGAAGACTTGGTTTAGGAGGATCAGTAATTGGCTGAATGGTTAGGCTTTCCAGATCTGAAGAAAGAGGATATCGCCGCTGACTATTTGAGGGAGAAGTTTCTGGGAGAAGACCTCGCTAGGACGAAGAGAGGACGCGTAGTCGTTATAATGGAACAGGGTACTTACCAAGAATTCTTATCCGCGGTTAAGAAGCGCTTCGGGGATATATCTCATCGCAATGTTAACGGCGCTGCACTTCAAGCCATCAAAGAATGGTCCGCGAAGAATAAGTAGGTGGAAAGATGGCTACTCCGAACGATGTGAAGTTCTTTCTCTCGAAGGCGGCGGATGCGGTAAATAGAAGTGAGCAAGCCCGATTCATAGTTCGAGAGGCTTGCAAACACTATCCTGGCAAGATATTTCAATGTAAAGTTGACGGGAGCAAGTTTCACTTGATCTTCTTCGCGGATGGTCATGTTGAGTTAAGAGACGGGGAGTATCCAAGTGCCGATATACATTACATCTCGGATGCAGACACTTTTCTCGGGGTCTTGAAAGGCGATAAGCAGCTTAGAGATGTTACGGCTGACTGGAGCTTCATTATTGAGGGTGCGATGCATGAAACGACTTACCTAGCTAAAGCTATTGCTGTAGCGTTCAAGAAATAGCGGAGACCCTGTCCGCTATACAGTCTTGCTTTCGAATTGCCTCATAAACTCCTTCACAGCATCCTTGTAAGAGGTATCCCTACGCAAGTCGATGAATCTAACCTCTTTCCTGCCAATCGTCGGGATCGAGCCCAAAGGCACATACTTTATCATGTTGGGCGTGACGCAGATACCGCCACCGAGCTTCTCTGCTAATCCCTCTATCGTCTTAGGGTCTTGATAATCAGCTTCAACGAAGATCTTTATCAAGTCCACGATCCCGCTTGGATCTTTGTCGACGACGAACAAGTAGTTTCTGATCTCAGGGTACTCGAAGATCGCGCTGTCTACAGCGAATGGGCTGGTCAAAGTACCTCTAATCTTCACCAGATCGTCAAGCCTGTACTTGGGCGGAGCAAGTCTAAGTAATGTTCTTCCGCAAGTGCACCTTTCAAGTATCGCGCGAGAGAAATCGTTCGATCTGAATCTAATCGCTAGAGTACCTGTTCTAGTCAAAGTTGTAAATACAAGCTCGCCTTCCTCGCCCTCTGAGACCCTCTCCCCAGTCTTTGGGTCGATGACCTCGACGAGCGTGTGATCCTCAGGCCAGTGGACCCCGTCTTTCTCTTCGCATTCGGCTGCGCTTCCCGCTTCAGTTAAGCCGTAGCCTATCCTGACCTCGATGCCCCACCTCTCCTCGAGCTTCTTTCTAACAACATTGGGGAGCGGTTCGCCAAGTGCGTACGCCAACCTCAGTGAACTCTTTCTCGGGTCCTTCCCGATTTCTTTCTCGTAGACGTAGGAAAGCTTTAGAATGAATTGTGGAATGCCGAGTATGACGGTAGGCTTGAATACATCCAATACGAGAGCTTGCTGCTTGCCAGTAGGGAGCTTTCCAGCGGGGATAACTGTGGCTCCAAGGCGTCTCGCTCCTTCATGAAGGCAGATCCCCGCGAAGAACATTCCATAAGGAGTTACATTGTGAACCACATCCTGAGCCGTCACCCCTGTCAATCTCAAATTTCTCGCCTCTATCGAGGTCTGCGCTTCAAGATCGTTATCTGAGAATCCGATGATAGTGGG
Organism: uncultured Candidatus Bathyarchaeia archaeon; assembly: GCA_964533795.1. Classification (GTDB taxonomy): domain Archaea; phylum Thermoproteota; class Bathyarchaeia; order 40CM-2-53-6; family CAYOZM01; genus CAYOZM01. The sequence continues at coordinate 38,358 of CAZHMI010000003.1, forward strand.
CGGTCCAGATGTGCCTGAAGTCGTGTGCCAAACAGAGACCTTCGAAGCTATCGGTCCTAAGTAATCTTTTACAAAATCTTCCTTGCTCGAGAACGGGATCTTCAACAGGTCGTCGTAAGTCTTGATATCATTCGGCTGCACTCCAGCTTGCTTGAACTTTCCTCTGTAGAGCCTAGTCTTCTCATACGCAAGCCTGAGTGTACTTCTAAGCCTTCTCTTCTGAAGTCTTTCAAGCTCCTCTCTAGTAAGCCTCTCAATACTTCTTACCATGCAGCGTCACTGTGGCTAGTAATTACTCCTCAGGTTTCTTTAAGAAGACGCCCTCAGGGTCGACCTTGTTCCGTAAGACCCTTATCTCAGCCTCCGAGGGCGGCTCTGTTTCTCCTGCCTGCGAAACATCAAGCTCAAAGCCGGTGTTCTCTTGGACCTGCTCCGGCTTCACTCCCGGATGGTATGACGCGAGGTAAGCTCGCTTCGTCTGTTCATCAAACCTTAGCACCCCGAGCGTAGTGATCACCGCGGAGGGGCCGCCCCAAGGCAGTCCAGCTCGCTTCCTCCCCTCCGGCCCATCGATCCACCCCGGGCTTGTGATGTAGTCGCAACGCTCCGGGAACCGCCGTTTCTCATGGACGGCGATGATTATCGTCCGCTTCGAAAGGCAGGCGATGTCACCGGAGCCCCCGCTACCAGGAAACCGGACCTTGGGGCGACAGTAGTCGCCGATGCATGTCGTGTTTATGTTCCCATACATGTCGACCTGTGCTCCGCCGAGAAATCCGACATCGATGAATCCTCTCTGTAGGATAGTAGAGAAGACATCGAAGAGGCCCGTCGCGGTTGAGGCAAATCGCATCGTGCGAGCGTCCCCTACGGACATGGGGAGATGGGCAAGCTTGCAGTCAACCGCGCCAGCCTCGAAGACGATGACGCAGTTAGGAGCGTTGGTTTGCTGAGCGAGCATGGCACTGAGCATCGGCAGACCGGTTCCTGCAAAAACTATCTCCCTGTCTCTGATTTCACGTGCTGCAGCGACCGCCATAAGTTCAGTCAAGATGTACTTTCTCGCGTATTTCTTCTTCATCATCCTACCTCCGCTTGAGCTTAGGCGCGTATCCTAGTTTTCTGTCAGCCTTGAGCATCCTCAGCCTCTTGTCGCCGCCTATTTTATCAAGGGTACTCCTCCCAATCATTCACGCCGTAAATGTATTCGTCAAGAAATTCTTTGAAGGAGTTATCATTCATCGCTTTCTCGTGATACAGCCGCAGGAATTCTGGATCGTAGTCGTAGTATCGGTAACAAGCGTAGGGGTGAGCACCATAGGGAACCTTCACGATCGCGTTTACGCGGAAGAACGGGATGCAGTTGTGCTCAGGGAACTCGCGCAGCTTCTTCGGCTCCACGATCTCCTCGCAAGTGACTAGGAGTTTCTTCGCAGCCTTTGCCTGCTGCTCGTCGGCGAAGTTCTGACCGTAAATCCTGACCGTTCCTTGAGCATCGACAATTTGAGCATGAATAACGGTTACGTCAGGTCGAATTGCTGGGAGTAGAACTACTCTATCTCCAGTGAATGGGCATTTGATTATAGCGAATTTCTTAGAGGCTATTCTGTCGTCGCTCTTCCTAAGCTCAGGGCTGTAACTCTCCTTATTGAGCATGTCTGATCCCAGCATGGTCCGCGTGGGGATGAAAGGAATCCCCATGGCACGGGCTGCAAACCGCTGCACCATCCCGAAGTTGCTATAATCCTCCCACTCTATCAAGCGTTTCTCGACAGCGTTCCTAAAGCGGGGGCCGATGCGTGCGAAGGCTTCATCAGCCTCATAGGCGAGTTCAACTCTGCGGACGCAACCCGCCCCAATTAGCATGTCCCAGTCGCCGCCTGGAGAATGCCCGTAGGCGTGGAGGTTTCGCTTCCGCTGCCGAATCATCTCGTGAACGAATGCCATCGGATGGCGCTGGGTCGTAAAGCCCCCGAGCGAGATGTGAGCCCCGTCTGGGACAAGTCTGGTGGCTTCGCGCAGAGTTACGATCTTGTCCTCTAGTTCCAGCGCTACCAACTTTCTTCACTCTAGATTTCGTCAATGATATGAAAAAAGAGTTATAAAAAAGAATGGACAATAGACTAGGACACTCTACATCTTGGATCGTAAACATTCTGCTAAATCTCTTTCCGAGAGAAGTTCTGGAAAGGGAATACGTCGGGAATGTGAGGGCACGCATGAGAACTCTTTTTCGCGCCGGAGAGCTATCACAATCCTACTGTACATCATGGGAAGAATCTTGATGAGCATCTTCACAAGATCCGATATCCTAACAAAGCATTAGAGCGAAATGGGCCCGATGTTTTGATCTTATCGCAGGCTGCGCAGAACGAAGGCGACTCTTCAGACATAGTGATTGCAGTTGAAACAGTACCACTTCTGATATTGTGGTATCCAAGTTGCAAGTCCGCCGCAAAATCGACAGATCTTTGATGGATAAGCTAGATATGGCATCGCTTCTGTCGGATAACCGGTGATGCAGCCGCAGTAAGGACAGATATACGACATTATGAGCTCATCCTCACTAGAAGTATCGGCTAGTCATAACCATTTAAGTCTTAGCAAGAATAGCGACCAACAACATTGGAGTCGATGATGCGCCGCTCTCTTCCGTATTAAGTATCTAATATCAAGTCCCTGAGTTTATGCTTTCTATTGTATTGTCTTAGGTATTGTCTTGCTGCCTTTGTCAGCTTTTGGATGGTTCTGTAGGTGTGGTTCGCGCGTATGTCACGTTTCAATGCTCTGTTGATGCGGCTGTCGACTTCGTTGAGTCTCGGCGCGTGCCTTGGCAGGTGGAATGGTTTGATCTCTGCTCTATGTGTTTGGAGGAACAGGGTTGTGGCTCTGCTCTTGTGGAAGCTGGCGTTGTCCATGATGAGGATGAGCTGCCTGTAGCCCTTGCGTTTCACGTAGCGTAAGACGCTTTCTAGATGCTTTATCAGTTCGAGGCTTCTACGCCTCATGTATACGCTGTATCTGGTCCGCTTCGAGGGCCAGAAGGCTGTGATGAAGACGTTTATCCGCCTGTTGATGCCGGGCGTGGGGACCTCGAACTGTACGCCTCTAGGCATCCATTTGGCTGCGATTGTTGGGTTGAGCTCAAGCCAAGTCTCATCCTCAAATGCGATCAGGACCCCTTTTTTCCAGGGCTGGAGCGATGCGCTTGTAGCCTCTAACCTTCTCAGCCTTTCGTTCATAGTCAGAGTCTGGGCTTTTCACAGTGGCTTTAGGGCGTTTATGGACTATGTCGGCTTCATTGAGTATGCGCCAGACGTGGCTCTTACAGATCTTGATACCAACCTGCTTGGTGAGATGTCTGGAGAGAAGCCTCACGTTCCAACCGTTCTTGAGGTAGCCGAAGAGGCGTGGACTCTTGAGAGCTAACTCTACTATGCGTCTCCGCTGGGCTTCCGTGTATCCGCTTGGCCTACCGGGATGAGGCTTATCTCGCAACCCCTCCAAGCCATACTTCGCGTAGGCTCTGACCCAGCGCTTGACAGTCTCCATGTGGACGCCATGCTTCTCAGCTATGGTCTTGTAGGTTAAGCCGTTCGCCTTCTCAAGGATGGCTGACGCCTCCCTATACTCGCGCTTACTACGCGTAGCCTTCATCAAGCCGAGGAGGCTCCGCCTCTCAGCCACCGATAACTCGATCCGTTTGATCCTATTCGCCATACAGGAGAAGGGGATAGAATCCATCCATATGCCCTATCAGCTGGTAAACGTCAAAGAGACCCCGCCGAGAGCAGGCATTTAGACGAAAAGAAGCATAAAATCAGGGACTCAACTTAAATCCTCAAGATTTTCGAATACAATTCGTAAGTTGACAATGAAATCGCATCCCAACTCTTTTCCAAGGCATAGGTGCGAAGATTTCGTTGAAGTTCTCCTGTGAGTCTAGAATCTCTAAATACTTTCACTATAGCGTCAACAAGCTGAGACTCGTTGTTTGGTTCAAGTATTATGGCATTTACGTCATTCTCCAGTTCGCTAACAAATCTTGGAATACGAGTGGCAATTACCGCCTTGCCTTGACCAGCGCAAGTCGCTAAGGCACCGCTTGCCCCTAAGATGCCGTCGTCAGTATAAGGAAAGACCACGATATCTGCGGCAGATATATAGAGTTGCAGTCGCTGATCGTTAATGAAACGATTTTCAAAGATCACTCTATCACCGAGGTTCATATCCTGAATCAGTTTCTCAATAGTTCCCACATATCTAGGAAACTCTGTGAGAAGGCGAGGATGATATTGGCCGGCGATAACCAGTATCGCGTCAGAAATCTTCTTAGACACTTCAGAGAACGATTTGATTAAAACCTCTACGCCCTTGCCTGGTATCACAAAACCGAAGAAAAGGAGGACTTGCTTTTGACTCAGCCCTAGTTCTTTCTTTGCTTCAAAACAGTTCTTCCCGGTCAGATGAACATCAACCCCGTGAGGGATCACGACTATATTGTCCTGTCCGATGTTGTAGTCTTGAACTAGAGCGTTTCTCATATAGTCGTTGTGGACAATAACAGCATCTGACAGATTCACTATTGTCTTTGTGAAAACGATCATAATTGCTTTTTTTATCGTGGCGAATCTACGTCCGGTTTGGTGGACGAAGAAGAAATCATCTGTTAACTTGTTTCTTCTAACAACGCTATGCATCGTTAGTACTATGGGTTTTGCCAGCAACCGAAGAAGGAGCAACAGCACCGGAAATAGTATGCTGTACTTTCTAGGACCGTAAGCAAGATACTCATGTTGAATGTGAACAATATTAGGGGATTCTTCTGCAACTGTTTTCAATATTTCAAAAATGTATAGAAGGCTGGCCCTATTCCATGATCGGAT
>CAZHMI010000004.1:0-2735 GCA_964533795.1 uncultured Candidatus Bathyarchaeia archaeon
GCTGAATGCGTTCCTATCGACCAATTTCTAACCCGTTTGACATATAGAGGCGTCGTCACCAGTCAAAGTGGCAGTCTGTTCTCAGAAATGTCAGCGTTAAAGCGCCTATAAAGGTCTGGTCTCCTATCTTTCAGGTACATCGCAAACTTCACTCTCCATACACGCAATTCCTCAGTGTCTATCCTCGCGATAGCAACCCCTTCCTCGTCTCCTAGGATTGAGAGGGTCTTGCCCCAAGGCGCTACCACGCATGACTGACCCACAAACATAAGTCCATCTTCTACGCCCACGTGATTGGCTGAAACCCAGAAGACAGTGTTTTCCATCGCTCTTGCGGTCAAGAAACTTGTATAGTAATTTCCTGGGTCGATCCAGCTCTTCTCTTGCTCAGTCGCATACCAAGCGCTGGAATGTGCGATGATGTCACAGTTAGCTAACGCGAGGCATCGTGCCAACTCCGGAAACACTTGGTCGTAGCATATCAGTACTCCAACTCTGCCGAAGGGAGTATCGAAGAAACTCATGTCTTGACCTGAAGTGAAGACTCTTCGTTCCAACTCTCCTGCTAGATGGATTTTCCTGTACTTCCCGAGAAGTTCACCCTTTGGGGATATGATCACCGTGGTGTTATAAACGATGTCTGGCTCATCGCTTTTTTCAGCTATGCCTCCGACAACGTAAATTCCATAGTTTCTGGCGATGTCGGACAGTCTTAAGGATGTCCTGCCGGGAATATCTTCCGCTACCCTAACAAAATCTTCCTCCAGCTTGTATCCGGTTGAGAATAGTTCAGGTAGACAGAGGAGCGTGGCCCCTTCGAGTATCGAACTTTTTACCGAATCGATTAGCTTCATGACTTTGTCAAGATTATCATTCACCTTTCCGAGTTTACAGTCCATCTGAACGGCGGCAAGACAAACTTTCACAGTTCCACCTTCACTATAATTGCAGCACATATCTGATTCAGGAATCCAATTAATATTTTGCATCATTACCAGATTCCATCAACTCTATTCTGGAAGATGATGTTACATGGGCTCGCACAAACGGTACAGGAATTATCTAGGAAACAGAACCAAACCTGACAATCGAGCTGAATGTATCCACTCTTATTACGGCATTAGGCTTTCCGGACTCATACGCGGCCACGCCTTTAATCTAGTAAAGCCTTCTGCATACTTGACGTTGCATTGTAAGCCCCTGAACCGAGCAATGATTTCGATAAACTCTAGAATGTCGATGTTGTCGTGCTCCTTCAGCCATTTCACCTGGCTCTGATGCTTAAATAGCATTTCACGCTTCGTCTCAAATGTCTCCGTAATATCAACATAAATCTCCGGTTGGAACTCTAATCCTGCCAATGTGTCCATGTAAAATATCGGAGCAACTTTAGCGTGAAACGGATGTTCCGTCTCGATATGTGGAACTGTGCAAAGGAAACTTGAATCAAAGATTAACTTGCTCGTCATCCGGTGGTCAGGGTGATAGTCGCTTGGTGAATGCGTGATCAATATGTCTGGTCTACCCACTCTCAAAGCATCCACAACTTTGAGTCTTGTCCGTTGATCATCGAACACCTTCTCATCCGGAAAGTCGAGCCATATCATTTCAGCTCCTATGACTTTAGCTGACTTCCTCGCCTCTTCCTCGCGAATCTTAGCCAACTCCTCTGGAGGGATTACGGCGTGCCCCATATTTCCATTAGTTATGCATGCCATCACTACTCTGTATCCTTGCTTCGCATATTTGGCTAAAGTTCCAGCACATAGGATCTCTATATCGTCAGGATGTGCGCCCACCGCCATTACAGTTTTCGATCCCATTCTTCTTCAACTCCAGTTCCTTGTGAATTCATATCAAGGCGTCTTAGCCTTAAAATCGTGACGTTCGATCTTTCTTCAACTCATGTAAAAATGAACAACGAAGTCGAGTGGGGAAGATAGAGGTGCACCCTCTAAGTGTAACACTTAAGGGTTTGACTATTCCTTTCAAGTTTGAAAGCATTCGGTAAATTGGGTTTAGGTTGGGAAGGTATATAGGCAAGATTCGATCGTCTCACTTCTATTGCTACCGTCATTGAAATCAGGGAAGGCAACCTTGATGAAGAACTTGCCTGATGTTAAGATTCCTCGAAGCGCTAAGATCACATTGAGCAGATTTACTGACCACTTCAAAGGCTTTGAGAAGATTGAAGCGGTCAGAAGCATTTTCGGCGACAAGACTGAGGAGGTGCTTCGCAATCTGAAGGTCGAGTTCTTCTCGTCAAGGTGGGGCTACATGGGGGTAAGCGAAGAGGACGGCCATTTGATGGTGAGTACATATTACTTGAAGCATGGCGATCCTAAGGAGATCTATCTAGATTTGATTCATGAGTTAATTCATGTGAAGCAGTTCATGGATGGCGAAGAGCTTTTTGATGATAGTTTCGAGTATGCGGATAGGCCGACTGAGATTGAAGCGTATAAGCATACTGTTAAGGAGGCTAGGCGGATAGGGATGAGCGACACGGAGATCTACAACTACTTAAAGGCGTACTGGATGAGCGATACTGAGGTTGCTAGATTGGCTGGAATGCTTGGCGTACGCCAGCTGAGATCTAGCACCCTTGCTCAGTAGTTCTCAGACCGACCTCGAAGAAGCTTTGGGAATGCACGCAAGTTGGGCACTTGGAGCTTCAGCGCCTTCTTGAATGCAACCGCAGTTTCTAAATTTCCATTTTATCACTGAACTCTTCT
>CAZHMI010000004.1:2835-12155 GCA_964533795.1 uncultured Candidatus Bathyarchaeia archaeon
TCTTCTCAGTCTTGCTTCCTTTCAATTCCATGAAACAATTTCCCTCTGTTGAAGGTGTTCCCACTGCGTTGATGGCGCAATAAATCTATTTCGCCGCTTTCTTCATCGACCTCTTGTCAAGTTGCTGAGATGACGAAGACATTGGAACATGCTCATCTGACCTATCTCAGGCTTTTCGAAAGAAGATGAAGAGACTTTTCTCATTCGAGAAGTTTTTCTATTGGTGTGTATTTGAGTTTGAAGCCGAAGTGAGCTGGACCGAGCACTTGTAAGCCTTTCTCTGTCCTGTACTTTTCGTTTTTCTTTCCGATTATAGCTACAGTGTCTCCCTCCTTAAGGTTGGTGTTCGTTATCGGAGATGCCGTTTTAAGCTGGACTACCTCCATTATATCTGGGCTTGTGACGTAGGGTCGATCGTCTTTCCATGAGATATGGTTCTCGTTCTTGAACCAGATTTTGAATGTTGGCCTCTGTACTCGTCGATTCCTTTGAAGGCGTGTACTCCGTACATGTATCCTTGCCTGTCTTCCCACTCTTTCTTTGAAACTTTGCCTTTGAACAGGAGCCAACCGTTTATGGCTTCGACTGCTGCTTGAACTGGGTTTGCTCCTTTCTCTCTTGCTTTGCGGATGGCTGCTCCTAGCTTCAAGCATTCGGTTAGGGTTCCTTGGACGACCGCTTCCTTCATTTCTCTGCCGGGCATAGTGAAGCCTGATTGACCGCATAGACCATACGCGACTGTGCTTATCATCTTTCCAATGGCTTCTGCGACATCGTAGTTGACTGCGTCGTCTATTATGCAAGTGTTTCCCCAAGTATCAACGCTTGTAATAGGGCAGAGCTTCTTACCGTATAGGACCGGGGTCGCTTGACCAATCTCAGGGATGGCTCGTCCAGCATAATCTCCATCTACAGCCGCTAAGCCAAGCCTTGCTGCTGCATCCAGTGGGCTCGGGGTGTTTATCCCTCCAAGTTCTGCTGGAACAATAACCTGTATGCTGACTCCCTTGTATTTTTCCAGTTGTTTAATCGCATTTATCAGACTGTTCTCATACTTCCTTTCAACCAGTCCGAGTTGCTTCATCCTCTTCTTAGCATCCGGCGATGGAGGCGCGATAGACCCCATATAGAACGGTGTGCATGTCCAAGTGTCATCAGCAACTTGATCTACATCTATCCATTTTATCTCACGTCCCTCTATGAGGTTCCCAAGAAGGAACTTCAAGCCTATGGCTGGATCTCCTCCTCCGCCAGTTCCCATGAAGGTACATCCTAGAATGAAGTCCTCGGCTTCTTGTTCTGTCTTTATGCTTCCAGAAGGCGAATCTCTCACCTTGAAGCAACTTTCCTTGTTTCTGTTAAGAAGATAAGGCTTTTCATCACTCTCAGTTGTTGGCAGAAAGAAATCCCGCCTCCAGTTTCGATGTTTAGATTCGGAGTGAAATTTGCTTCAGGCGAGCATTAACCAAAATACTCTTAAAGACTTGGAAGCGTTTAGTGTCAAACTGGAATTACGCTTTCTGAGAGAAGGCCGATCGTATGGTTTATTGCCAGAAGTGTGGGGCGAAGAACGAGGATGCCGCTCAAAGATGTGTTCAATGTGGTGTGTCGCTCTACGTGACAAGTACTCATAGATCTAGAAGGGAGGAAGAGATGTGCTTTGGTGGGCGAGGACCTTGGGGTTCTGTTGTGGTCGGCGTAGTGTTGATCCTAATAGGTTTCGCGTTTCTCGCTCAGCGGATTTACGGGATAGCTTGGGGGGAAATGTGGTACGTCTTTCTGCTCGTAATCGGCGTGGCTATAGTCGTAGGGGCTGTTGTCAGTTACCCTCGTCGATAGTCATTTGTCTTTCTATGGAATACATTTTCGCATGCAGTATGTGCAGATTCCTTCGTGGCTTACTCGGGAGAGCGATATCCTAGTCGTAAGCCACAGTACGTCGAGAGAGATTAGGTATAGATCGATTTCTATGCTGTGTAGCAATGCATCAGCTCCGACTAGGATCGAGGACATCCCTAGAATTAGGAGTGCATTCATGGCGAGTCTTGTAGTACTCCGCCCAGTTATGAAGAATGGCGTCAGCAAACCAGCAAGTACAGCTATGAAGCCCAATCCGATTAGAGGGATCGCTACCTCGTCAAGTCGAACTGGGCTCAAGAAGTAAGCTGAAACTGTCATGAGAGAGATCAAGGCGCCTATGAGCAGTCCTGTGCATCCCGCGCAGAATGTCTTGTTTCCGATTTGAAACTCATGGTCGCGGAAGCTCTCGCAGTTAGGATGATGTCCGTGCGTCAATTTTAATCCGAAGAGATTTGTCGTTTCTCTCTCCTCAGGCTGTAAGGCGCCGTCGGTAGTCGTTAGAGCCGTCCTCCAGCTTTTGGGATTGAGTGTTTGTGAACACTTCTTCGGGAAGAATACGGCGATGGCTCCAAGGACGCAGATTGATGCGTACGTTGAACCGACGATCGGGCGTCGCCAAGGGAAGTCCTGGCTGGTTGGCGTGTAGAGCAGAAGCATTAACGCCAAGACTAGTCCGATCAGGGATACGCTGATAAGAGATAGTACAGTGAGATTGCTACCGCCGATTCGAGTCATAGCAACTTCTCTACTATGCTTTGCCTCTAATCTGATTCAAGATTCCTCTCGTCGCCATATACCTATAGGTTCTCCTCTTAAGCTGATTCGATGAGAAGATGCCTTCTAAGCGTCTTCTCCATGATCCATAGAAGTCTCGGTAGCAACTATACAGTTCTTCTTGCAATTCCGCTCTTGACAAGTTCTCTGTTGGCATTATTGGATGAACCATATCGTAGTCGGCCCAATTGAAGTCTTCGATCCACTTGTTCTCGACAGCCAACCTACAAGTCTCTGTTCCAGGGAAAGGTGTTAGGAGCATAAAGATCGCTAGGTCTGGATTCACATCATTCACGAATTCTCTGAGGTTTGCTATAGATTCAGCCGAGTCTTCGCGATGGCCCACGATGAATGTTGTCTGGGCGAATATGTCGTTCTCCTTAAGTATTTTGACAGCTTCTCTCGTTTCTTCAGGATCTAGCTTCTTGTTTAGTGATTGAAGGATGGATTTGCTATGACTTTCGGCTCCCAAAAGTATCCAACGGTTCCCCGCTCTCCTCATCTTCGATATCAAATCCCTATGTTTGACGACGTCGTCACATCTGGCTTGAACGAACCACATTATCTCATCTCCGAGTCCGCGTTTCAAGATCTCGTCACAGAGATCGCTTGCTCGTTTCCCTAGAGTGAAGTCATCATCGGTCAGCCAGATGAACTTGCTATCGAACTCTCGATAGCAAAACTCCATTTCTTCGGCGACCCGTCTTCCCGATTTGAAACGATATCTACCTCCCCAATGTCTCCATTGCGTGCAGAATGAACAGTGATGTTGGCATCCTCTAGATCCTTCAATTATCACGTACACGATATCTGAACCTGCCATCATCGTGAAATGATACTTGCGTATTGAGTCTCTGACGAAGTGGTACCCGGGAAATGGGAGGGTGTCTAGGTCTTCGATCAGAGGCCTTGTCGAATTTTCCACTATTTCCCCATTGCTTCTAAAGGATATTCCTCGCACTCGAGAGAAGGATTTTCCTTCAGACACTGATCGAATCAGTTCCGCGAGAGTTTGTTCACCTTCGCCGCGGACGATAACGTCGATCTCAGGATATTCCTTTAAGCTTTCTTTGGCTGTTGCGGTGAAATGCTGACCTCCGGCTACGGTGAGAACATTGGGCTTCACCTTCTTCGCGGTCGCTAAGGTTCGAGCGACCAAATAGGTGTTACAAGTGGCGAGCCCACTTGATGCGACGACATCGGGATCGAATGATCCAATTCGCTGCTCTAGCCCTTTCCAGTCGAGTGATTCAGCTTGACAGTCAACAACTTCTATCTCAGCGTCTCGGTTCTCCCGCTCAAGATATGCTGCTAGCTGGAGAATTCCCAGAGGAGGCGGCAGGTACTCTCCCATCAGGAACCAAAAGTGTTTCGGGGGTTCGATGAACATTACTCTCACGGTCGCACCTCTTCTTAAGCAAGTTACGCGTTACTGAGAGCTCCAAATCGCGAGACGATGATTCAGTTCGAGAGGCCGACCTTTCTACCGATGAAGTATGGCTTTCACGAGGGAACTAATCGTGACCAGAATGCCTATCAAAATGATTATGATAGGTACAATCATCCATGCAGAAATCCTTCCTTGGATATATAGTCCGAAGAGGTACCCGCTAGAGATCCAGAAAACGCCGCCAGCTGCATCGCTTGAAACTCCTCCGACACGAGCCGCTGCTCTGATCGCCGCCAAGACTAGTAGCCATACGCCTAGAATATATGCAAAGAAGATGGCGGGCTTGAACAGTATCGGAGGCGGCACAACTGGATGACCGAATCTCCCAAAGCTTCTGAAGTAGGCTAATATCTCTGAAGGTAGCCAAGGATGGTACATGAAAGTTACTGCGACTATTATGAGGAAAACCCCGAATGAAATGGCGCCAAATCTTGATTCGAGTTCAGGTTTTGATCCGGCTGACACAGGGTGTTCCTTACCTTTCCGTGAATAGCGCTGAAGCTTCGATTTATGGCTTTCTACGTCCGCGAATACTCAAACCGATTGAAGGTTGAGTAGAATGATTTAATATCGATACGAAGACTAACTATTGACACTGGAGGCATTTATATGACGGTGTATTGCGTAAAGTGCGGCGCTAAGAATGAGGATACTGCTCAGAGCTGTATTCAATGTGGGCAGCCGCTCTATTCGACTGGTGTTGGAAGGTCAAGGCGAGAGGAGGAGATGTGTTTCGGTCTGCCTCGCCACTGGGGTGGCTTGATCTTCGGCATATTCTTAATAATTGTTGGATTCGTCTATCTCTTGCAGCAGTACTACAGGATACAGATAGATCTCTGGTACATTATCCTAATCTTCATAGGGATACTGATCATAGCGGGCTCTCTGTACAGATCTTCTAGAAGATAATCTCTTCGCTGCTAGAAGCTATGCCTCATAGAGTAAGCCAAATCCCTATATCTTTCTTCTTTGCCACCCGATAGATCTCCGTAGCTACTGCCATATCGTTAATTGCAAGGCCAAGGTTCATCGACATAATCCTCTCCATTTCACTTTCTCTACCCGGCTTCCTTCCTCCGATGATTTCGCTCAGATCAGCGTAGATATCCGGAATGTCTTGGAAATAGCCGGTTGATTTCGTGTAAAGTAATTGCTCGCGGTCGTCGGTGCAGAATTTGTCCATTGAATGCATTGCTTCAGGCTTCCAGTATGAGTCGTAGTCTAATGGGCAAGCGAATCCGCCATCTTTGAACCATTCTGCTTCTATCACAGGATTTGGGCGCTTCAATATCGGGCCAGCAGTTACGACTATGTCGCAATCTTCAACAGCCTCCCTAGGAGAGTTCACCGGCTTAATCTTCAATCTGAACTTCTTAGCCATCTCCTTAACATAATTCTTCAAGTTCTCAGCGTTAATGTCATAGGCTTTGACTTCCTTAAGCTCGTTAAATTTAACAGCGAGGAATTCAAGATTGCTTCTGCCTTGAACCCCGCAACCTAGTATCCCCAATGTCTGTGAGTCTCTTCGTGCGAGATACTTCGCTGCGACTGCGGTAGCGGCTCCTGTTCTCATGGCTGTCACCCAGCTTGCATCCATAATGCAAATCGGAAGCCCTGTATCCAAGTCGTTGAGTATTATTAACCCAGTTATGTATGGAAGACCTTTCGTAGGATTCTCTGGGAATCCGCTGACCCACTTTACTCCAGCAGCTTTAAGTCTTGAGAGGAGCGCTGGCATGGCATGGATGAAAGCATCCTTTTGAGGGTGGATTCCGGGTTTGGGCGGAACTTCAACATTTCCTTCTCCCTTCTCTCGAAAAGCCTGTTCGACAAGGTTGATGATCGTCGTCGTCGGCAGCTTCGTCCTCTCTACATCTCTGCGAGAGAGGTACAGCAATTTGCGTATAGGCATAAGCGCTACCGCTTGAGCTATATGCTTATTATCCGTAGGTCACCGAGATGAAAGTCTATTCTGAGGTCAACGCGATTCTCAGCCTTCTCGAAGCCCTTTGAAATGTATTCGGGCCCATGCCTCTCGAATAGATCCCCTTCAACGCGGCATTTACCTAGAAGGGCTGAGCCAAGTCTAATTCGGGCTCCTAGTGCGCGAGGAACGGCTAAGGTGATGTCGCCGAGCGTAGATTCAATCGAGCCGGATATCGATCCTGCTTGAGGAAGTTGGATGTCCAAGTCGCCGAGTAGATTGCGTACGCGTAAATCTTGAAGTCTCAATTCAAAGAGGTCGAGGTCTGTATCACCGAGCCTGCCATCGATTGCAATCCTTAACGGGATACGTTTGTTGAGTTCGATGTGGCAGTCGCCGAAGAAGTACCAGAAATATGGAAGCCAGTTTGTCGAGGACCAATCGCCGACAACGATTTGGCCCTCATCCTCTATAAGACGAAAACGCAATGGTTTCTCATTCTCATAGTCTCCTCTGAACAGTATTCCAGCCTCATCGAACGCAGCTACCTTTACATCTCCTATTCCGAATCCGATTTTGATGTTGGCGAGCTTCAGCGCTTCCGGAAGCGAGACTCTGTGATGTTTGGCTGTCTCAACATTTCTCGATCCTGACATTTACGTAATACCCATCATCTTCTACTTAGCTGAGTCCTCAAAAGTCTTCCTGAAGAATTTGTGTTGAGGCGATATTTGCGAAAGCGAGTGTTCTAGAATGTCTTGGTTGCTCGATGGGGTGTTGCTCCTTTTCGCCAACAGGAAAGCCAAAGAGATTCACCAAAGCCTTTAACATTACGATTAGAGCGCTTGACGTTGCTTCACGCTTTTTGCTTCAAGCAGATCTGATTCGTAAGCGAACGGGAACTTCTTGAAATCGGGAAAGCGATGGGAGAGACTCGCTGGAACGCTACTCTGCCGTGAAAAAGAAACAAGATATAGGTAACGTGTGAAACAGTGTTGTTGGAGTGATCGTGCGCCACCAACTCAATATAGCTTGGTTAGGGCGGCCTTGGATGACTGAACACACCAATGAAACGCGTGGCATAAAGATTGCTCTGGTAGGTTACTTAATGCTGGTCGCTCTGCAATTGGCAACGTACTTTTTGACAAACGTTCTAGTACTATTAGCCCAAGCGTTAGAAATGTTAAGCGATCTTTTGATTTCCTCTTTTCTTTTGTTATCTTCCTTCTGATCGCGCAAACCGGCAGACGAGTTTCACATGTTTGGTCACGGAAGAGCCCAAAACGTTGCAGCGTTAGTGTCAGCTACAATTCTAATTTCTTTCATGAGCTTCGAAACATTTCGAGAAGCCATTCCAAGATTCTTCCAAGCCGAGGCAAGCGAATTCCAAAATACAAATCTAGCCTTTATAGTTATTTTTGTAGGCATGTTTGTGGTAGCCATTCCGATTATAGACATTTCAAGAGTTGAGGCAAAAGGCGCCTCAATAAAAGCGCAACTCGTCGCACTATTCAAAGACGAGTTTTCTTACATGGCTGCATTAATAGCTGTAGCCCTCGTTGCGCAAGGATATTACCTAGCTGACCCGTTAGCTTCCACAATCGTAGCCATAATCATCGCTTTGAGCGGAGTATACCTGTTCAAGGACAACGTACACTACCTCGTGGGCAGAGCCCCTAGTAAGCAATTCATAGAAAAAGTTGAGTCGACCGCCAAATCAGTGAAAGGTGTTTTGGGCATCCATGATTTGAGAGCCGAGTATGTAGGGCCAGATGTCGTTCACACAGGTTTTCACATAGAGGTGGCGAAAGGCACACCAGTAGAAGAAGCAGACAGAATAGCACATGAGGTTGAGGAAAGAGTAAATGGAGAGACAGGCTGTAAGCATTGTGTAATTCACGTCGATCCAGCAGATGATTCAATTAAACAGAATCCGCGGATGTGAGAAAAAAGGATATAAGACGGGTTCGGATCCCAGTTTAGAAATTATGCCTGCTAAGTGGTCCGTTCCGGCTGATGGGAGTATGGCGCTGGTTTACTTTTGAGCAATCAACCATTTTACAAGGTTATACGATATCTTGTAAGCTCCTCGTGACCTTTCTCAGTTATCGCAATCGTATCCTCTATCCTCACCCCAAACTCACCAAGGTATAGTCCACAGTTGCCGATTGATACGACCATCCTAGGCTTCAATTCATCTTTCGGTTCCTCGCCGTGAAAGAAAGCATGTCCAGCTGGCAGAGGCGGCTCTTCAAAGTCCAATCCGACGCCGTGTATGGGAGGACCTACGAAATACTCTTCATATCCTTCCTTTTCAAATATCTCATGCATTATGTTCTCAAGCTTCGTCATGGTTGTATCCGGACCAGCAGCCTGTACCGTAGCTCTTTGGGCCTTCAGGTATACCTCGAAGGCTTTTCGCTGTTTTTGAGAAGGTTTTCCGACACATATTGTCCGGCAGAGATCCGCGTGATATTCATCAACGGTTGGGTGAAGGTCGATCATAACCATGTCGCCTTTCTTTAGCTTTCTATGACCCACCACTCCGTGAGCTATTGAAGATCTGGGGCCTGAAGCCACGTATGTCCTGAAAAACTCCTCGGCGCCGTTCTTTCTCATCGTGTACTCTGCTTCTCCAGCAACTTCCGTTTCTGTGACACCTGGCTTCACCGCTCTGACCGCTGCATCCATCGCTTTGTCAGCTACTCTTGAAGCCCTCCTGATCTTTCCAATCTCCTCAACCGATTTTATGATTCGCAGATCGGTCATTATCGATGTTGCGTCTGTGAACTCAAGATTCTCTGGCTTGGCGTGTGGATGCTTGAACATCTCAAGCATCGAGACTCTCAAAAAAGTATTCTCCACTCCGACCTTCCCTTTCTCTAAGCTCAGTTCCTTCCAGATGTGCATAAGTGAATGTAGCATCTCCACTTCATCTTCGAATCCTAGAATGTGTTCAGATGCGCAGCCCTTCTTCGTGTCTTCGACGTCGGTCTTCGGGACTCCCACGTAGCTCGCTCCGCTTTTCGCTACTATTCCAAAAGCGCATAGTCTCCCGTTTCCTAGAAGGTAGGTCATGTTCTGAGGCTTCATCAAGAGAATCGCGTCAAGCCCTGCTTTCCCCATCAACTCGCAGGCACGATTGATTCTCTCCTTGAATACCTCATTCTCTACCAAGTCGCCTTTCTGATAAGCCTCTTTTTCCATCTCAGTATCTCCACGCGTACACTATGCGGACTTGACATACTTCTCCGGATTTCTGTCAAACTTCTGTTTGCACATCGGGGCACAGAAGTAGTAGGTCTTCCCCTT
>CAZHMI010000004.1:12255-42639 GCA_964533795.1 uncultured Candidatus Bathyarchaeia archaeon
CTTTGCAGTCTTTTCATCTACTTCCATCTTACACACTACATCTAAAACCATGTTAAACCCCCCGTGAAATATCGGCTGAAACACTAATATCTATTTTTTCTAGAGTCAAACTGCAACTGTCAAGCCAGGTTTATCTTTTCAGTCTCTTCTATTCGCATTACCTTTAAGGTTCTTTATACACTTACAAAGCAGTTGCTCCTCTCTCAACCTTATATTATACGCAATGAGAGACATTCTCTCGAATAGGTGGAGTAGACGTTGTCCTCACTGTTGAGTTTACATGTTAGGCGTTTAGGTGAAGTCTTGAGGTTTGGAGCTGAGGAGCAGGTTGATGAGTCCAAGACTAAACTTGAGTCAGCGACTGAATTGTACGAGGATCTGCTCTCTGAACTTATAGTGACTGAATTCGATTATGCTGGGGCGTACGATGTTGCCAAGAAGCTATTCGGCTCGGCAAGTGTTAAGTTTGCCGCTGTAGACGGTTCTCAAGATCAGCGTTTGGTCTCCGGTCTCGCGATCTTCTGGGGAGGCGCTTACGCTTCGACTGGAACGATTGAGTTCAAAGCAGACGGTCCACCGAGAGTAGAGTATGCAAGTGATTTTATCGAGCGTGGTCACGGAGTTTCGAGCTGCGTTCCAGTCTACATTGATCGTATCGCTGAGATTGACCAAACGATTATGGAGTTGAGTGGGCCGGGCCATGTCACTGTGACCAAGCCTTTGACCGAGCAAGCGGTTGTCGACAACTCAAGCATAGCGAGTTGGATCATGACTTTCTCGGAACTTTATCTGGCCTATACGCTTGTCGCCGAGGAGGGTGTGAAGATTCTGCTGTTGGATAAGAGTTTGTCGAATACTCAAACGAGTCTCATGTACGATACTTCTCGCAGACATAGGTGGAAGACTGAAGGAGCCATTTTCGGCTTTCAGATTGATGGCGTGCCGATTGATGTGAATGAGATGGCTTATGGTAGACACTATATCATCAACAAGGAGCTTGGGACTCCTCCTGCTAGAGGAGACTACGTCCGCTACGCAACGATCTATCTGTTGCAAGCGAAAGGAACTTCGATGACTCTTGAGGAGATCTGTGAGGGGCTTAGCGTAAAGAGTCGAGATCGGGCTGAAAGGGTCCTCAAATACTTAAAGAAGTCTGTGGAAGAAGGCTATATTCTTGAAAGCGCTGGCCGATACAGGCTTAGCCCTCGATATGCGAATAGTTGGAGTCGTCTGAAGAAGCTTGTGAGGACGATCGGGGATCAATTGTTCCAAGGGGCTGGCGGCAATCCTATGCGTTTGAACAAGGGTCGGGGCTATCAATGGCTTACAACACAGGATCTCGCGTTTCTCTGCCTCTATTGCTTGTATATGTTGATGGAGGAGTGTTGGACTAGAGGTGCTCTACTCGTCGGGATCACGAAAGATACGACTGCAAGGGACTTCAAAAGTCATCTGATCCCTGTATGTGTAACCGAGGGTATATGGCATATCGACCGCGAGAAGCTTGAACAGATTCCAAGCACAGATAGGATGCTTTTGCAAGCGGTCAGTCTCTTCAATTGTCAGCAGATCCCCATTCCGTGGTCTCTAATAGAGTATGATTCAGCATTCCAACTGATCGTTCCAGACTTCAAAAATCGTAGAGGATTTGTTTCTGGAGCTATCAGAGACAAGATAATTCCCGGGAGGCTATTCCTGAAGAGTTACATCCAATTGGATTGCGCCAAGAGGGACCCCATGCTTAGGAGCAACGTGCTCTTCATCGATCGGCTCGCTTATCCAGAGTTCGATCTTGATGCTACAGTCAAGTTTCTCAGCGAGTATGGTGGCGCCATTGAGCCTGTTGAAGTGGTCCTTTATCGTGATAAGAAGGTTCAGAACAGGCTTCAGAACTTGCTCATGGTCATCTTAAGGGCTATGGGGGCGCGTAGTATCCCAGAGGTCTTCGGTCACAATAAGCCTTTGTTCATAGCGGATAAGATAGCCAAGGGGCAAAGGGAGAGGGTCAAAGGGATTATAGAGGCGACCGGTCATTGGTTGATGAACAATCCGAAGTTGAGAGGATTCTCATTCTATATGAACACTTTTAGGGAGAGGAGAGCTGAGGTTGAGTATGCAAGAAGGGGACCTTGAGAAATACTTCACCGATCTTGACGGACGATTCAACGCAAGGTTGAGTTCAGTCCTTCCTGTTAGAAGGGCTGAGGTTCCGTCTGAAGCGACTGGCATATCAGCCAAGTATGAGTGTCGGATCAAGGCTGAGTACCAGAGGGATTTGATGGGCCTTCTTGAGGAGGGTATGCTCCTCGCTGTTCGAAACTTTAAGTCCAAGACCGGAGGCTCGAGACGATTTACTCTACTTGAGATTTCTAGGATAGGTCCTGAGCATTATGGTTTGAAGGGTTTGACTGACCACGCGTACTATCCGTATCAGTTTGAGATTATCGAGCAGACGGTTGAGGATTGGGCAACTGATGATAAGGCTACTATGATGATTCAGATAGCTGCTATTCCATTGAACTACGACCTAGCGGTAGATGAGAATGGAGACCTAGAGTATGTGAAAGGGTTTACATATCCTGTGATCGCTGAACAAGTGCACATCCTCAATCGGGATACAATTCATCAAATGTACAATCGCGCGATACTTGAACGGATGGGCAGGCCTTGGCGTAAGATCTTGACTAGCGAAAGAGCTCGTGAAGACCCGCGTATAGGCACAGTAAAGATGTTTGAGGCCGAGGCGCAGAGAATTCCTATCTACATTGACTTCGAGAGGTTGGTCCGCTACCACTTCGGCATATTCGGATTCACAGGCTGCGGCAAATCTAACCTTCTATCGAATCTATTGAGGCGGCTCCTCTATCATACAAAGGACATGAAGGTTGTGATATTCGATATCTCTATGGAGTATCCGTTCCTTCTCCAAGACGTTGTCGCTGATGAGAAGATTCCGTCAAAAATCATTTTTGAGACAGCGGTCGAAGACGCGGATCAGCTGTATAGGATTGTGGTTAAGCCTAGAGTTTTCGAGAAGGATGAACGAGCGCTGAGCACGTTCAAGAAGGTACTCGACTTGGATAGGGTAGGTTACTATGTGAAGCCGACTGTGACAGTTCCAACTTATCAACGTGTCTTAGATGAGGTTGAGTCATTCAGACTGGATAGCGCTGACAAACCGAATTACTTGAACGCTATAGATGAGATCCATAGAGCTATAGCAGAATACGTTAGGAAGAAGAGGGTTGAGCAGAGTCAGCCGATAAGTAATGAATTCGTAGATTATCTTAACGTGACTGCTAGCGATGCTGCTGACAAGTTCAGGGTGAGCGAGAAGAGCAATCTATATGCTTGGGCTAAGACGAGGTCTACCTTGCGCGAGATACTTGAGAGAAAGGAGTTGCCTGAAGAAGTAGACGCTAAAGCTTACACGTTGAAGAAGGTAATGGCTTTGCTTGAGGGAAATACACGTCTCCTATGTTTGTCGATCGCTGACCCGATCATAATCAAGGAACTCGCTATAGACCTGAGCAGCTACGTTCTCGCTAATCGAAAGAAGGAGTTCAAGGTCGATCCTTCTATCCTATTCGTCTTCGATGAAGCTCAAGAGTTTATTCCAGCCTACGATAAAGCACGCGGTATCGAACGCGAGTGCACAGAACGCGTCGAGACTTTTCTACGTCAAGGTAGAAAGTATGGGCTGGGAGGGTGCATCGCCACACAAAGAATCGCCTACTTGAACACTAATGCGCTTCAACAGTTGCATACATACTTCGTCGGCCCTATGCCTAGACCATACGACCGGAACCTTGTCAGTAGCACATTCACTATCGATCAAGGTATTCTGGAGAAGACTCTGGAGTTTGCGCCTGGTGAATGGCTCCTTTCGAGCTATATAGCGACCGGGATGGAGAATGTGCCGATCTTCATCAAAGCGGACAATGCTGAACAAGAGATAGAGAATACTCTATCAAGCGGCTAGACTGAACAATTATTAGGATCTGGATCAATACAGCGAGATTCTGAACGACGCACTTATTTTGGACTGATAAAGAACGCTCTTATAAACCACTAGGCGAACTATCAACAAAGACTACGGACGTATCGGTGATACAGCGCCAGAACGCGACTGCTTTGATCGATTCCATTCTTTGAGATGTCTAAATACTTTAGATGGAACTGGGTTTAGATATGTGAGGTCTAAGTTTTTGCAAAGCTTTTCAAAGTCCCTGTCTGTTGTAACTATAGCTGACGCTTTCTCCTGAACAGCGGCAGCGAGATAGATGCAGTCATAGACATCGTGTCTCAGTTGCTCTGCTAACTCGAAGCTCTTTGAGAGAGTCTCTCTAGTTAGTGCAAAATATTCTGGCAAATCATACTCATTCAGGAAATGTCGAATCGCCGCTATACTTTCTGATTCATCGCACTTCCACCTTTTGGTCATTATCCAAAGCGCTCTTACTGGAAGAATATCCATTATTAACGGAATGTAGACACCTCTCAGCCCTTCTTCTACGACTTTGAAGACGTAATTGTGAGCGGGATGGTCCAAGACCAGGAAGGTCGCCAGCACATTGACATCGAGTATTCTTCTCTCTCTACTCACCAAAGGTCGCCTCTCCTGCATCTAGGAAAGCGCTTTCACTCCAATATCGCTTCCCAGATCTCACTCTGACCGGTTCTGCAATCAGAGGCTTGAGCAGGAGCAAACCTTTCTCCTCATAAACCTCGAACTCTGTTCCGGGCTTGAGACCGAGTTTCTCTCGTTCGGTTGAAGGAATCAGGATTCTTCCCCTCTGATCCAACTTCGTCTTACCCACACTTATTCACCCACACGATTGTCGGCTTTTGTACCCATATAAACATTTACGAAATAGCCCACTTTTTCATGATCAGAATCCGTGAACTAACTGTTTAAAGGTTGTACGCTTTCCATCTGGTTTCCGGATGTGAAAAACGAATCCTTGATGGCAATGAAAAGGCAAGTGCTCTAAAATCAGTTATTCGTTGTCGGGCCCTCGACTTTAATTCGGGTGCTTAAAGAGTCTGAGCATGGGCAATGAGGGCTAGAGTATGAGATGTGATGCGGCAGTTCATCTATTAAGAGGCAAAGTTCAGTTTTCTTGAGTATATGTATTGATTATATGCATCTTCTGGGCGTTCTTCTCTATGTGTAAGATCCAATGGACGACGAGAAATTCGGAAGCGATCTTGGCAGTCTTCTTTTGAAGCTTGTCTCTAACAGAAGCGATCCTTCATTCAGCAAGCTGGAAGCTATAAGGGAGAAGTTGGTTGAGATGCATAGGCAGAACCTAGTCAAGATTAATCATTCGGCTATGGAGGTTATCTGCGCTAAGCATCTGATCTTGAAGGGTTATGAGGTTGATGTTGAGCACCCCGTGGACGGGACGCTTGTGTGCGACTTATTCGGCATCAAGGGAGATGGGAAGGCTGTGGTTGAGATTGAGACTGGTTTTATTCCTCCTGAACACGCTTTGGATCCTACTAGCTATTATTCAGCTAGGGTTGCTAGCAAGATAGCCAGATACAGCGCGTTCGCGGACAAGTTCAGCTTAGGCTCTCCGCTATATCAGGTTCTTCCAATTCCATCCTTGTTCCTGAAGCCTCCTAGACTGAGAAGCCACGAAGAGATTGCGGAGGCGAAGAGACTATGTGACCGTTACTATAGGAACCCGCCAATAGCTTTGGAAGAGATCGCGGCCGCTAGGATTCACTCAATCTTCTTGATCGATGTGGATAGCGGATACGTGAGGGAGTTCGACCCTGAAACCTATGGAGAATCTGTGTTAGCCTACTGGGATGTGATTAGAAAGTGACTGCCCAACTTTCGAAGCAGATGTGGCTCTCCCTCCGCGGGGAAGCGTGATCTTTCCCTCTTTCCTCCGCGCTGGTTTTCCCACACTCGACCTCTGTGGAGCTTCTGCGGTTTCCCGCTAGCTTCACGCCACCTTTGCCGAGCGTTCATCGGTCCATATGACGAGCCAAGGCAAACCCTGGTTCGCAAGCCTGACCGACAAATCTACTCCTATTTCGGTTGGGCAGCATCCTATGCCTTCTGCTTCAATCCTATTTATACTTTTGGCTCCACAGGAAACATATGCCTTGCCAGTGGAAGATTTCATCTTACGTGACCTTTGCTTGAGCTGTTTGCGGCGGTTCCTCCGGCTTTTTGGTTGGTCTTCTTCTCAGCGCAATCAAGAGGATTGCTAAAGCTGCAAGTGCTAAGGTTGAGGCTACGAAGATGTACATATAGTTACGTGTAGTTGTCAGCTCAAGAACCGTTGCTTCATAAATTGCTTTCAACTCGTTCAAATCCCTACTTGTGCTATTGTACTCGCTAGATAGGCTGTTGTACTTTGAAGCCAAACCATTGTACATCGATTCTAAATCCATATACTCAGCAGCCAAAGCCTCTTCTTCAGACTTCAGCTTAACATATTCCGGTGTCGTAGCTAAGACGTAGCTTAAGGCAATCGGTTCCGATAATGTTGAGATGGTCTTGAAGTCGTAGTAGTATCCGTAAGGCCAAACGCCTTTTCGACTCCACCAGTAATAGGGCGCGGGGTCCCAGTACCACCACCAGTCGATCACGACTGGAGCGGTATCATTGTAGACGACGATAACGTAGTAGATCGGTTCATCCCAAGTTTCAGAGAAGCTACCGATTAAAGTACTTCTAGGTGTATCCGATGGAACTATCACGTTGAGGGTTTGACTCCAAGAGTCTCTACTCTTCACAAGCTTTTTGTTTACCAATGTTAACTCGCTGACCCTGAGAAGATTTCCATCCAAAGTGTACGCGTCAAGGTTGAAGGTTAGCTCTCTGATTTGTGCAGTCCCTTTAGCTGTAGCCTTCATGGAGATCGAGATAGACTCTGCTGGCTTCGTCGCATTTGGATAAGTCAAGTCAATCTCGAAATGTGGAGTTGATATCGTCGCGTGGCTACTCTTCACGTTGATCTCTGAGCCAGCTTCCGTCAACGTTACATTATTTGAAACCGCGGGAATAGTTTCAATCTCAACTCCAAAAGGTGGAGCGGGCGGCGCTGAGGTTCTAGGGGGCATCGAAGTCCAATAGAGACTAACCGCCAAACTCGAAACAAGAAGTGCTGACATCAGCATCGGTAGCTGAAGCTTCTGTCGAAGCTGAGGTATATGAATCCTTTCAGGCTGCCTGCACCAATCCATGAAGAAGGATCTATTGGCTTTCATTCTTGCGCCTCCAAGATTTTGTCGAATAGGTAATCTGCAAGCTGGGAGGGCTCTATCTTTGCGCTTCTTTCCGGAAGCTTAATTCCCCTCTCCTCAGCCTCGCCTAATAGCACTTCTCTACAACTTCTCTGCCAACCACAACTCTCGCAGCCGCCTTCACCTCTGTACCAGACTTGGACACCGTTCCTTGAAGAGAATGTAACCAAAGCTTCTTTGTTCAAAGCGAAACTGTATCCGAGGAGATAGCCTTGCTTCGTATTCATCCTTCTAATCTCTAATCTATTCACATTGGCTGCTTCAGAAAGCGCCTTCGAGATCTTCGCATCTATTGCGTTGAAAGCCTTATTCACCGTCTGAGGAGTCACATTGAATTTTTTAGAGACCTCCACTTGGCTGGCACCGTTCTTCCTCAGTGTCCAGAAGGCTCTCTGCTTAAGAGTCAAGTAACCAAAACGGAATGAGATTTCCGAGGCACCCCAATTACTAGGAATACTAAATCAGCCTATATAAGCTTACTCAGGCTTATCCATCCCGCTACCGGTTGGGAAGCGCGCTAGCCAAATCTCTGATAGTTACCTTGGAGAGGTTCTGAGGGAATCCAAACACTATGTGGCTTATACCCAGATCGCCTAGCTCTCTCAGGTAGCCACTCAACCTAGAGGAAGGAGTGTAAATCGAGAAACTGTCCACAACTTCGCTAGGAACGTACCTTACTACGGATTCGATCCTGAGCCCAGCTTCGTGCTCTTCCCTAGCCCTCTGTAGCCGTTTGCCCAACCCAAATTCATCTAGAACAGCCGCTGGCGCACCCAATGCAACGACAGCTGACGCAATACATAGAAGTCTGTAGGCTTGAGGACGCCATTTCCCGTAGACATAGGAGGGCGCGTAGATGCCGAAGTCAAAATCCTTCTGAGCATCAGGCTTGACCTTTTCTATCGCCCACTTTATCATTCCTAGGGAGGCGTAGTTCATCAATACCCCATCAAAAGACCTAGATACCGTTAGCATCTTTGGCCCTTGCGCTCCGAGCCAGATCTTGGTTGACGCGCCGCTTGCGCGGAGGCTTCTAGCTATCTTCTGCTTCGCCTTAAGCACATGGTCCCAGACTTTTGCAAGTTTGGTGTCGACGCCTACTCTCAAGAGTTGGCTTCTGTCTCCTACGCCGAGGCAGATCTCAAACCTGTCTCCGAAAGCTTCTATCAAAGGAATTACGCTACCAGATATTTGATCAGGAGTGTGAAGTAGCGGGCTCAGCAGACCTAGCCCTATCCGTATCCGTCTAGTTCGGGAAGCTACAGCTGCTGCTACCGACGAGTAGTAAAGGTGAGGGGGGGAATCGCCGATCCATACATAATCTAGCCCCAACCTCTCAGCCTCTACAGATTTCCCAGCTATCTCCTCAACAGCCTCATACGCATTCAAGCCGATACCGAAATCTATTTCAGCTTTTTCCATGCTTGCACCATCTTGCCGATCGCTTCAGCTGGTTCTCTACCATACGGCGGCCCGAAGACCGCTTCATCTACCCTGTACTTTTCTAGAGATCTCAGATCAAGGGCGACCTGTCCTGGGCTTCCATATATGGCTACCTCATCAAGCAGGTCCTCGGCTACTAAGCGAGATGCTCTTTTGACACCTTTCTCAGCTATCATAGCCTTTATCGGCTTAACCCTCTCTTGCGCAATGTCAGCCATCTCTAATACTGCTTCAGGAGTATCGGCGAGGACCGTTGCGACCGCTTCTCTAGCTAAGTATAGGTCAGACTTCTTCTCAACGATGACTGTTGGAACCCATACGATGAAGCGAAAAGATTTCATCCGCCGCCTCCGTCTTCTCAGTCCTTGATCGACAATCGTCACAGCCTTCTCCATGTACCTCTTAGGTCCACTCAGGATAACACCGTCAGCAACCTCTCCAGCAAGCGCAAGTAGTCTCGGACCTCTCACATCAAAGTAGATGGACGTGGCAAAGCCTGCTTTGTATCTCGCATAGTAATTGCTTAAGCAGAATCTATCGCTGGTGAACGTTACAGTTTCACCTCTCCAGATTCTTTTTAGGAGAGTTGCAGCGTCCCTCATCAAAGCGCTCGATCGAGCCGCATCGAGGCCAAGCTTAACGAGACTCTGTAATCCACCTACCCCGAGGCCAAGTCTCAATCGCCCTCTTCCCATCTGGCTTAATGTGGCAGCAGCTCTCGCTATAGTTGAAATATTCCGAACCAGTGGGCTGGTTACCCCTATTCCAACCTTTATCCTAGAAGTTTCCAGCAGTATGATGCTTGCGACCGTGAATATGTCCCGCTGCGTGTTGAGGGCTTCTCTAATCCATATGCAGTTCAATAACCCTTTCTCCACAAGCTTTGAGAATTGGATTGCCGCTGATAAGGAGGAGCTGCTTGATATACCAAGATCAAGCTTCAATTGATTCCGCCTACAGCTTGCTGGAGCTCTGTAGAACTCAGTCGACAGAGCTACCGGATACCCGCATCAAGCAGAAAAGAATAATCTATAGTTTAAGGCTTTAGCGCTTTCCTGACGGATACGAATCAAATCAATCTTCCAGCGTAGAAAAACTATCTTGAGTAACCTAAACATAGTTATAGATGCTTGTCTTGGAGGAAAGGCGTATTGCAGAACAGATTCGAAAGGCAAGAGAGCTTCTTTGGTCTGACGCGTTCTACCGCTAAGGGAGAGTTCGTCGTTGTCGGCTTGCCATGGGATGCTACATCATCCTATCGGCGTGGTGCTGCAGCTGGACCGGATGCTATGAGACGAGCGACCAACGGGCGCCTTTATAATCGATTCACAGAGCAAGGTCTGGATCTAGCCGCCGTATGGAAAGTGTGTGACCATGGCAACGTCAAAGAAACTAGCGATATTTCCAAGCTTAAGAAGAGCCTAGCCTCTGCGATAAGTCTCCATAATCACAGCGGCCATTCAACTCTTTTTCTCGGAGGTGACCACTTCATTAGCTACCCTTGCTTCAGCCTGATGGCACGGAAGTGTAAGAGTCGTTTTTCTTTGCTCTACTTCGATGCGCATCCAGACCTGTATGAAAGCTATGAAGGATCTCGCTATTCTCACGCCACAACTGTCTCCAGAATTCTAGATAATAGAAATCTTAGTTCAGGAACTGTTTGCTATGTGGGCATCAGAGCTTCTACCAGAGAGCAGAATGAAAGAATAAAGACCTTAGGACTAAACGCCTACACAACGAGGGACGTGTGCACAAGGGGTTGCGATGAGATAGCTTCTTCAATAAGATTTACGCTCTTGAACCAACCGGTCTATCTTTCAATCGATCTGGATTGCTTGGATCCAGCCTTTGCGCCTAGCGTCGGAAACCCCCAGCCCGGTGGTTTGAGTACGAGACAGATCCTTGAGATACTGCACGGCATTGAAGGGCTAGAGATCGTCGCTGCCGATATCGTTGAATACTCACCGAAGTTTGATTCAGACGTGAGAACGACGGCCTTCACCTCAGCTATTCTGATCAAAGAGATAATGGGAGCAATGGCCAAATCTGCCGCCTGACATTGTGTTTACCCAGTTTAGTCCGCGAAATTATTGAAGATAAAAATGGAACAAGATGGGATGAGCAAGATGGATAGGTTCTTTGACGTGGTGCTCGTTCGGTCTCCTACCGATAGTTACGTGAATTGCGTGTCGATGAATCCGGCTAAGACCGATATCGATGTTAGGCTTGCGAAAGATCAACATAAGGAGTATGTTTCAACTCTGAAAGAATCAGGGCTGCATGTTATCGAGTTGCGTCCGTTGGAGAATTTCCCTGATTCGGTTTTCATGCAGGACCCTGCACTAATTGGATCACGTCGGGCTGTCATCGGTAGATTCGGTGAAAAGGGCCGTAGGGGAGAGGAGAAAGCTCTGTGTGATGACTTAAGCGACCATAGAGTTGAGGTTGGAAAAATGCGCTTCGTGAACAGCCCCGGCACTTTGGAAGGAGGCGACGTTCTAGTTACTGACTACGGAATCATCGTAGGAGAATCTCAACGAACGAACAGAAACGGTATTAGGCAACTCTCTACATACCTAGGCGACCTTGAGGTAACAGCGGTCAAGACAAATCTTCTACATCTTCTGTGCGGTTGCTCCTATCTAAATCACAGAACGATGATCATAGCGTCTGACTTGGTCAATCCGGAATTATTTCCCAGCTTTCGATTTATCACAATACCGCGTAAGGAAGCTTACGCAGCGGACGCCCTGTACCTCGGTGAAGGAAGAGTTCTTGTACCATCCGGTTTTCCGAAGACCATAATAAAACTGCGAGAAGCAGGTTACAAACCGATCGAAGTGGAAATGTCCGAGTTCTACAAGGGGGATGGAGGAGTAACCTGTCTCTGCTCGCCAATTTACAAGCTGTTCTAGGATCCTGCCAACTGGTCTATCGGTTTACTAAGTTACGTTCGGCTCAGGTTCTTGTGTAATGTCTTTGGCGAGCCAGCTGGGTTTCAAGGATCAAGAGATCTCGGTTTTGTTTTGCTTTGGGTTTCTGCATCTTTTTGTTGTGATTTCTGTCTCTCGCGCTTTTTAGTGGATAAAAGGGATTATCTTGCAGGTATTTTTCATGTATTCTCGATATTCGTCGCCAAACTCTTTGATAAGCATACTCTCTTCAATTCTTATTCTATATAGAAAGAGGGGAATGAGCCCCGATGTTAGTAAAACGCCGTATAGGCTTGAGAAAAACAGGGGGATTCCTGTGCTGAGCAGAATGGAGCCTAAGTAAGCCGGATGTCTGACATGCTCATAAATGCCGTGTTTGATGAGTCTGTGTTCTCTCGAGGTTTTCAGACCGGATGAAAAATACTCGCCTAAGGCCTTCCTAGCCGCTATACGTATTGAGACACCAGCCAAAAAGAGACTCAATCCAACTGCATTTACAATGTCAAAACGGTAAACCATCTTTTGAAGTTGCACCAAATCATATGCTGTCACAAGTAATGCAGAAACAAAAACCAATAAGGCTGTAATAATGAATGTCCAGTCCGCTTTCTCTGTCTGAAAAAGAGATTTTTTCATTAATACAACCTTATCATTGACTACTCAAAAGCGAACCGAGATAAAGATAACGAACGTCTTTATGCAAAAACCTTTCTAGAGTCTTACCCTTGGGAGACGTAAAGTATTTAGGAGAACTAGCATGGTTAGGCCGTCGTCGCCTGCGGCTACGGTAAACCATAGAGGTATAAATCCGACGAATCCTAATGCACCTAAAATCATTTTGATCGCTAATGAAGCGGCTATATTTTGTTTAGCAATTCTTACAGTTTTGTTACTTAGCTTAATTAAGTAGGGTATTTGGATCAGCTCGTCTTTGACCAGCACAGTGTCTGCTGATTCTAAGGCGACATCGACGCCGCTCCCACCCATAGCTATGCCTACATCGGAGGCAGCGAGAGCCGGAGCGTCGTTTACGCCATCTCCCACCATCGCCACTAATCCGTACTTTGCTTTCATTTGGTCCACGACTTTTAGTTTGTCTTCGGGAAAAAGTTCTGCATACACCTCGTTTATGCCAATTTTTTCCGCGATTTCTCTAGCTATTTCTTTCTTGTCCCCGGTTAGCATCGCGGTATGGATTCCCGCCTTTTTTAAGGCTTTCACAGCTTCTATTGCGTCTCTCCGAACATCATCAATCAGGCAGACAGAAGCCTCACCCATTTTGTCTATAGAAATGCAGACGAAAGTGTGTCTTTCATTCTCATAGAAGGCTGCTATTTTCTCGCAGTTACAAGAGTATTGTTGCATTAACTCCATGTTTCCAACAACTACTTGTACACCATTTACGTACCCTGTAATACCTTTTCCTGGAATTTCCTCCAGATCTTTGACCTCAAGCTTGTTAAAGGGTAAATTCTGCTCCATGGCTTTTCTAACGATGGCTTTGGCAATAGGATGATTAGAAAACTGTTCCAAAGCAGCAGCATACATTAGAACCCTTACGTCGAGCCCCTCAGCCGTCTTAATGTCATGCACAACCGGCATCCCTAAGGTTAATGTGCCCGTTTTGTCAAATACAACAGCCTTCACCTTGTCCATCTTTTCCACGTATACTCCGCCTTTGAAGATGACACCTTTTCTCGCGGCGCCGGTTACGGCTGTAAAAATGGTTGCCGGGGCAGAAATTGCAAAGGCACTTGGGCATGAAACCACCAGAAGTATCAAAGACCTGTAAAGCCATATATCGAAAGGTCCGCCAACTATCCTTGGAATAAATATCGCGGTGAATACCGCAAGTGATATTATAACTGGGACATAGACGCGGGCAAATCTGTCAACCAACTTTTCGATAGATGTTTTTCTTTTTCGGGACTCGACAACGAGCTTTACGATCCTTGAAACCAATGTATCTTCAGCGCTTTTGCTAACCACAACTTTAAGAAACCCGCCTAGGTTCAATGCTCCTGCGTAGACATTGTCGCCAGTCCTCTTTAGGACGGGAACTGATTCACCGGTAACGAGTGATTGATCGACGGATGATGCGCCTTCAACCACGGTACCGTCAAGCGCAATCCTCTCTCCCGGCCTTACAAGCATGGTCATTCCAAGCTGAACTTCTTTAACGTCTATGCTCTTTTCGGAACCGTTGACTGTTACATTCGCTTTGTCAGGGATGAATTGTGAAAGCTTTTCAACCGTTTTTCTAGCCCTGTCTTCGATGTAATCTTCAAAATATTCCGCTAATGAATAAAGAAAGAGTACGGTCGCGGCTTCGAACAGATAATCCAGATACGCTGCGCCTAGAGCAGCTACTGACATAAGAAATTCTACCGAAAACCTCTTTTCGAAGACAAGTTCTCTTATCCCAATGAATCCGATATATGCTCCTGCAATTATTACTGATGCATGATATAGTATTCTAGACAAAGACGCCGGTTCATTAAGCAACGGTATTATAAAGCCAAGTGGAATTCCTTGAAGCAACCAGTCGAGCAAACCCGCTATGACTATGGTTAGGCCTAAAACTGCAACTATTTGAATCCATATTCCTTTTCTTTCCCGTCCTTCGAACTCTTCCGTTTCCTTCTTGCTGTTGTCAACCATTCTGCTTCGCCTCTGAGAGATACAGGACGCTATATTAGAATAGTGCTAAAATTGACCGAGAAGATATTAATTCAACAATAGCTAAATCCATCCAAGCTAATAGCAGATTGGTGAAGTCTCATGACCGTGGTGAGCATAACTCTCCCCATCGAACTTCTCAAGAAGTTCGATGAATTTATGAAAACAAGAGGATACTACAGCAGGTCAGAAGCGTTCCGGGACGCTATAAGAAGCCTCATGGTCGAGGCAGAACTCGCGAAAATGGAGACTGGAAACGTAGCCGCTACGATAATGATTGTATGCGACTACGCGAGGGAAGACGTTGACTTGAGGATGACTGGAGTAAGGCACGAATTTGACGATGTAGTTGTGGAGAACGTCCATAGACATATTGGTGAGAAATACTGTCTTGAAGTTTTCATCGCTGAGGGAAATAATCAGAGAATACTGGATCTAATAGGGAGGATCAGGGGAATGCGCGGGATTCAACAAGTCAAAGCTATGTTCATGCCGCTGTAGCGCGTATCGCGCCATCTCCAATAACCGAAAAGCAGTATATGAAGCATGTGAGAGAAATGAAGTAGGCCTTTCCATATGTACGGACATGTATGTTTTCCCGAGG
Organism: uncultured Candidatus Bathyarchaeia archaeon; assembly: GCA_964533795.1. GTDB lineage: Archaea > Thermoproteota > Bathyarchaeia > 40CM-2-53-6 > CAYOZM01 > CAYOZM01. The sequence continues at coordinate 27,184 of CAZHMI010000004.1, forward strand.
CTAGATCATGCGATGAAACCGAGCAAATTTTGGATCTGCAATTTCAATATTTCAATAGTTGAATCAAGTAGCTTTCATCATATTCTTCCATCAGGCAATGTTACCATAGGTTTTCATCATTCTTTACAGGTTCAACATTGCACCAGTTGAGATAATCCATGCACCGATTCTAATGCCACTACTAGCCATTGTCGTAAGAATTGCTTGAAATCTCAAATCAGAGTTCGTTAGCGTTAACCGTAACTCATCGATAGTAGGCGCTCTGTCGATCGCGTACTTTCTTCCGCTGGGTAGAAGCCGTGAAATCTTCTTCCAACTTATTCCGAAGACGTCCTTCATTTCAAGAAGCAGCTTAACAAGCTTCTTGATGTTACCGACATTACTAGGCTCAATCTCTTTTCTAGAGCCCCTTCCTTCTCTTTTAAAAGATAGTTCATCTTCTCTTGAGCCCAACCCGGCTGAACTTTGGCCTCGCCGACGAAACTATCAACACCCATCTCAACATACTCTAGGAAAGTGGCAAGCCTAGGCTTACACACCTCCCGCGTAGCAGGGCTCTTAATAGCCTCAAGGAAAAGCTTCACAGCCTTATCTTTCAATAGTGATAGATGTCTCGGCTTCCTGCCAGCGTGCAAACCACTCCACTCTAAACTCCAGTGCGGAAAGCTTCAAGATAGATTTTGAGCCCAAACCTAACGGCAAAAGTGTAGCGGACCTGCGGGGAATTGAACTCATGAACTTCTGTGTTTTCGTGCATGTGGTTTAACGAGCTACCGGGAATTATAGTTCACTTGCCTTTGCCTCGGATAAGTGAAGTGAAGATGCCTAAAGCTGATATGAAGCCTGAGACAAAGAACGCTCTGCGAAGTCCCTCCACGAAGGCTTCAGCCATGACTGTTCCAGTTTCACTGCGCAATCCGACAAACAGATCTGAAAGGGTCTTGGATGGGATCGCAGTAGCGGCAACGGCTCCCATGACAGCTAAACTCATAGATTGACCCGTAAACCTCATCGTCGCAAGCGTGCCTGCGGCTACGCCCAACCTATCTTTCCCAACAGAGCCCATCACAGCGCTCGTATTGGGCGAGGAGAAGACTCCCATACCCACACCGAGCAAAAGCAGCCTAACGATCACATCTGAACGAGAAGAATCAACGCTCAAGGTGCTGAACATGAAAAGCCCCAAACACATCAGAGCCATGCCAGCTGAACTAAGCAAGCGCGAACCAAACCTATCAGAAAGCCAGCCACTCACTGGAGATAGAAAAGCCATAACCAGAGGCATAGAAAGAAGAATCAAACCAGCCTCCGCAGGTCCAAGCCCCAGAACCCTCTGCAGATAAAATGACATCAAGAAGCCCACACCGAAATAAGAAGTGTAATTCAGAAAAGCACTAAGATTCGCTGCTGCGAAGAGACGGTTCCGGAGAAACAGACGGAGATCTAACATAGCCTCTTCGCCCATTCTTCCTTCAATCACGACAAATAAGATGAAGAAAACTACGCCGATCGAGAAGAGACTTGTACTGAAGGCAGTCCATCCATAACTTGGACCCAGTGTTAAAGCGAGAAGTAGAGCAGTCAAAGATGCAGAGAACGTTCCAGCGCCTAGAACATCAAACCTCTCACTTCTATTCGAAGTTCCAGATTCCTTTAGCCTTAGCAGAGACATCGTGATCACAAAGATGCCGATTGGAAGGTTTATAAAGAAGATCCAACGCCAACCCAGACTTTGAACGAGAAAACCGCCTAAAGTAGGACCTACAGATAAGCTGACGTAAACGGCCATCGTGTTAACGCCAAGAGCCTTTCCTCGTTCTCTGCTGGGGAAAATATCGGTAACTATGGCTGGCGAAGTTGCTGCGATTAAAGCTGCGCTCATCCCTTGAATAGATCGAAAGAGTATCAATTGCGTTCCCGTCTGCGAAGTGGCACAAAGCACAGAGGCCGTCGTGAATAGGGCAAATCCAACGATGAAAGGCGTCCTCCGCCCCTTTATGTCAGCAAGTCTCCCAAAACTCAAGAGAAGAACGGAGAGGAAGAGAAGGTATGCGGTAGGGACCCAGATAACCGTTGCGAAGTCTATGTGAAGGCTCGATGCAATCGAAGGGAGCGCGATGCCTACAATACTACTGTCGAGAGGCGTCATGAAGGCCCCAACGGTAGTGATCAGCAGTACAACCCGTTTGTAGGATCGATTTGATGTAACTTGATCCGGCGTAGACTGGGGCTTCACGCAATGCACGCCCGAGTATCTCGAATATGTAGCCTATTCTTCATAAACTGATCTGGTGGGCTCAGCTAGAAGTCTAGCTTCGGCTGTCGCTGTCGCTCACAACTCTGAGTTTTTTCGAAAACTCTATGAAAGGCGCTCACTATCAAGATTGATGGTTCAATTGTCTTCGACAGAGTTCTTCCCATACAAGCCAAGGCCCACGCAAGAAGAACTGATCAAATTCATTCGGGGAGAACTCGAGGCTAGAATGAACATATGCATAAACGCGGCTGCAGGCTACGGGAAGACCCCTGTAATCCTAGCTGCGATGATGCCATACGCGCTGTCCCAAGACCTTAAGATCCTATGGGCTGTGCGCACAGGAACTGAGACAGACCGGCCGATAGAGGAACTGAAAGCCATACAATCATTCTTCAGACAGAGAGGAGGCATAGCGGGATTCTCCTACCGCGGCAAGAAGGATATGTGCCTTCTGCTTCGCGATTCAATGATAGAGGCTAAGGAAGAGTTCGATCCTAGTGAAGTCTCATTCTTCTGCAAAAGCCACAAGTCAGATTGCAGATATCTGGCAAACTACCTGAGAATTAGGGAGGAAGATGTATCGAAGCTCATAGCTTCACCGAAGCTCTACTCGGAAATCTTGGAGAAATGCGACAAGAAGCGTTTGTGCCCTTACAAGGTCCAGATGGATCTGCTTGGTGAGGCTCGAGTCGTAGCTCTAAGCTACAACTACATAATTGATGAAGGGATGAGCTGGGCGGTAAAGTCAAAGATCAACTATTCGAACAGCATCCTAGTCGTGGATGAAGCACACAATCTTCAAACGGTCTGCTCAAACCTGAACTCAGATAGCATAACGCTAGGAACAGTAAGAAGCGCAGGTAGAGAGATCAAGAGATTCAAGAAGGATCCGACAGCTGAAATCCAAAACTTTCTACAAGCCATGCAAGATGAGATGGAGGCGATGCTCGCCGACCTGAAGAACAATGGTGAAGGTCAATTCGATCCAGAAGCCTTTCTTGAGAAAGCCTCGCGAGGTCTAACGCTTGATATGCTCAGCGAGGTCTTCGATGAAATGGAGGAGTATGGAGTAAGAATCAGAATAGATCAGTTGCGACGCGGTAAAAGGCCGAGATCGAGCCTTTACCGCCTGGCAAACTTCTGGAGGCTCACCGTTAAGAATCTTAACAGAGAAGGGATAGCGTTCATAGCCTCCAAGGATCTGGCAGGTGGTGCAGCCAATCTCACACTTGAACTATGGGATATGCGTTCAAGCGAGATCTTGAGGGAGAAGTGGAAGAATTTCCACGTATGCATTTTCTGCTCTGGAACGATAGAACCAGTCCAAGCGTTCGCTGAGACGATAGGCCTCGACCGATACTCAAGCCGATCTATTCCGTCACCTTACACAGGGAAGAACCTAATAGCTCTCATTACGAGAGGGCTCTCAACAAAAGGAGAGGTTTTACCGCGCCGTATGGGAGAAGCCTACCTCAAAGCTATAGAAGCATTCATTCAAGCTTTAGATGAGAACCTAGCAGTCTTCTCAGCAAGCTACCGCATACAAAGGGATCTTCTCGATTTAGGCTTAGAAGACATCATTGAAGAGCATAAGCGTAAACCATTTCTTGAATATCATGGGATGCCGGGCAGAGAGGGTAGAAGACTACTCGAAGCATTCAAGGAGCAGGCGCGCTCGAAACGTAAAGGTGTCTTATGTGCGACGATGACTGGAAGGTTTTCAGAAGGAGCGGATTACCCGGGTAAAGAGCTGGAAGGAATCTTTCTGGTGGGCATACCTTTCGACAGAATGTCCACTCGCACAAAGGTATACTTGGACTATTATAAACAACTATACGGAAAGACCAGAGGAACCTATCTGGGCTATATCGTGCCGGCGTTGCGCAGAACGAGTCAATCTCTTGGAAGAGCTCTCAGATCGACAGAAGACAGAGCGATAATCATACTGGGTGATGAAAGATACGCGCAGAACAGGTTCTTCTCACTCCTCCCAGATTACGCGAGGGGAACAGCGAAACTGACAGAAGCTAACCCTGAAAACATTAGGATGGAGATCCACGAGTTCTGGAATAGAGGCAGCAACACTCGTTCAATTTACCCCAAAAAAGTGAGGAATAGGGGTTTAGGCCAGTCCGAGTTCCTTTAGCTTCTTCTTCGTCGGCTTTCCGTCCTTCCATCCGCGGGCATCATAATATTCGTCAAGCATCTTGTCCAACTCGACGACATGTCCTTTCGCAGGTCCCTCTGGCATAGGTTCTTTCAAAAGCCTCTGAGGTAAAGTGTCATCTTTCCTAGTGAAGCCTTCGCGGTTGATGAACATCCTTTCCAGCGTATATATCCGATCGCCGGTCAGCAACATCTCTCCTGTGCTCCAGTTCCAGCCCGTGATGGGGTTCGTTAGGTTCTTGAAGTCGTCAACCTCTAGACCAAAGGTTAAGAATTTGCAGACGACAAGCGAATCGCATATTGCGAATACGTCTTGATACAGTTTGACCCATTTCGCTTTCCCCTCAGTCTTCAATGGGTCAAGTTTCTCAGGCACTATCGTGAGGGCATCCAGTATTTCAGGAGCGACCATGTAAGCTCTCAAATGGCAGCCTCCACGGTTGGAGGTAGCATAGCCTAAGCCGTGGCCTTTGACGGCTCTTGGATCGTACGCCGGTAGCTCCAACCCTTTCACATGCATAGCTAGCTCAGGGGCACCGTACCGCTCAGCCAAGCGTTTTGCCCCTAACGCTATCTCATCGCCGAATCCGCTACGATACCCTGTTCGCCAAGCCAGCTCAACGATCGCTTGAGGGTTACCAAACTTCAACTCCATCCCGCTGAGCTTCTCTTTCGGGATACGCCCTTTCTCATACAGTTGCATAGCGCATGCAACAGTCCCGCCGAATGATATCGGATCTATCCCCATCTCATCGCATATGTTATGAGCTTTAGTTATGGCTTCCAGATCATCGATACCGCACATAGCGCCCATCGACCAAACCGTCTCGTACTCAGGGCCTTCACCTTCCACTTGATACGGAGGCTTCTCCGTCTTCGTGACGCGGCCGCAAGCAACTGTACAACCCCAGCAAGGTTTCCCGCTCACGAGAATCGTATCTTTAATCGTCTCACCGCTAGTCTTCTCAGCTGTTGCGAATACACCCGTTTGAAAATTACGCGTTGGGTAGCCGCCGTGCTCGTTCATCACGTTGACCAGCGCTGATGTACCCAAGTCTGGAAGGGTCTTACCGGTTATCTCAGCAGCTTTCAGCTTCCCATTCGCTTTATCGACCGCAGCCCTCAACCCATCCGGGTCGGCTACAGCTGGTTTACCGGTCCCTCGAACAGCGACGCACTTCAAATTCTTCGAACCCATAACAGCGCCTACACCAGTTCGACCCGCTGCCCTATGCTTATCGTTGACTATGGCTGCGTACATCACAAGGTTCTCTCCAGCCGGACCTATGCTCGCCAATTTCACTTTGGGGTCTCCCAACTCCTCTCGAATCCCATCCTCGGTATCCCAAACGCCCTTGCCCCAGTATCGTTTTGCATCTCTTAACTCAGCTTTACCGTCATGTACCCAGAGGTAGACAGGTTTCGGCGATCTACCTTCAAACACTATGCCCTCGAACCCCGCAAATCTCAGTTCAGGTCCCCAGTCGCCACCGCAGTTAGAATCACCTATCCCACCTGTCTGAGGAGACTTGGTGATAACGTGGAATCTTCCGCTCAAGGGAAAAGTCGTCCCAGTGGCCGGGCCCGTCATGAAAACCAGTTTGTTCTCCGGCCCCAACGGATCGATTTTCGGTTTAGTCTCATTATATAAGAGGTATACGCCAAGGCCGCGGCCGCCGACGAATTTCTTTGTCGTGGCTGAGTCTGTTGTTTGTTTCTTAATCTTACCTCTCTTCAGGTCGACTCTAAGAAGTTTCAACTTCATCTTAGAACGCCAAGGTCTATACCTGCTCTTTCAACTATTTGGGCTTTGCTTGAAGCCCTAACAGCATCGGTAGAGATAATTACCGCCATTTGGAACGGTATTCACCTACAAGCAATTCTAAGTTTATTTACTTGCTCATTTGGAAGAGGCGCAACGCTCATGGTCCTTTTGGGTGCGTCAGTACCATAAGCGACCCGAACGCTATCTTCTTTTGCATCGGAGTAGCGCGCTGTCAGGGAGGCTGCTGTACGAATAGCTTCATTTGATTTTCGACCTTGGAGAAGTGTGATCGGGCTGCCGCAATCAGGCACCTCGAAGTAATATTCGCCTGGAGCCTTTAGACTCAGTAGCAACTTGTTCTCCTTCTCATTCCTTCCGACGACTATCTTGTTGGGCCCTAGTCTAAAATGTCTACCCACCTTAAGTAAGGAAATATCCTTTACGCGGGCAGTTCTCTTATGCTTGAAGAGGTCCCTCAACCTTGCAGCGAACTCCCTATCCGTCAGTAGGCAGCCGCCGGCTGGGCAAGGGTAATCAGATAAGCCGAAACTCTTGGCCAACTCGATTTGACGCTTCCTAGATCGCCCCTTAATGTCCAGCAGCCTCTCTCTTTTGACCCAGCCTCTCTTTTCAGCTTCAGTTTCAGGCAGGCATTTCGCGGGGAGCGGCCTCAAAATCTTACCTTCTAAGCCTGCCTCCCTTTCAATAATCTTCATAGCTCTCCAATGCTGGGACATAGGTCTCTCATCCAACACTTCGCCCGTAAAGATGAAGTCGGCTCCTATCTCCTTTGCGTACTGCCTAGCTCTCTTCAGCATCAAGATCCTACAGTCGATGCAAGGGTTCATATTCCCCCCATAGCCATGCTTCGGCTTTCTGAGCATCCTCAGGTACTCATCGCCGAGGAGCACACTCTTCAGTTTGATCTGGAATTTCGAGGCGACATCAGCGGCATCACACCCTTTTCTACCACAGAGGCAGAAAGGCGTTACGAAATTGATGGCTTCTACCTCAATGCCCTGCTCTAGCATCAGCTTGACAGCCAGCGTACTGTCTAAACCTCCTGATAGAAGCCCTAAAGCTTTCACGCCGACTTCACGCCTCATATGCCTAACACGATCTTCGATTACATCTGTCCTAGATTAGAACGTGTCTATTATGCTCACGTTGGTCAGAAAATACGGAGGAAGACATTTGTTTCTTAGAGGTTTCTATGGTGCATAAGAGGGTTCTTGCGCTACGTCATTCGAAAACGTTTCAGACCAGTTAGCGTTTATGATATCTAGCTTCATTTCTTCGCCTTCTCTCAGGGTGAATGTGTAGATGTATTGAAACCCGGCTTTCTCAACTATTCGAACGGCTTTGTCAAGGTCCATAGCCAATTGCGCTATAGAATGGCAGTCGGAGCCCAGTGTTATAACGCGTACTCCCCTCTCCTTAGCTATCTTCAGTATTTTGCCGCTAGGGGAGGGCTCTAAGAGGCCTTTCCTGAAGCATTGCGTATTAACTTCCAAGCCAATGTTGTTGCCAGCCATGTAATCTAAGATGGGTTCAACCAACCCTTCATAGCCATAAAAGATGTCTTCACCGAAGTATCGCGCACCATATTTCTTATAAATATCCAAATGGCCAATAGCGTCGAATAGACCAGTCTTCATGGCGCGCCCTATTTCCAAGTAGTACCTTCTGCAAACTTCTCTAGCGTTCTGTCCTCTAAATCGTAGCCAAGTTTCGGTAGGTTCAGATATCCTTGTTTCATCGAGGTAGTGAATGGACCCTATGACGTAGTCGAAAGAATATTGTTCCAAGGTTTTTTCGATCTCTTTCAAATATCGTTGGTTGTAACCGACTTCAACTCCGAATTTTATCTTCAAGCCAGTGTTCTTGTACGCATCTCTTGCCCTATCCACATCGTCCAAGTAGTGGTCAAGCCAATCTGAATCCATGGGGACGAGCCTCCCGTGAAGTCGCGCTCTCTCCAAAGGCTCGAGATCATAGTGCTGAGCGAAACAAATCTCTCCTAAGCCAAGCTTTAACGCTCTATCGCAATACTCTGCGATCGTTCCAGTAGCATCGATCGAATAGTCCGAATGAATGTGATAGTCGATGAGTCCACGCTTCATATCTCATGCTCCATGCTAAACATTGTTCCGTTAAAGGCATCGATTTTCTCAAGCACCGACCTATAAGTCTACTCATCCATCCACATCGATGGCAATCATGTTGGGTCTAGGGTTTCAAGTCCATTATCGAAATCCTTCATCGGAATTTCTCTGTTCATGATTGGAATTTTTTTCTTTTGTTCATGGAGAAATATTTCGCGCAGAATAATAAACTCTAAATCTAAGTTCGTATCAAATCAAGATTCAAGTTTGGAGGAAAAGAAGATTCAAAGTTGGTTGAACGACCATACAAGTACAAGCATCTGATCGCTACGCTTACGAATTGCAAGGCGGACCTCCTCGATGAAAAAGGTTTTGTTGAGGTTTCTCTCAGGGCGATCGAGCGAGCGAACATGAAGCTCGCTGTGACGTCCGGTGAGAATCCGATGCACTACAAAACCATCGATGATGCCATGGGTGGAGGCGTGAGTGTGAATGCGCTCATTACAACCAGTCATCTTACAGTTCATTCAGCGAGGAAACATAAACTCGTCGAGTTCGACTGCGCTACTTGTGGCCGACAGAGTGATCCTGAGAAAGCTCTGGAAGTCTTCAAGCGTTTCTTGAAGGCAGATGCCGTAGAGATACACTTCAAAAACTTCTGAAGATTTTTTCTCTTCCACCTTTTTCTATTTGATTAGTTCTGCGAGAGATTCTAAGCTCACATTTCGATGAGCCAGTATAGCGTAAGATTCGTAGACCCAGTTATCCCGCGTAAATATTCGCAACCCTGATCTTCCATTGTTCAAAATCTTTCGGCGGTGGATACTCCAGGTATATTTTCTTTATTTCACGCATCTTCTTAGCGGTATTTCTCAGCCTGATCAGGAAGCCCAGCCCCCTAAGATTCTTGAAGGCTCTCTCAGCCTTATCGGTTATACTGAGCTTCAAGCTACCTGTCAAGCTGGCTTTTAAGATATCCTGCTGCTTCACTAGTTGATGCTTCATTCCATAATTTAGGTCATCATCGTTAATCGATTGGAGAAAGATGCGGAAGATATCTAAACCAGCCTGCTTCCCTCCATATTCTTTCATGAAATTAATATTGTACTTCCAAAGGCCATCTCTGCTAAAGTCGCCGGAGGCTATGGCCTCGGTCGCGGTTTCAGCGGCCAGTCTTCCGCTAAGCATGGATGAACCGATTCCCCCGCCATGAATAGGGTTAACGAGGCAAGCGGCGTCTCCGGCAAGCATAATGCCATTCGCGACCAAGCAATCAAGAGGCCTTCTCGTTGGAACGATTCCGCCTCCGCCATGGATAATCTTCGAGTTCTTGAACTCCCTTCTAGACAGAACATACTTGTAGAGCCGTGCCTTGGGTTTCACGTAATCTTCCCTCATTTGAACGCCGATACCGACATTGGCTTTGCCATCACCTTTATGGAAGATCCAGTAGTAGCCGCCCGGAGCAACCTGCTGAGACAAATAGATCTCACTAAAATCGGACTCAGATTCGACGTTCGATCTTATCTCTCTGTAGCAACCCATGAGATCCCTTGAATCGATTCTCCTTTCTAATCCAAATTCGCCGGGTAGATTCTGACGAACGATTCCTGAAACTCCGCTCGCATCGATCGTAACCTTTCCGCGTATTTCCTGCTTCGAGCCTCCTCTTGAGTTCTGAGCCTTAACTCCTCTTACAAATCCCTGTTCGATTAGCGGCGTGAGCGCAACAGTACAGTCATGGAAAGTGATGTCTTTCGAAAGCGCTTCCTTCAAGAGTCGCTGGCCAAACCTGTGTCTATTGATCCCGAAGCCCGAAACGCCTTTCCCTTCAACTCTAAATCGCGTCTTCAAATCAGGGGAAAATACATCGATTCCATGCATATTACATTCGAATTCTTCTCCTGCAGGATAGGGTAGTCCAAGCCTATCGAAATGGTGCTTTCCAACAGCGTCTCCGCAGACCTTATCCCCAACCTTATCCTCCGGCTTACAGTCGATGAGGCAGACATCCAGTCCCTTTTCAGCAGCGGTCTTCGCTGCGATACAGCCGGCTGTCCCAGCCCCAACTATCAAGATGTCATAAACCTTCAATCCGAGGCTTCCTCACTTTGGTCGATGAACCTTATTGGTAGGAAACTCATTCATTCAAGTGTGGTAACCCTTCAGGGTTTAAAGCCGTGAAGAGGTTGCAAAACCTCATCCTACCTCTTTCTCATAGCATCGGCTACTTTATCCAATCCTTTAACGATATCGTCAAGATCCCTCTTCGTTAGAGTTGGGTAGACTGGCAGGAGAAGATCTTCTCTACTGAGCTTCTCAGCGTTTGGGCATGATCCTTCTCTATATTCTACAGGTTTGCCGTACCATGGGCATTCGAAGGGGCAACATGTCCTCCCGTATCCAATCTTCTCCTTTATCACCTTCTGGAGATGAACAGGGATCGGCGTATATCCTTCAGCATGTATGCCCTCTGCGAGGAGCGCCTTCGCGAACTCGTCTCGGCTAGCAAGTATCTCCTCGTGGATTCTGGCTCCATATGCCCAGTACACATGCTTCACGTCAGGTCTCACGTATGGAGGCTCTATCCCTTCTATCTCCTTGATCCGGGAGGTCAAGAAAGCAGCGTTCTTTATCCTTGTTCGATTAAACTTATCCAGTTTTCTGAGTTGAACCAATCCGATAGCCGCTTGAACCGCGAGCATCCGATAGTTGTAGCCTATAGCTTCATACACGTTGTGAGCTGGAACATTTGGGTACGGAGAGACGTCCGGACGACAGTGGTTTCTGATGCTTCTAGCTCTCTTAGCAAGCGTCTCGTCGTTCGTGACTATCATCCCCCCTTCTCCGCCAGTCGTCATATTCTTGTTTAAGTAGAAACTGAAGCAAGCCAAGTCTCCGAAGCTGCCGACTTTCCTTCCTCTATACTCAGCTCCATTCGATTGGGCACAATCCTCTACTACGACGAGCCCATGCGGCTTGGCAACATCGATGATCCTACCCATATCTGCAGGTTGCCCAAGTATGTGGACTGGGATAACGGCTTTCGTCTTATCAGAGATAGCTCTCTCCAGAGCCTCAGGATCAAGCGTGTAAGTCTTCGGGTCTATATCCGCAAAGATTGGAATCGCATTCTGATGTAGAATCGCGTTCGCAGTCGCCATGAAAGTGTAGGGAGGTAGAATCACCTCGTCCCCGGGACCGAGCCCCGCGGCGGCTAAAGCCACGTGCAGAGCGCTAGTGCCGGAGTTGACAGCTATCGCATACTTGACTCCGCAATACCTTGCGAAAGCTTTCTCAAAATCGTCCACAGCCTCTCCAGCCAATTGCGAAAGCTTCTTTGATTTCAGAACTTTCAGAGCAGCCTCGATCTCTTCTCTCGCTATATTCGCTTCAACCGGAACGAAGTGAAGCATCTCTCTTCTCACAGGCTTTCCGCCATAGATAGCGAGCTTCTTCATGATCTCGACCACATCTAGATGATTTCCACTATCTACTCCACGAGAATCAGTTAAGCCTAACCCAATCGACCTTCGAGCCTTAAAGCTTCGTTCCGCAATTCTGGCAGAAGCTGGAACCGGGAGGAATAGGCGCCTTGCAGTTGGGACACATATTCCCAACTGGAGGAGCTGCCGCGACTTGTCCAGTCGGCTTGACAACGACAGCTGTACCGTAAGCAGCGAAGATCGTTGCTATCCCTTGCAAGATATCACTCGTCTCAAAGTCAGCGCTTACCACAGCGTTCGCACCGACCTCTCTTGCCTTATCCATCATCCTCTGTAAAGACTCAGCTCTAGCTTTCTCACATTCGCTTGTGTAAGCTGTGATCTCACCGCCGGCAAGTGTCTGTATCCCTGCGACAAATCTTCCTCCTACACCTCTCGACCTCACGGTTATGCCGTAAACAGGACCTAAGACACGAAGGATCTCATATCCTGGAAGCGTTGGAGACGTAGCCACCAAAACTTGTTCACTACTCATATCGTTCGCCCAAAAGCATAACAAGTAACGGCTACGGATTTAACGTTTAACCTAATGATCCCTTATGGAGCCTTAGCTATAAGCCCATAGGTTTCTGGCTTTCTAAGTTTCAGTGGGTTCCAAGGTTGTTGTCGCAACTCTTCTAGCCAGTCGATATCCAATGTCGCGGTGGCGACACCTTCAGGTATCCATGCACCGTAAGATGAGCCTGCTGAAGCGATAGTCTCTCCCATCGGATTGATTATCCTGCTTTCGCCGAAGTATGAGAGGCCATTGAAGACTCCCGTCCGATTAACTGATACGACGTAACTTAGGTTTGCGTAGGCGTTTGCTGTTCCCATCGCTCGATAAATGTCTATCCAAGGATAGTCGATCGCGGTCAGATAGAAAATTACGTCCGCTCCTTTCAATGCACAGATCCTAGCTGGTTCTGGAGCAAAATCGTCGCCGAGCAAAACAGCAATGGTAGCCCCATCTTCTTTGAATGTTGAGTATGTTTCCCCAGGAGTCAGTCCAGCACCCAGCTCATCAGCGGGATGCATCATCCAAAGATTCACTTTACGGTGCTTCCCGACGAAATTTCCGTTCGCGTCTATGACGGGGCAAGTAGCGTGGAATCTCTCACCATCTCTTTCGATCATGCTTCCTAGAAGACACGTTCTGAATCTTTTCGCCAATTCTGCCAATCGGTCAGTTGTCTTACCTGGAATAGGCTCTGCCCATTTCATTACGTTCTCATGGGTGACAGGAAATCCTGTCAAGAAATACTCTGACATTGCGGCTATGTTAACGCCTTGATTCGCTATTGTTCCAAGCAACTCTTCGACTTTCGAGAGATTTGCATCTTTATCTCCAGATCTCACGTCAAACTGTAGCGCAGCAACTCTTATCCGGCGCATTTGTTGCTCCATCCGTAAGTGCTAAGCACTTAGTTTTGAAAAATGTTACCAGGTCTTACGAAGGTAGATTTCACATTTGCATGGACCTTGTGGTCCTTTTGGAGGAACACATTTAAACCTAGGATCAAATCCTTCAACGATGCCTACATCGTACTGCTCTAGGATCGGGCATAGAATACGCATTTCGCTCTCGCTCATGCCGATTCCCTTGAATCTCTCCTTTAGAGGGCAGACGCGCCAGTGTATAACTGCCTTGTCCTCGCTCAGATGTTCTATTTTTGCGTCAAAGATTTGGTCGTAGGGGAAGGCAAGCATCATTCTAACAAGATTCGGTATGCTTTTCTCCTCAACCGCTTTCGACAGACCGCCACCGACTATGCTCCCAGCATTGTATAACGCCTTCTTGGCAATCTCAATCGTTTCTTCGCCCCATTTATCGAGGAAAGCTTTCACCAAAGAACCCATTGCTAGACGGCTATTGACGAGTTCCCCGCCAACGTATTCGACAACGTCTTTCGAAGGGAAAGTTTCCTCTGGCAATATTCCTCACGTATGTGTTTCTAGATCGAGTTTATTCTTTCAATTCGATGACCCATTCGCAGCATGGGTCCCCTTTCATAGCTCTTTTCGTGTGCTTCAACTCCATCTTCGGGTTAAAGCCCTTAGCGAAACCGACATCATTTATGCAGTAGAGATCTGCCAACTCAGATATCTCTTTCGGACTGACGCCCATCTTCTTCCATGCCTCATATGCAGCGCAGAAAGATCCTCTGTACATCAACCTTCTATCAGATACTTCAACCGGAGGGCCGCTGAACCCCCACATCTCCTCCCAAGCTTTCGCGAGTTCTCTTATACCGTTTCCACCAAATTTCTTTGAGAAGTCTCTTCCAAGACGAACCCCGTTATTATAGGATGCCTCTCTTATTGCTTCCTTTACTTCAGGCCCATACTTCTTCTCTAGCGCTCGAGCTATCGATAGGAAAATTCTGCCTTGGAGCTCATATCCGTACAAAATGAACTTCATACACTCTTGCGAAATCTTTTTCCTGCTCATTGTAAACACTCAAGCGCTGTTTCTCTTTTACACAGGTATTAAGCCTTTTGTTAGTTTAAAGCCCGAAGGTTTAGAAACGGGGATTGTCTACAACTATTTTCTTTGGAAATGAGGAATGACCTCGCTACATATGAGTTGCAGTGAATTGAGCGCTGTCGCAGCTGGGCGAAGATCTAGAATCAAGTGCCGGACTCCAGTCAAAGCCATATATTGCTCTATTCTCTCAATACAGTCCCTTGGAGTGCCCCAAACAGCATATCGTCTCGTTCCTTCAGCAAAGTGCCGTCCAAGCATGCCTGTGAGTTGGCCCTGTTCGATGTACCGTTCAATCGATCTTCGGGCATATTCTCTATCTCTTGCGACATGACTGACGAAGGGCGCAACAACCTCAATTTCGTCAACATCTCTTCCAAGTTTATTTGCGATCTGTCCTAAACGCTCGCGGTCGCTCTTGATCTTCTCTGGAGAGACATTGGTCCCGTGAATCCATCCGCTCCCATGTTTGACAACCGCTTCCAGAAGTCTGTCTGAGAATCCTCCGAACCATAAAGGAGGATGAGGTTTCTGAGACGCTAAGCAAGGCTCCGAAAAAGATCACTTGCCACTCTAGAAACCCTAGACATGACTTCATGCTAGGGGATGGCAAGGTCTATTTCACGAATGGCTTCGGAGCCACAAGGGTATTAGACCCTAATTCTAACGAGCCTCGAACCGCAACATTACGTGACCTTGAAAACTTCACTCTTATTGCAGACGCTCTAGAACATGTTCACTGGGTGATTCCCCACATAATTCCTCAAGATATTCCGAAAGAAGTCTGTGATAGATACATGGCTTCAGCGATTCTAAGCAATACTTCGAAGCATTGCACTCTTATCCCGTTCAGTGCTGAAGGTCTTACGGATATCCTCGAGATGGCGAAAATCGTCGCAGGTGGAGAAGGAGTTTAGGAAGACTTCGACCTTGATAGGGAGTGGGTGTCAACCAACGTCACCTTTGCAATATTCGCTTGATGCTTCTGAGAACCTTATAGCGCTCAGTAGAAATATGGTTCTCATCGACATATGTGTAGGACCTATCGCTGGAGCGACAGCTCCTCCAACGCTAGCTGGAACAGTTGCTGAAGGTAATGCTGAATTCTTGGCGGGTTTAGCACTTTGTCAAGCTGCGAAACCAGGTGCCCCGGTCATTTATGGGTCGATGGCTTCAATTATGGACCCTAGACG
>CAZHMI010000005.1:0-38551 GCA_964533795.1 uncultured Candidatus Bathyarchaeia archaeon
CTCGTATGGCGTCTACAGCTTTAGTCGAAAGTTCGCCAGCATTCTTCGCCAGATGAGCGACGAAGTCTCTCTGCTCCTCGAAGAGCTTCCTAACCTTAGCTACTTGCTCTCCAGTGGATCTGGCCTCTCCAGAATTCCCTATAACTACCGGAAGTTGATGACTGATGGACATGGACGTGAATCCTCTATCGAGCTTGTATAGAACAACACCACCATAGGTGGATGCAGTTTGGTCGATTCCAGAAGCTCTTTCATGTATACGCCTTTCGGGAACGAAAGCCAAATCGCAGATTTCTTCTCTTCGTAACTTAACTTCGAGTAATTCAGCGACTCCTGCGATAGTGGAGACGGCGGTTGCCGCTGAAGATCCCAGCCCAACGGCAACTGGAATATTTGAGTCAATCTCAATGTTGAAACCTGTGTTACGGCATTTCACGTGTCGGCAAACCTCATCAGCCACCATCTTTAGAGGTTCAAGAACCCGCCTCGCGTCCTCACCGCCCCTTTCAAGCTTAAACTCATCATTCTTGAAAGTCCCAGACGTGTCTAATGATAGAGACCTTATGTAGATTGAAGAATCTTTTCTTCTTTCAACGTTGACCTGTGAACTGAGGCTTATAGCCATCGCTATTGCCTGTTCACCTAGAACGACGAACTGTTCGCCCAAAAGTATCGTTTTCGCTGGGGCTGTTGCGTGAGCCTTCATGTGGGCCACATGTTGATTGAGGACACTGTTCACACTCTATTTAGAGATGGCAACCGAAGCGTAACCAACAACAGCATCATAGTCACCAGTGATGTCTCCACTGGTCTTATAATTCAGCAAGTTCGCTTTGGTAGCTCCAAGTATCTTAGCGCACCTGATAGCTGAACTCACAGGTCCGTAACCGCACATGGATATATTCCTTGATTCAACGACATCTTGCAACTCTTTCTCATCCAGTTTCAGGATAGATTCTATCGCTGCGCTATCCTTCTTCTCAGCTGATTTCTGAGGTTCATAATGAGTCATGTCTGATGATGCTATTGTGACTGCGTCCCTGCCTTCTATCGCTTTAGCTATAGCCTCTCCAACCTCTACACTTGTCCTCAAGTCCTGCATCATCATGCAGATCGGCACAAACCTAATCTCGCGTCCATACACGTATTGGAGAAAAGGCAGTTGGACCTCTATGGAATGCTCGAAAGCGTGAGCATCATCATCGACATCTATCATGCTTGAGTGCTGACAGATGAGGTTGGCGGTATCTGAATCTATAACAGATTCGCCTAATGGCGTCTGCCATCTCCCTTCAACCATTATGGATACTCCGCTCCCTAGCCCTGAATGGTTCGGCCCTAATATGATGAATAAGTCAGGTGTGCCATCGCTTGCCAAGGTGTCGTACCCACTTGCCGCTACAGGTCCAGAATACATATACCCCGCATGCGGGGAAACCAGAGCAACAATCCTCCTTTGACCTTTAGCTGAGGCCTCGGGGAGGTGTTTCGGCCCAAGCTCATGGAGAAAACAGTTTCTTATCTGCGCCTCTAATTGCGATCTGCTCCCTGCGTAGAACGCCCCTGCCTGTGCTGGCCGCCTGACTTTCAAAGCTCACCGCCCGGTCGAGGAGATACTGCGGCCAACTTAGTTTCGAAATCATCCACTGTATACGATATGTTACCATCCGCTGAGATCTCTCCCTTCTCACGGACGACTTGCCGCGCGAGGAGCCAGTAGGCCATAGCTAATGCCCTTCTACCCTTATTATTTACAGGTATGGCTAGATCCACGCCGCTAAATACATTATCGGTATCGCATAAAGAGATCACGGGTATTCCACTGGAAGATGCTTCTTTTATCGCTTGCCAGTCAGCTCGCGGATCGGTCACGATGATCAATTGTGGTTCAGCATGTTTTGGTTGAAGAGGGTTTGAAATAAGTCCAGGCATGAACCTTCCGACGATCGGTAGGCAGTGCGTGACTTCGCAAAATTTCTCCACTGGAGTCTTCCCGTACAGTCTAGAGGAGACAACTATAACTCTCGAAGATTCGAATCGAGCGATGAACTTTGCAGCCAACCTTATCTTCTCATCAGTCTTTCCAATGTTGAGAATGAAGAGTCCGTCGGGCCTAACGCGGAAGATATACTGTTCCATGTCTCCTGTCTTTATTCTTGTTCCTATGTGAAGTCCCGCCGCTAGCATCTCTTCCAGTGGAAGTAGAAGATTCTCCGCTTTCGGCATTATCTCCTTTTCTTCAGTTGCCATCGAGATTTCCTCTAAACCTTGATGGAAGCCATCTTGGCTCTGTCGCCCAGCGCTTCCTGTATTCTAAAAAGCTCATTTATCTTTGCCACTCTCTCTCCACCAACTACTCCAGTCTTGATTATCGGGCATTGGAATGCGACAGCTAAATGTGCGAGTACAGGTTCAGGGACATCCCCGGACCTATGTGACATGACCGGAACATATCCAGCAACTTTTGCTCTTCTTGCAGCTTTGTATGCGTCTGTCAATGTTCCGACTTGATTTGGTTTTATTATAATAGCGTTTGCAGCGCCGTGCTTGAAGCCGTCTTCAAGTCTCTTGATATTCGTCGTAAACAAATCGTCTCCGCATACCAAACAGCCTTTCACCTTCTTCGTCAATTCGCCGAAGGCTTCGAAGGCGTCTTCACCCAAGGGGTCCTCCACGTAGATCAAGTTATATTCTTCGATCAAATCGAGAACGAAGTCGATTTGCTTCTCTTCTTCAAGAAGTCTTCCATCCCTCTCGTATATGTACGCCTTCTTCTTAGGATCCCACAATGTCGAAGCAGCCATATCCAGCCCCAATCTCACCTCAATTCCCATATCGTTTGACACGGCTTCGCAAGCTTCCGAGAGAAGGTGAAGCGCTTTGTGTGTCTCGAGATCTGAAACCCAAGCTCCTTCATCTCCTTTCCCCCCAACGGTGGCTCCGTACTTAGAAATCAATTTGGGGATCTCTGCGTGAACCCTTATATTTGCTTCAGACGCCTCAATAGCCGTACTGCCTTTCGTAGAGAGAACCAGGAATTCTTGGATGTCCGTTCTCCTTCCTTTTGCATGCATTCCTCCGCCGATCACATTCCCTAGCGGGAATGGAATTTCACGCGTAAATGTGCTTGATAGGTGCTCGAATAGGGGAATACCCTTCGAGGATGCCGCCGCTAGGGAGGCAGCGACTGAGACTGCGTACGCAGTGTTTCCACCTATCCTACTGAAATTGTCAGTTCCATCAATTTCGTGCAGAACTGTATCAATCGTCTCTTGCTTATCAGCATCCAATCCAATTAATTTGGCAGCGACGGTTACGTTCACCTTCTCAACGGCTTGATCGACTCCGCCGGAAGGATACGACCGGACCTCCCATCTGCCTTTACTCGCGCCGGACGGCGCAGCGGCCCTTCCAAAACCTTTGTGAGTCGAAACATCGACTTCAACCGTTGGGTTCCCTCGACTATCGAAGATCTTTCTAGCTCTTACGCTTTGAATAACAGTTGGAACGCTCATACGCATGCTTCACACCATTTGGCTCCTCTTTTTTGCCGAAAGCTCAGGGAACTTCAGGAATTCGTCTATTATGTCAGCGTGAGAGATGAACATTCTTCTGCAACAATACCTCTTGAAACCGAGATCATCAAGTATATGATTCGGCTTCTCCCCTTCCTTGATTCTCCTAGCGAACTCTTCCCATTTATCTCCTATGACTTTCCCACAAGTAAAACAGCGGACAGGGATGATCAAAACAAATCCTCCACAACTACCGATAGGACTTCTGCCGTCTTCGTCTAGCTCCCGGTCCCCCGAACTTCTTCGGTTCGGTATGCCTCGGATCGCCTGCTAACATAGTTCTATCATAGCTTAGTAAGATTCGCCTTAATTCACTGCTCTTCGTCCACTCGACTAAACCTCGAGCGATAGCCATTCTTGTTGCCTCTGCCTGTCCCATCACGCCGCCGCCTCGAACATGCACCCTTATGTCGACGCCTTTCATTCTCTCTCCCGCCACTACCAGCGGCTCCATAATCTTCATTCTGGCGGCTTCAGGCGTAATCAACTCAACAGGATACTCGTTGACAGTGACTCTTCCTTTGCCTGGCTTAACGACAGCACGAGCTATCGCTGTCTTTCTTTTCCCAGTTACAAGCAGAATTCTCTTTCTTTCGCTCATGCTCTGTACGGCGCCCCTATCTCTTTCACAATTTCTTCTACTGAGACATATGGTCCTCGAAGCTTTGACACTTCCGCTTGAGGTACTCGCGTCGTAGTCTTCCCAACAAACTCATCCGGAAGACCGATGTAAACTCTAACCCTTTTATAAGCATCCTTTCCGTGAGGTTTCTTCCACGGAAGCATTCCTCTAATGACACGCCTCATAAAGGTGTCAGCTCTTCTGGGATGAGTCGGGCCTTTCTCGAGCGAGCCCAACGTCCTAGTCCTCAATCGAGTCTTTACTCTTTCGAGAATCCTTTTCCTTCGACCGGCTATTACCGCCTTTTCCGCGTGTACGACTACTATATAGTTACCTTCAAGCGCTTTCTTTGCAACATGGCTCGCCATTCGACCCAAGATAAGATTGGATGCATCTATGACAATCGGTTCGTTTATCATTATTCTTTCATCTCAACAGTCTTATGCCTGTTCCGCTCGGGTTTTCTTTCAGCAAATCGAGAATTGAGAGGCATTTGCAATCAGATTTCTCGAGTTTCCGTTTGGCTTGAGATGAAAACCTCAGAGCAGCGACAGTCAATCCATGGCTGGCCGTTCCTGCTCCGAGAACTTTTCCAGGAATCACAACCTTCATCCCTTCATCTGTATTCCTCATCAATTCTGCCACATTGACTATCACTCGAGAACGCTTCGAGCGGCTCAGAAGTTCAGCCACTCTCCTCCAAATAGGTGCGTCACGCTGCCGCGCCGCTTTCTCCAATTCTGAAATTAATTCTTTGAGTTGTGGATTGACAATTCTAGATTTCAACTATTTCCCTTCGTTTTCATTTCTCTAGCACTTTTATCTGCTTAGATAATAGTGTGGACTTCTTGCCGAGCAGAGTTGCCGCTTCCTTCACGATTTCCTCAACTGGCATCGAGCCAGTTGCCTCGACGTAGAATATGAATGCAGTATCATCCCAATCTATGGTTATCGGACTCGGTTTCATCGGGCAGCGTCTTACGCAGTCTGTGCACAAGGTACAGTCCATCTCATTCCTAATTATCAGTCTTGATCCTTCGATTGCAAATACATTCCTTGGACAGAACTTCACACATTCTCCGCATACGTCGCACTTCTTCACGTTGACGCTGACTCGCGGCTGATACTTGTAAGCGCATGCTGACACAGGCTGCCATTTTGAATGTTCGAGACCTTTTCCAAGCCTTGCGTAGGCTTCTAACTTCAGTTTCTGTCCAAGCGCTAGCTTCACTATTGGAATCTTATCTACAATCGGCTTTACATTAGGATCCTCGGACCTTAGATCGCCAGAGTACACAGTTACCGTATCGTCTATAGCCTCAGCTTCAAGGGTGAAGGATACTCTACATTTGCTGCAGCCGAGTTCGCTCTTACAATCGCATTCATCAGGTGAAACATAACCCTCGATGCTACTGGATAGAGGGATTAAACCGAGACGATGTGCAAGAATCTCATCATACATGACGGAATTATTCTCAACAACTATAACGTTTTCAATCGCCATAGTCTCGACCTCACCTATCATAGCTCTCCTCAAGGCATTGGCGAAGGCGGGTGAGACTCCGCTCAAGATGAATCTAACTGAGTTCGCATCTCTTTCGATGACCTTGACTTCCATATCCCTGTCATCCTTCTAGCGGGCGTTCAAAGCAAGAAAGCCAAGTCATTACTTATACTTTTCTGTGCCAGTTTCAGTACGCTTAATCAGAATCTGCATCAAATTCCTGTTACAACTCTCTATTAGAGAACTTTCTTCATCTTCAGCTCAAAACGAAGCGAAAGGAATATCTACAGTATTCATTGAATACTAGTAGGCACATTAGTGGACTGGTGGCATAACTACTGCATATCTTCGAAGGGGAGTAAAGTGTCAGTGTATAAGTACATTTCTAGTGCATGGCGGAAGCCAGTTCAATCCTACGTTGGAGAACTGGCTCGTATGTCAGCGATTGAATGGAGGAGAGAACCAGCAATTACTCGAATCGCTAAACCGACGAGACTCGATAGAGCCAGAAGATTTGGATACAAAGCCAAGCCGGGATATGTGATGGTTCGCGTCAGAGTGAGGAAAGGCGGAGCTAGGAAGCCTAGACCAGTGTCAGGTAGACGACCTAAGGCGATGGGTGTAACAAAGTTTGTTCGAGCGAAAAGCCTCAAGAAGATTGCTGAGGAAAGAGCGTCAAGGAAATTTCCCAATCTCAGGGTGATGAACAGCTACTGGGTTTGGGAAGATGGAAGGAATACGTGGTTCGAAATAGTAATGATCGACCCGAAATACCAATCGGCTTAACATGATGACTGGGGAAACCGAACTTTTCTCGCGTCACCAATGAAAAGTTATTGACTGCTCGATATTACATATATGATGACCCCGCTATCTTCAGGGTTCACGTCTATGGTAGCGGCGTCGTGATGCCTGCGAACAAGCTTACCATTCTCGCGCCATACCTAGCTTTGGTCAGGTTGGTTGGAGCCGTAACCGTGGCAGTCGGCCTTATAAGAAGGCGTAAAGCCTAACAAAACCACCTCTTTTTCACACTTCTTTTAGAAGCAAAGATGACGAAAGATTCTCTTGGTACGTTACAGAGTCTTTTCATACATTTGAACCAACATACCCTTGATCTGCTCATATTCTAGACCTTTCTTCCTGAAACCCATTGATTCGACAAACCTCCTTGTCGCGAGTTGGTTCGCCAAGATATTTACATACACTCTCTTGCAGTCATTTTCCCGAGCAAATCGAAAGAACTGCTCATACATAAGCTTCGCTAACCCTTTCCCTCTATATTCTGGGTGAATCGACTGATGCTCGCCGAAACATCCATCTCCTCGAACGCTAGCCTTGTATAAGCCGACGATCTTGCCTCGAATTCTAATGCCGAAGTACTGATATCCGTTTTCCATCTCTTTTTCAATCTCGCTGTAACCTAGCGTCCTCTTCTTCCTCCACTCCTCAGGATACTCGTAGGCGGTAGGCCAGACATCTCTCAACAAAGCTTCAATTTCTCTAGAATCTCCCTTTTCTAACCTACAAACGCGAATCTTTCTCATCCAGCACATCCACAGGAATAGTTTGATAGTATCTTACGCCCACAAATTACTATTCCATTTTCTCATCTAGTCAACGCTTAATAAAACGATTTATCTAGATACTTTTCTATCATTAAAATCGGCTGTGACAGAGGAATTTGATGTCGAAGGGCTTATTCGAGAAATTGATGGGGTCTGAAGCCAAGGCTGAGCTCCTGATATTGTTCCACAATGAACCCGAGATAACGGACACGCTCGAGGGTCTCGCTAAGAGAATCAATAAGAATGTGAAGGCTGTGAAGGACGATGTCGAAGATTTGGTCGAGCTGGGTTTACTGACAGAGGTTAAGCTATACTCGTTCAATAGAGATAAAGACTTGGAGCTTCAAGGTGAAGTATCATCCCAACTGGCCGAGGGCATCGTTCTAGCGGAACGTGAAGAGCTGCTTGCAGAGAAGCTTAGGACAGGGGTAAGCATAATCGATGACCTAATGATAGAAGGATACCCAACGTTGTCTGGCGTACTAGTTCTTGGGGATCCTGGTTCAGGCAAAGCCATTTTCTGCCAACAGTTTATCGGCGAAAGATTGAAGCGGGGAGAATGCGGAGTCTACGTGATACTGGACAATCTTCCTGAGAATATCCGACTATCCATGATGCGTATGGGGTTCGAAATCAAGATATTCGAACGCCAAGCCAAGTTCACATTCGTAGACTGCTATTCGCCACAAATAGGCACGAAGAGTTCCGAAAGATACAGTGAAGATCCCTCGAATATTTCGAATCTCAGCATCACAATCTTCAAGGTCTTGCAAGAACAAAGCAGAGCTGGACCAATAGTATTCGTTCTAGATTCATTCAGTACCTTGATTCAAAGATCAGGTGTGAGAGCTTCGCTTGAGTTCTTTAGATCTCTCCTAGGAAAGCTAAGAGCTTTCAAGTCAACATCTCTATTCGTCTTGAACCGTAAAGCGTTTCATCCTGCGATACTGGCTGCCGCTCAAGATATAGCCGACGGCGTTATCGAAATGAAGATCGAAGAAACGCCATCAGGGCTAGTGAATTACCTGCGAATCACCAAGATGAGAGGAACGAGGCATTCTACGGCTTGGGCTCCATACGAGATACATCCAGATCGCGGTCTTCTAAGGAAGAACAAGACTTGAGCCTGAATTACAAGTCTTGCACTAAACTTAGTAAGCGTCTAGAGCACGACCTTAAGAATTTCTCAGGTCCTCCCAAGGCATCAGTAAACGTCATGAGTTGAAGAAGACCAGCCGGGAGACAGTTCTACTTTGAAAAACGGCCCTGTAATAATAAAGCTTGGCGGGTCTGTAATCACCGACAAACGTCGGGAGTTCTTCGCTAGGGTTGGCTTGATAGAAAGGATAGGCAAAGAGATTGCGAAGATAAAATCGAGGATGATCCTGATTCATGGCGCGGGTTCCTTCGGTCATCCTATCGTCAAGAAGTACACTCTTCACTTGGGATACAAGAACAAAAAGCAATTGAAAGCTCTCGCCGAGACCAAGTCCAGACTAATGGACTTAGACAAGATCTTGATCGAGGCACTGCGAAAAGATGGGGTTCCTGTCGTCACTTTCATGCCTTCAAGCTTCATGCTTGCGAGGCGAGGCAGAATCATTAGAGCTGACCTGCAACCTCTAGAGACATTCCTAAAATTGGGCTTCGTGCCCTTACTTAGCGGAGACGTCGTGCCGGATAAAGAGATGGGTTTCTCGGTCATCTCTGGCGATCAAATAGCTATCCATTTGGCAGAGAGAATGAACGCACGCCTTGTCATATTTGGATGCGATGTCGACGGGGTCTATTCAGCAGACCCGAAAAAGAATCCGACTGCAACCTTGATAGAGGTAATTACACCGTCCACCTTCAAGAACCTCTCGCAAGATATCGGTCAGCCTATGTCTCCTGATGTTACTGGCGGTATGCCAGGTAAGATTCGAGAGAGTATGCGGTTGGTGGAGAAAGGGATAGAAGTAGTCATCATGAATCTTACGAGGCCTCAAGATCTAGTTAGACTTGTGGAAGGAAAGAGAGTTAGCTGCACGCGACTGGCACCGGATTGAATTCTATCTGCATTCAAAGAATTTCTTTTGCACGAGACCGTTTTCCAGTTGTTTCCAAAGAGATTTTAACCTACGGGACTTAATCCAATTCTTCAGCGAGGAATCAAAGAGATGAGCATCATTGACACTCTTTCACGAGCAGCTGGCGAGGTCGACAGAGTAATTTTGCAATACTTGAAGCGAGGCGCCTCAAGAGAGTTCCTTCCAGTCGTCCTTCATCAGGTTGAAGCTGGCGGAAAGAGAGTTAGACCAGCGTTAAGCATACTATCATGCGAAGCGGCTGGAGGTGATCGAGAAGCAGCGCTGCGTCCGGCAGCGATGATTGAGCTTATCCACAACTACTCGCTTATCGCGGATGACATAATAGATCGCGCGGAAGTCAGAAGGGCGCTACCTACGGTGAGGTCCAAATATAGTGATGCGATGGCTCTTTTGGCCGCTATGTACTACAGAGAAGTTCTGGATGAGATTGCGAATGATTGCCCCAAATCAGATGACATGAGGAAACTCATGATTGAAACGATAGAGGCGACGATCGAAGGTGAGAGGCTTGACATTCTCTTCGAGCAAGCAGGCAGGGACGAGCGGTACATAGTCAAACACAGGCGCAAGAGTGTTTCCTGGGATCAGTATTTTGAAATGATAGGAAAGAAAACGGCGACGCTTATTAGAGCGTCATGTCTAGCAGGTTGCTTGGTTGCTGACGCTCCTAACGACATAACTGGCGCGCTTACGGGTTACGGATGGAAGGTGGGGCTAGGCTTTCAGGTGACTGATGATTTCTTGGATATTTTTGGGGAGAAAACTGGGAAAGAGAAGGGTAAAGATATAATTGAACACAAGCTCGGGAACGCCGTCATCCTCTCTGCCGTAGAAGAGCTGGGAGACAAAAAAGCGAAAGAGCTACTAGAGATTCTACGAAGTTCCAGAGCGAACGAATCGAAGCTAAAACAGGCTTTGAAGCTGATCAGCACGACCAGTGCGAGGACAAGGACGTATCAATTGGCTCAGAAGCTGGTAAATGAAGGCAAGGCAAAACTGAATGTCTTGCCAGAGTCTCCGGCGAAAACAGCGCTTGTTCAATTGGCCGAGTTTATCTCAACTCGAGTTTACTAGTCAGGTACGAATGGCATAGACCAGCGTAGGGGATAAGCCTAAGCCGAAACCACAAGCTCCTATTTATGAAAGCCATGATTTTTCACCCGATGACTCAAGTGTACTTTTCTCCGGAAATCTTATCGCTGGACAACCTGTGAACGGTTAACGAGCGCATTTGATGATGGGAAAACCATAGCGTGGATGTCTGGCAAAGAGCTTGATGTAGACTTTCCATGCGTTGCCAGGCTTGACTGGCAAAAGTACGTAAGGACAGAACTCTGGATGATGAAAAGCGACGGCTCCGATCAGCGACGAATAACATTTTTCAATCAGCTTGAGAGCCCAGACTACGAATGGTTCCGGGAAAACGTTTTCCGAACCTCACGCGTCATTGTATCGGACAACGTGTGGGACCCCGATGGAAAGAGAATGGCGCTCACTGTAGCATTCGAAGGGGAATGGACACAGAAATGGGGAAGCATTCGTTCAATACTGGTGATGATGGATCTGGAAGAGAGAGGATAGACTTCGCCCTCATTTTCAGTGATCCGTATAGATAATCTCAATAGACTTGAATGATAATACGGGTTTTTGAGCAGTTAGTTCCATAGTTTTGAGGGCAGGTAAATGCTATATTGAGGCGTCGAAATTGCGAAAGTTACGCGGTATAGCCCACATGAAAGGTAGTAATTTCTCTTCTGATCCGGCGATATCAGTTTTCTTCCTCTCGCCGCTTATCGCGGAACTCTTGTCAGGCTCAGCCCCGCCTGTTGAGTTTTTCAACCCTATCGGTTTCGTAATAATTACTATGCTTTATGGTAATGGCGCTTTGATAGTGCATGAACTTGCTGTTCGTTGGCATAAAGGCTGGTCTGCAACACTGATTCTAGGGGCAGCCTACGGAATCATAGAGGAAGGATTGATGGTTAAGAGCTTCTTCGATCCCGCTTGGATGGACCTAGGGGTCTTAGGCACCTACGGGAGATGGTTGGGAGTCAATTGGGTTTGGACTGAAATGCTGACAATCTATCACGCAGTTTTCAGTATATCCCTTCCAATTCTCTTGGTCGAACTTATCTTCCCTACTTTCAAGAATCAACGATGGTTAACCGACAGAAGACTAGTCATCAGTTTCGTACTTCTCTCGGCTGACGTTGCTTTAGGCTATCTTTTCCTAACTCCTTATAGGCCGGCTGAATCACTGTATTTCGGAGCGTTGATCGTAACGGTTCTGCTATTCATTCTAGCATATAAGCTCCCTAACCTAGAATTGAACAAAGAAATCTATAGATGCGCGAATAATGGAAAACTGTTCTGGTTTTTCGGATTCTCCGGAACCTTAGCTTTCTTCCTTATACTCTACCTAACCCCCTCGATGATAGAGTTCCCGGCAATTACAATGCTCATCCCGATTCTTTCAATTGCAGTATCAGTCAAGATTCTAAAACGATATAGCCATATAAGCGAGAAATGCAGATACGCGCTTTCTAGCGGAGCACTGTCATTCTTCATTCTTCTTGCTCCTTTGCAAGAGACGGATAAGTCTAGGCCAGATAATCCGTCAGGAATGACAATAGTCGGATTAATGTTCCTAATCTTTGTCGTGTGGCTAGGTCTCAAAGTAAAAAAGCGGTTCACAGGTTCTGTATTCAATGGGGCTCAGAACTTCCACTAGACGCGAACGACTGTATCCATTGCGGAGTAAAACAGTAAAAAGGGGAAATGACGCTGATTAAACCAACCTACTGTTCTTTCCATATCTCTATATTATCTTCAGATGTAGGCTAGGTGACCCGTAGGGCTTCAATCATCTTCTGTAGATCCGTTATTGAACCACCTGTATCAGTGCTAATGATCTGCTTGGCCGGCGGTTTCTCTCTGTAATCTTCTATCCTTTGACTGATCCGATCCTCGTAGGTTGGAACAAGTTCGTTCTGATAGAATACGCCGATAGGAATCCTATCGCCCCACTCTTTCGACTTCGCCGACGCCTGTTCAACCTTCTTAACATCCTCTTCCGGGCTGCGGACGACTGGGTCATAACCAGTTTCCTCCAATAGGTAATACCGAGGCATAGGCTTCCCGGTCTTCGTATCCTTTCTGTCTTCACCTGAGTACCACTCTTTCGTATTGATGTCATTGTATGTTGGGCAGGGCTGGAGTATGTCCAAGAGTGCCAAGCCTTTGTGAGCGATAGCTTTCTTCATTAACTCCGTTAGATGGCGAACGTTGTATGAGTACCCTCTTGAGACAAAGGTGTATCCAGCTGCCAAAGCAAGGGCGATAGGGTTGACCGCACCAGTGATATTGGCCCAGGGCAGAGACTTCGTCTTCAACCCTAATTTGAGCGTGGGTGAAGCCTGTCCTTTCGTCAGCCCGTACACTCCGTTGTCATGGATCATGTAAGTCATGTCTATATTCCGTCTACCCGCTGCGATGAAGTGACCCATACCTATACCTAGACCGTCACCGTCTCCTCCAACAGCGATAACCTCCAACTGAGGGTTCGCGAGCTTCGCACCTATAGCGAAGGGAACTGACCTACCGTGGAGGGTGTGAATACCATAGACATTCACGAAGTGCGGTGTCTTACCTGAGCATCCTATCCCCGAAAAGATAGCTACTTGATGCGGCTGTATCTTCAACTCTGCGAGTGCCGTCTGGAGCGCCACTAGTATCCCGAAGTTGCCGCAGCCAGGACACCAGTCATTATGCACATCGGACCTGTAATATGCTACTTCATGCGCCATACATCAACACCTGCCTTCTCTCAGCCTTACCAAGAACAACGTTCTTGATGCTCTCATAGACCTCGTCTGAGGTCATCGGTCGACCATTATACTTGAGAATGCGGTCCTCAATGAGTATCCCTGTCTTTTCCCTGACTATCCCAACCAACTGCCCGGAATAGTTCATTTCGATATCAATAATCCTCTTAGCCTCGCTCAGCAGCTTTGAGACATCTCTTGCCGGAAAAGGATGTAATAGGCGAACCTGCAGAAAGTTGATCTTGATTCCCTCGGCCCCGAGGCGTTCCCTCGTCTCCAAGATCGCGCCTTTCGGAGAACCCCAGCTGATCACAGTCGCGGCACCATCTTCGTCACCGAAGAAGTTGAGTTTCTCTGAGGGCGGAATCTCTCTTTCGACAACCTCCAACTTCTTCATACGTTTCTCCATCATCAACGTTCTAATCTTCGGATTCTCGGATATATGGCCGAACTCGTTCCTTTCGTCCCCGGTGTTCCACAGCACTGTTCCCTCTGTTCCTAATCGAATTCTTGGCGATATGCCGGACTCTGTCAGTTGGAAACGCTTGTATGCACCTTTCTCTTGTAGGAGTTTCTGCAGACCCTGCGCATCGAGAATTTGTCCCCTCTCTATGTTCATGTTAGACATATTGAAGATTGGATACGTGTTGCTGCTGTTGGCCATGGCTTTGTCGAGAAGATGGATCACGGGCATCTGGAAGCGCTCCGCATAGTTGAAGGCTAGTGCAGCGTCGTAGAAAGACTCTTGAATATCTCCTGAGGCTAGAACTATCCTAGCAAACTCTCCGTGGCTAGCGTGAATAGCGAATCTCAAATCGTCTTGGCCATGCCTCGTTGGGAGTCCAGTCGAGGGAGCACCCCTTTGATAGTACGTCATAACAACTGGCACCTCATTCATCCCCGCCCATCCCAGACCCTCAACCATTAGTGAGAAGCCGGGTCCGGACGTCGAGGTTGAAGCCCTTGTCCCTGTAAGTACTGCGCCTGATGCCATGTTTATGGCGGCGATCTCATCCTCGGTCTGCACTACCAGAATCGAGCCCTTTCCCTTTGCAGGCGGAGCTCCTTCAGCCTTAGAGGTACGCGATTGGCTTAAGACGCTCAACTCTAGTCTCTCATTGGCTTCGAGATACTCGCTCTCATCAGCTGCGGGAGTAATGGGATAGTATGTCTGAAATCTGCAACCGCCCGCGAGCTTACCGAGAGCGACGGCTTGATTGCCCATCAGAAAGATCCTTCTCTCCCTTGCTTCCACTTTCTCCAGTTTGATGCTAAAGCCAGTGCCGAGAATCTTCTCGGTATAGTCATAGGCCATTCTAGAGGCTAGAACGTTCATATCGGCTATTCTAGGCTTCTCACCGAAGATGGCTCTAATAGCTTTCCAGAGCATTTCGATATCGTAATCTAGAATTGCGCATGACGCTCCGAGCGCCAATATGTTGATCATCCTTACGAGTTTGCTAAGCTTTGGCTCCCCAAGTTTCTCAGCAACCGTTTTGAGTATATCCACATACGGTAAAGGGTACGTCTGAATACCTTCTTTCCTAGCGTCCTCCAATACGTCCCCGACGGTTCCTCTGGAACCCTTCTGCTTCAATTCGGCGGTGAATTCGTCCAGAAACTCCCGCTCGAGAGTCGGGATATCTTGTATTCTCATCGCCTCGTAAGCTGGGTCATAGATTATACCGCCCTGATTGACCACCTCAGACCTATGCCTCACCAGAGTTTCAGCATTAAAGGTGGCGAGCAAGTCGACGAAGCTCCGATGGCAATGGATGGGGTTCTCAGCAACTCGAATCTGGAAGTAGCTGTGAAGACCCTTTATGTTCGAGTGATATTCTCTATTGCCGAAAACATAGAAGCCTCCATAGCAGCAAGCTCTCGCAAAGATATTGGCCGCTGAGTCAACACCGCTTCCTTGAGGTCCTCCAATCATCCAAACAAGACTATTCTTAACGACCATTTCAGAATCTTCCGAAATGACTTTTATAGGAGCAGTCGAAGCTGCTATCCGCCGGTTGCCACAGCGTATCCAATACAGCAGTGGCATTGAAGGGTCTCATCACAGTAAGGGCAAGCGCATTTGCACCCGTCTATCGGATATCCGCATCTTTCACATACCGGAGAACTCATGTGATCGAACCTTCGACTATCGGTGTGTCAAAAGCCAGATATTAGCTTTCGGTATAGGTTGCTTTCTTGAAGACGATAACTTCTGGCTGCGTCGTCAATCATTCTTGCTCGTTGTTCGAGCCGACGCAAGGCTAAAACAAACACATCAGAAGGAAATCCAGCATGGTAGCCTGTCTTTTCTGCGTTTAGTAGACTTGCATACGGCAGAACGCCTAGGAGTACCTGATGATATCGCAAGCTTATTGAAAGAGTTCGAATCTCGTAGTTTTCTCTGCTGATGTCTCCGCCAGACTATCATCTGTCGAGCAATCAGACTGGGTTCGATTGAACAATCGAGACCCAAAGAAAAGGAATGGTTTATCGAGAATATGTTTTGACTAATCTATTCCGTGGTTTTTCCTATTTTCCCAAGAGCGTTCTGAATCTATAGTGGTGGTCCTCTTCAGCCGATAGGATCTCCTCATAGAGAAGTCTTGTGACAGGATCATTGTTCTCGATGCTTATCTGGATCCCTTTCTTGTACAAGGCGATAGCCTCCTCTTCAGCCTTCATGTCGTCCTGCAACATCTTGTTGACGCTTCCTCCTGTCACTATGGGCGAGGGCTTGGTAGTGGGAACCCCACCCAGATAGTCGAGTCTTTCAGCGAACTTCTCAGCATGCTTCATCTCCTCTATGGCTATCTCCTTGAAGATTTCCTCAACCTCTGCGCTCTCTATGCCAACTGCCATGACATGGTGCCACATATACTGGATCGAGACAGCGAGCTCACGCGCGATCGATTGGTTCAATATCTCGAGCAAAGCTTCTTTACCCACGAGGTTACCTCCTGAAAACATTCACGAGTGATGTATTATCCAGTAGTAAATATTTAAGGTTTAATCGATCCATCGTAATCAGTGACAAATGCGTGGAATTAGAAGCAATCCTTTTACCTTTCAACAATAAGTAGTTTGTGTGGAGGAATTCTGGAGGGAGAAGCATGTTTGTAAAGATAAACCCCAAAGACCAGCTCAAGCCGAAGAGCTTAAAGGGAATCTCCGACCAGCAACTTGAGTACCATTTTGAGACACATTACAAAGGGTACGTCGGAAAGATCAACGAGATCTGGGAAAGAATGCAAACTGTAGATCAGAGTAAGGCGAATCAGAACTTTAGTGACTACAGAGCCTTAAAGGTTGAAGAGAGTTTCAATTACATGGGCGTGGTGCTCCATGAACTGTACTTCGAGAACATCAAGGATGGAAAAGGTACGAGCCCGAGTCCGAAACTAGTGGAGCATATCAACAAGAACTTTGGCTCCTTTGATAAATGGAAAGAGGATTTCAAGGCTTGTGGTATCGCCCTAAGAGGATGGGCTGTGCTAGTGTACGACCTTTCGAGCGGAAAACTCATAAACAATGGCTTGGATGCTCACAACGTGTACGGACTGATTAATACGATACCTTTGCTGGTTCTTGATGTCTATGAACACGCATACTACACTGATCAAGGACCGAAGAGACCGCCATATATTGATGCGTTCTTCGAAAACGTAAACTGGAACGTGGTAAACAAAAGGCTCGAGGCCGCACTTAGAGCTCGATTGTAGCGTAAATCCCAGCCATTTCACATCTTTTTTCGTTTCTCCGTAGAATCGAACTTGTTTAAGCTCATGTTAACTCTATCCCTTGGATGACAAACATTGAAGTGCGCTAAGACTAGGAAAGATAGGGCTAGAAGGAAACGCCGAGTCAAAACTGGCGAACTGACCGGATTCCTACTCTTAGCGGTTTTCGTAGCCGCCGTAGCCTACCTTATGATTTACCCTCAAACTCTCCATAGGGAAAAAGAATCGGAGCTTCCGACGTCTACAAGCCAGTCTACCACAGCAAACAAGCCCATACTGAAGGCTGCTCTGGTAGACCAGCTTAGCGTTCATTCTCCTAATCGAGAGTTTATTGAATCCGCAAAGAACATGATGTTAGAAACAGGGTTTAATGTAGACATCTACGGCCCAAAGGAGGTTACGATCAGCCTATATGGATCGTTGGCTAAGCACGGTTACAAGCTCATAGTCTTCAGGGTCCACGCTGGCATAGAGATTAGGTCATGGGACCCAGAGATCAAGGGAAAGCCGGTAGGGCTATTCACCACAGAGGCCTACAGTGAGCTCCTTTACCCTCAAGAGCAGCTAAATGATTTAGTGACGCCGGCTCAAGCCTTCAACGAAAGCGAGAAAGTATTCGCTGTCAATCCTGAGTTCATAAGGGAAAGATCCGCGGACTACCATGGCGCCGTAATCATCTTGATGGGATGCTTCGGCCTATTTAGCCCTGACTTGCCTCAAGCCTTCATAAGTCGAGGTGCATCTGTGGTCATAGGCTGGGACGGGCTAGTCGACGTGAAACATACAGATGGGGCTACACTCACGCTATTGAAAATGATGCTCCAAGAGAAGACGAGCGTTGAGCAGTCTGTGAAGGCCACGATGATGGAGTGGGGTCCAGACCCTGTAGAAGGAAGCATCTTAGGCTACTACCCAGAATACAGAGGCGGCTCAACCTTCTCCGAACTCTCTTCGAATAAGTTATTAATTGTATTCAATAGCAGTTTGCGAATAAGCCTACTGTCCGACGATGAGCCTAGGCTGAGATTGAGAGTTTCTCATTCTCTCCAGTTCTCGCAACCTTCCTAGGGTCTGAATCTGCCTCCGTCTATTCTAAGCACATCTGCGGTTAGGCGGAGCGAACTTGCAGGGAACGCACCTAACCAATTGCTTTATTTCCTATGTTGCTCTTACACACTAGAAATCCAGCTGGGAAACTGCATGAGTCATCAGGTTGTCGGTAGCTACGTTTTGCTGATAGAGGCAGGTGGCGTGCTACTGGTAATAAGAAATCTCGTAAGCTAGACGGAGTGGTTAGTAGTGAGCTATGAAGCCGTCGAAACAGACGTTCTGATTATTGGAGCTGGAGGAGCTGGACTTAGAGCCGCCATCGAGGCGTCACGATACAATGTTGACGTAACTATAGCTGGCAAAGAGATGCTCGGAAAGGCTCATACTGTGATGGCCGAAGGAGGGTATAACGCAGCCCTTGGAAACGCAGATCCAAGAGACAACTACGAGTCACATCTTCGAGACACAATTGAAGGAGGCGCATGGCTGAACGATCAAGACATGGCTGAAATACTGGTGAAGGAGGCTCCAAATAGAATATTTGACCTTGAGGAGTTCGGAGCTGTCTTTGATAGGACAGCAGATGGAAAACTTGCACAACGCATGTTCGGCAAGCAGAGCTATCCTAGAACGTGCTACGTGTCGGATTATACTGGGCATGAAATGATATCCGCCCTAGTTGATGAGGTAAGGAGGTGCGGAATCAAGTTCCTGCAAGAGATCTTCATAAGCAAACTTCTGGTCAACAACGGAACGATGGCTGGAGCCGTAGCTATAGACATGAGATCCGGCGATATCTTGGTTTTCAGGACAAAGGCTGTGATCCTAGCCACGGGAGGCGCTGGCAGAATGTACGAAGTTACAACGAACCCTGCTTCTGCAACCGGTGACGGAAGAATCCTTGCAATAGATGCAGGTGCAGAACTTACCGATATGGAGATGTTCCAGTTTCACCCGACCGCGATGGTGTGGCCTCCGTCATGCAAGGGCATACTAGTGACGGAGGGTGTCAGAGGAGAAGGAGGCATGCTATTCAATGTGAAAGGCGAAAGGTTCATGGAGAAATATCACAAGCTACTGGATCTGGCCCCTCGCGATGTGATCTCGAGATCTATAGCGACGGAAGTTCTTGAAGGGAGAGGAACGACCCACGGCGGGGTATTCCTTAAAGTCTCCCATATACCCGCTGAGATCATCAAGGATAGGTTGAAGACTATGCATAGGCAGTTTTCACTGGCCGGTGTGGATATCACTAAGGAACCGATGGAAGTTGCTCCTGCGGCGCACTACTATATGGGTGGTGTAAAAACTGATGTTAGATGTGAAATAAAGGTCAAGGGGCTTTATGCGGCGGGGGAGGAACAAGGGGGAGTGCATGGAGCAAACAGACTTGGGGGCAATTCAATAGCTGCAACTCAAGTATTCGGTAAGATAGCTGGAGAAAGAGCGGCTAGTTTTGCAAAAGGTCGAACGAATGAACCAGTCAACAAGGATGAGATAGAGCTTGAGCTGAAAAGGATTGACAAGATCTCAAGACGCGAGGGATCCAAGTTTCTTTCTCCTCAGATCCGCGTTGAATTGAACAGAGTTACTTGGGAGAACGCAGGAATCTTCAGGACTGGTAACGGTCTGGCAAAAGGTCTGAACGAGGTTGTGCGAATCGGTTCCAAGATGCTTCCCAAGATCGGAATATCTGATGCCGGTACAAGACAGTATAACAAAGAACTCGCTGAAGCTCTCGAGACCATCAACCTAGTCAGGGTAGCAGAAATTCTGTTGCGAGCATCGATTCTGAGAACAGAAAGCAGGGGTGCGCATCATAGGTTGGATGCCCCAAAGACAGACAATGAAAATTGGCTCACCCACATCGTTTGGCGTATGGATGACAGAGTGCTCAAGTACAGGTTCGAACCAGTTATCCTGACGAGGCTTAAGCCTCCTTCCTAGAAAAGGAGACAGATCCATGACAAGACCGCTCATAGAAGTCAACGTGCAATTGTATGATCCTACACGAGATTCCAAACCACGATACAAAACGTACAATGTCCCGTATGTTGAAGGGATGCGCGTACTAGACGCGCTGCACTACATACATGACCACTACAACAGCTCAGTGGCTTATCGATGGGAATGTAGGGCTGGCCAATGTGGATCGTGTGCGATGATGATAAATGGCAAAGCAGGTCTCGCCTGCCAGACCAACATATCTCAGGACGCTCAGGAAATCACACTTGCCCCTCTACCCATATTTCCAGTGATAAGAGACCTAGTCGTTGACGTCGAAAAGGGCGTCAACAAGGTCTTGAAGATCCGTCCTTATCTGCAGACCGCGTCTTCTGTGAAACGCCCTCAGGTGATCTACCCACACGAAATAGAGGACATCAAGCCGCTCAAGGAGTGCATCGAGTGTTGGGCCTGCGTTTCCGTGTGCCCCGTTGTGCAAGCAGCATGGGACACCTACGGCGGCCCGGTTGTGATGGCTCATCTGGCAAGGCTGTCGTACGACAAGCGAAATACTTTTGATCACCTGTCCCTTGCTTTTCTCGAAGGCCTAAACGCATGTACTCAATGTGGAAATTGCAAGGAGGTTTGCGCAAAAGAAATAGATATCCCAGAGAAAGCTGTGGGAAAGCTTAGATATCTTGCCTATAACAGGCGGAGCTTGCTCAAAGAAGGGCATCGATTTGTACTGAATAGCCTGAAGATGTATGCCAATCCGCTCGATGAATTTTCAAATACGAGGGCAAACTGGGCATCAGACCTTCAAATTCATGTGGGGAAGAGAGAGGCGGAAATCCTCTACTTTGTTGGGTGCATGGCCAGCTGGAGAGAGCAGAGCGTGGCAAGGTCGACTGCCAGGCTACTTAGCATGGCTGGAGCGGACTTCACGATACTGGGATCTGCGGAGAAGGACTGCGGTTCCGTACTGTTCAGGATAAATGACTTGGAGCTTGCGAGAGAGTTTGCTCTCTACCTGAAGGATAAGGTTAGAGAGAATAAGTACAAGATGATCGTCACATCGTGTGCAGGATGCTTCAGAACGTTCAGAAAGGACTATCCAGAGAGGCTTGGCGTAGAGCTGGGAATCCCTATAAGGCATTCGTCGGAGGTTTTTGCTGAATACATACGCGATGGCAGGCTAGTTGCAAAGAACCCGGTCAAAATCAAAGCCACGTATCACGACCCTTGCCACCTAGGAAGACACCTAGGTGTCTACGATCAGCCAAGACATATAGCGAAGGAGCTGAACGTGGATCTCCACGAGATGCTCAACAACAGATACAAAGAGAACGCCCGTTGCTGCGGCGCTGGAGGAGGAGTCAGATCTGCTTTCCGTGAAGTAGCAAGAGATGTGGCCGCCTATAGAGTAGAAGTCGATGTACCAAAGGAGGCTAAGGCAATAATCCATACGTGCCCATTCTGCTACTTCAACTTTGAAGATGCCGTCGAAACGAGAAAGTTCCTCGTCAAGAATGTGGATCTGACAGAACTTTTGCTAATGTCAGTAATAGGGTTGGAATCCAAGAAAACAATAGGCGACAGGAGATACAATCTGATCTCAGCTTTGGCTGAAAAGGAGTGATCTCTGCCAACAATGAGCCCAGCAACGAGTGGATGATCAGCCGACTTGGATATGAGATAGTTCTCCAAAGTCTTTTAAATCGTGAAGGCTTGGCGAACTTGTACCTGAACTGAAGGTCCTTTCTGCACGATATAGATCAAAGACGCGTTAGAGGCTCTTGGCTCTGGAATACAAGTCATCAATGCAGCTGACCTTCTCACGATGGCTATGTAGCTATATTATAACAAAGGCAATCCGCCTGTAATTGCGTCAACGAGCTCGCTTGGGGCGGGTCCTAAGCCTAAGCAGGTGACTGTTCCAGAAGCTATCTGTGTGAGTCCTCGATCTTTGATAACGACTGTCGGTAGCTTCATTCGTCTTGCTTCTCTTTCGAGCTGGATCAACTCATCCTCAGAGCCAACTTTGACAGCAACCTTACATTGCCCTTCATTTAGCCAAGCCTTCCACCATGCTCTATGTTTTTTTCTAGCCTCCTCCGCCGCTGAAACTGCCGCGTGCCCCACTTGTACAGCGATCTTTCCTTTTTCCATGCCGATATCTCTTCTCACAACGATCACTTGCTTGAACTTGAACTTCTCCAACTAACATTACCTTCCACTGATAACGGTGAATTATCTCCTCATTTAAAGTATAAACATTTGACCTCTCACAAATGACTTCGTACATGTTATCCGAGCACGCTAAACAAGCTCTAATATTTGCGGGATATATCATCAGACTGTGAAGGGACCTCGTTTGTCCGCGACCTCAGGAATTAGCTCAATTGAATTAAGCGCGATCTCCCATGCAACTGAGGATATGGAAAAAGTGTATTCAGCATTAAGAAATGTTTCTTCTGAAGAAATTGCGAAAAGAGCTTGGGTCAGCAAGCGGGATTTGAAAGGCCATCACGGGAACCCTATCGTGACCATTATAATGAAGATTAGAGGGACTGATCTCATAGAATCCTTCATACGCGGCCTTGCGTCACGACTGAGCGATGGCGACAAGCGGCTACTATCGGTTGAGTTGAGGAAACATATTGATGCCGATGGAAACCTGTATATAAGACTTGATAAACAAGCAGCTTTTTTCGGCAGATTGAGCTTAAGGCAGGAGGATCCGATAAGGGTAAGAATGAAGCTCGAAATCAGACCGAGAACACTAGAGCAGATGAGTGAAGCTCTTGGGAGGCTTGGATTGATCAAGTGATGAAGTTCGTGGACTTGCATCTAAGACCTCCGATCGGGGACCCTATCGCCCAGAAGGAGATGGCGGAATTAGCCCATGGTCTAGGCTACTCTGTAGTTGCGGTGGCGTTCCAACCGAGGAGCAGCGATGAGGAAGTGAAAAGAGCGAGGAAGATCTTCATTGACGCAGGCTTGGACGTGGTGTCGAGAGTGGATATTTCGGTTGCATCCAGAAATGGGTTGCTTAAAGAGCTTAGAACGCTAAGAAGAAGTTTCGAGATTGTAGCGGTTGAATATAATTCAATTGAGGCATTGAGCGTCGCACAGCATGACAGACGCGTAGATATCATATACCTAGAGTTAGTCTCGACGAGCCGAATTTTTCCTTTGAAAAGAGCCAACTCATCCAGTGCTCATCTAGAAATCAATCTTTCAACACTTACGGAGACACTGCGACTGCCTGAACATTATCAGCTCATAAGGATCACAAGGCAAATAGCGAAGGCGAAAGAAAACCGGTTTCGCATCGTCATCTCAAGCGGTGCACGTAACCCTATGTATCTGAGAGCGCCACGCGATGTAGCCGCGGTTGGAATGCTGCTTGGACTGGATAGGGAGGAAGCTTTTAAGTCAATTTCAACTATTCCAATATCCCTTGTGAACAAGAACAGGATGAAGTTGAGTTCGCTCTATACGGGAGAAAATGCCAAGGTCATGGGGACCAGAGATGAATAAAAGGAGGCTGAGATATCTTCTCGTCAAGATTTTGGCTGACAAAGCTATCACTGATAGAGCGTTTTCTCTAGGCTTGGAAAAAGCGAT
This sequence comes from uncultured Candidatus Bathyarchaeia archaeon, assembly GCA_964533795.1. Taxonomy (GTDB): domain Archaea; phylum Thermoproteota; class Bathyarchaeia; order 40CM-2-53-6; family CAYOZM01; genus CAYOZM01. The sequence goes on from CAZHMI010000005.1 coordinate 23,548, forward strand.
CGAGCATCTGTTCGGCCACGTCGGTTTAGCCGAGGTCTCTCCGCGGGTAGTATCTTACAATCATGAGCGCTCAACAGCGTTGGTGAGATGTTCTGCAGAAGGAGTACAGAAACTGAGAGCGACTTTGGCTTTGATTGCAGAGATAGAAAACAATAGAATAGCCGCATTCGTTTTAGGGGTTTCAGGAACAATAAGAGGTTTGCGTCAGAAACTGTCGATCAAATCTTTCTCCGGAATCCGGATGCATCGATTCTAGTTTGGCGCGAGCTTTCAGTACGAGGACATTTGTCAATCCAAGCGGAACCCGGAATCACTAAAGAGATATAGGCAAGTAGCTCTCAAAAGAGTGACGGGGATGAGGAAGCCAGTCCCAGATAGACCTTCGATGCAGAAGGCATGATAGTCTCGCGACAGACCTGACCCAGATCTCAACCGGAGATATAGTACATCATTCCCAAGTTCAGGTTGCAAAAGGTTTTTAGTTTAGATGTCTGTAGAGAGATGAAGAACGTATCATGAGAGGTGTGTTGAAGCTTTGTCGATGTTCGCTGTTCCAGGCGCATACGATCGCGCTATCACAGTTTTCTCCCCTGATGGTAGACTGTTCCAAGTTGAGTATGCTTCTGAGACTGTGAAGAGAGGTGCGACGGTTCTCGGCATCGCGTGTCCTGAAGGAGTTGTATTAGCCGCGGAGGAGAGATCTATCTCGAAACTTCAAGATCCGTCGTTTATGTGGAAGATATATCAGATTGATGAGCATATCGGCGCTGCAACTGCCGGTCTGAGTTGCGATTCACATATACTCGTTGATCAGGCTCGAATATATGCGCAGAGTAACCGATTGATGTATGATGAACCGATCGATCTTGAAGTATTGACTCGGAGAATTGGCGAGATAAAACAGCTTTATACTCAGCATGCCGGAGTCAGGCCGTTCGGCATTTCTATCCTGTTCGCCGGAGTCGATAGGAAAGGTAGCCGCCTCTTTTCCACCGATCCGAGCGGAGGCTTCTTTGCGTATAGAGCTTGGGCGATCGGAGCAGGTGGAGACGCGGCTAACGAGATTCTTGAAGCTGAATACAAGGATGATATCGCTTTGGAGGACGCAATACTACTCGCTCTCAAGTGCATGGCAAAAGTTTTGGAAGGCAAACTCGATCCTCAGAAGATCCGCATGGCCTTCGTTCCAGCCACTACAAAACGATTTCAAAGACTGACTGTGGAGGAAGTTGAAAAATACATTAGGAAACTCGACGCTGGCAAAAAGGCGGCGTCGAAATGAGTGAGAAATATACAACAGCAAGGATAACATCTAGTGGAGAGAAGTTTGAAATTCTCGTAAAACCGACGCCTGCTCTCGACTACAAGTTAGGGAAGACTGTCAGCATATCGCAAATCCTTCTAATCGAGGAGATTTATTCTGATGCTAGCAAGGGGACTAGAGCTTCTGCTGAAAAACTCCAAAAATGCTTCGGAACAACCGACGTAATGAGAATTTCAGAAGAGATCATGAGGCATGGAGAACTTCAGCTAACGACTGATCAAAGAAGGCAGCTCGTTGAGGACAAAAGGAAACAAATAATCGCTTTCATTTCACGAAACTGTATCGATCCCAGGACCGGATCTCCTCACCCACCGCTCAGAGTGGAACAAGCGTTGGAACAGGTGAAGGTTTCCATAGACCCCTTCAAGAGCGCTGAGGAGCAATCAAAGGCGATTATCGAGGAGCTTAGACCGTTGCTACCGCTAAAAATGGAGCAGATGAGAGTTGCTGTAAAGATATTCGCGGAGTACGCTGCAAAGGCATATGGCACGGTCAAGAATTATGGTACAATAACTCGAGAGGAATGGCAAGCAGACGGGTCATGGATAGGAGTAGTTGAGATGCCAGCGGGCTCATATGGACCGTTCATCGAACGGATAGGGAAACTAACACAGGGAACGGTACAAACCAAAATCTTAAAGTAGATAGCTGCATCCTTTCTCTCCTTCAACGTGTATCCTTAAGAGGACACAATACTTGGGACTTCACGTGGAAAAGAAGCAGCTAGTAGCTCCAGGAGAATTAGTCGCTGAAGGAGCATACTTTGCAGGAGACAACGTCTACAAGGAGAACGATCGAATTTTTGCGTCGAGATTAGGTCTTGTTGAGGTCGTCGGGAACAGAGTCTTGGTAGTCCCTGTAAAAGGCTGCTACATTCCATATGTCGATGACCCTGTGATAGGTCGGATAGTTGACATCGGCATGTCCGGATGGTCTGTTGATATAAACTCTCCCTATCCAGCGCTACTGCCTGCTTCTGAGACATTCGGTCATCGACAACAACTTCCCAAGGCTGATCTTACAAGGATGTTTAACGTAGGCGATCTAGTTCTAGCCAAAGTGATAGCCTTCGATAGAACGCGAGACCCATTGATTACGGTCAAAGGACCTGGACTTGGCAAAGCCACTACGGGGCGCGTTGTTGAAATACTGCCAACAAAGATCCCGAGGTTGATTGGAAGAAAGGGTTCCATGATAAGCATGCTAAAGAAGGAGACAGGATGCGAGATAATGGTCGGGCAAAATGGGATCGTTCTTGTATCTGGCAAGTCTTCCGAAGACGAACGAGTCGCGGTTTTGGCTATTCATATGATTGAGCGTGAAGCTCACACGAGAGGGCTGACAGATCGCATACGAGAAATGATGCGAAAGGAATTGGGAGGTAGAGAATTTGTTTCAACAAAAGCGTCCTGAGAGGCTTATAGACTCAAACGGTTCGAGAGTAGATGGAAGAAAGCTCGATCAGCTTCGTCAGACCAAGTTGGAAGTTGGAATTCTTGATAAGGCAAATGGTTCTGCCTACGTTGAGCAAGGCAAGAACCGGATACTCGTGGCCGTTTATGGTCCGAGAGAGGCTCATCCAAAGCACATAGCGTTGCCTGACCGAGCGGTTGTTAGATGTAGGTATCACATGGCGCCATTTTCGACAGAAGAGAGAAAGTCTCCAGCTCCTTCAAGAAGAGAGATGGAACTTTCGAAAGTCATAAGAGAGGCTCTTGAACCGGCAATACTATCTGAGAATTACCCTAGAACGACGATAGACATATTCATTGAAGTTCTTCAATCCGACGGTGGGACGAGGTGCGCTGCGATAACAGGTGCCTCACTTGCTCTTGCGGACGCAGGAATACCCATGAAGAGTCTTGTTTCAGCATGCGCCGTTGGAAAGATCGAAGGCCAAATTGCTCTAGATCTATCCGATCTGGAAGACAAGTACGGCGAAGCAGATATGCCCGTTGCATTGATGCCGAGTTTCAACACAATAACGCTCATTCAGATGGACGGCTCTTTCACGCAGGACGAGTTTGCGAAGGCTCTGAACATGGCAGTGGAATCTTGTAATCAAATTCACGAAATGCAGAAGACTGCTCTCAAAGAGAAGTATCTTTCAATCAAGGAAGAAGTCGAAGAAAAGGAAGAGAGCGAGGAGACCGCCGAGTAATGTCATCGACACCACAAGTATCTCAAATGGCAAGGATAGAGCAGAGAACCGTAGTCGATATGATCTCCCGCCGAAAACGTATTGACGAAAGATCGTTAACCGACTATAGAGATTTGAAAATCGAGGTCGGCATTATCGAAAAAGCAAACGGTTCTGCTCAAGTCTTTCTTGGAAAGACGAAAGTTATGGTCGGCGTCAAGGTGGAGACCGGCGATCCATTTCCGGATACACCTAACGAAGGAATACTCGCTGTGAACGCTGAGCTCGTTCCTCTAGCCTCCCCATCATTCGAACCGGGGCCTCCTGATGAGAACTCGATTGAATTGGCGAGGGTTGTGGATAGAGGCTTAAGAGAATCCAAAGCAATAGATCTTGAATCGCTCTGCATACAGGCTGGTAAGAAGGTCTTCGTGGTATTTGTAGATGTCTACGTTCTGGACCACGACGGAAACCTTATTGACGCATCTGCTATCGCTTCTCTAGCAGCTCTTCTGAATACGCGAATGAGCGACTACGAAATTCGGGATGGGGAGATCGTATACAAGCCGGGATACAAGCCCCTTCCGATAAGGAATCGCCCGATTACAGTTACGATAGGGAAGATAGGCAGTTCTCTTGTAGTCGATCCGTGCCTTGAAGAGGAACAAGTCATGAGCGCTAGATTGACTGCCGCTATAGATGACAACGGCAGAATCTGCGCGATGCAAAAAGGTGGTATGGAAGGGCTCGCGGTAGAGGATGTTAAGACAGCAGTGCAGATTGCATCGAAGAAAGCGGATGAAATCAGAGCAAAGATCTTGGAGACTACAAGCTAGATGGGCAAGACAAGAAAGGTCGGCGTTGCCGGAAGTCTAGGCGCAAGGTATGGTACCATAGCCAGAAGAAGATACATGGACATCGTAAGTCAAATGAGAAGACCTCACGAATGTCCTCAATGTCACTTCAAGACTGTTAGAAGGCTAAGCGTGGGGATATGGCTGTGTAGAAAATGCGGAGTCAAATTCGCTGGAGGCGCCTATACGCCTTTCACGAAGCTTGGAGAGATAGCCAGAAGAGCCGCGAAAGGAGCTGTAGCTCCAAAAGCAGTTGCGGTTGAGCTTGGAATAAAAGAGAAACCGCAAGAGGCGATTGCAATACCCGCTGAGGCTTTGCCTTCTGGGATGGAGCCAGAAATCGAAGGGAAGGAAAAGAAGAGAGCACGAAGGAGACGCAGGAAAGAGAAAGAGGAAGCGCCTAGGGAAGAGCAAGTGTGATCTTGTTCACCACCGGCAGGCGTCCTACAGCTCGTATCAGGAGTTTGATCAACGAGCTGTCTTATTCGATTCCGAAGTGCGTAAGACTCAATAGAGGAAAATTGAGCCTCGAAGCACTTGCTGAGACATGTTTCGAACTAGGATGCGACAAAGCGCTCATTATAGAAAGATGGATGGGAGCGCCGGGCAAGATACAGCTTTTAGAGTTTACAAATTCTGATCTTGCAAAGATGCCTCCGCTGATATACTTGGCAGAGGTTAAGTTAAGGAGAGAGTACGGAACTGGAGGTAGGTTTAAGGCGGAAGCGATAACAGTTCGCTCAGAAGCTAATTCTGAACTAATTCGACTAGCGAAAAGCCTGTCAAGTTTTTTCGAATTACCGCTCATCACAACGACTTCCGCAAGCTCCTGCCAAGCGATCTTCCGCGTAATGCCGAATTCGAGATGGAAAGCTAGAGTTGTTCTAGAAAGTCCGCCATCGATAAGAGAAGTAGGTCCCTCGTTTGTGATCAAGAATTTAGAGTGGGAAAATTTCGAGGAGGATGAGAAGTCATAGAAGCAGAATTAGATGTTACGATCGAGTTCAGCGATGAACGACATGTTGCGGCTCTTCTGGAAGCTATCAAACCGGAATTGAAGGTTTTCAGGAATCGTAGATCAAGAATCAAGATATCTCGAGACGGAACTGCTGCAAGGCTGGAATTCTCCGCTAGAGATCCAGTGGCGTTAAGAGCTTCGATGAATCTATGCTTGCGTTCTCTGTTGTGTTGGCGAAGAATTGTTCAGACTATCGAAAGGCTTCAATGTTAGAGTTATCTTACGGCTCTCCTAGACTCGGAGACGAGCAATGAGCGGTGAAATCAGCTAATTCTCATCGAAGAATAAACTAATCCGATACGTCTATTGTCAACGTGAAATGAGGTCACTCTTTAATTAGTAGTTGTAATCATGTCTTTGCGAAGGATAGTGGTTACTCTTTCAAGTACGATTCGTCAAGCTATTTGGCATTCAAGCTCTATCCAGTTCTCGCGTGCTTCAAATGATGAAGCTCGGCGTTGATCTCCTCAGTACCATACCTTATGTCGAAGCCAAGCTTTTTGCAGAGGTTTATCATTGCCCTATTCTCAGGCAGAACTATACCATATATGCTCTCGAGGCCTTTTTCGTAAGCGATTTCTATCAACGTATCTACAAGCTTTGTTCCAAGACCTTTTTCTTGAAAATCATCTTCGACTACTGCGAATTCACCACGCTTTCTATTAGGCTCCATGATGATTCTGCCGACACCTACATTTCTCCTTCTACCACTTTCGGAATACTCCGCAATGATCGCATCTCTCTATCATAGTCTATGTTACAGAACCTAACGAGCATTTCATGAGTAATGTTCCTAATTACCTGGAAGAACCTGAACCGGCTAGTTTCTTCTGATAGGCCCTGTATAAGTTCAGCTTCTAAAGGCTCATCTTCAGGTTTGATAGGTCTCAAAAGAACTTGAGTTCCGTCTTTAAGCCTCCAAGGCATAACATACTTGGTTGGATAAGGCATTATTACCAAGTGGGAATAAAGATCCCGAATCTTCATAGCCTCTGGGTCCAGCACTACTCTCGAGTCGATGGCGTACGCTTTTCGGTCTGAGATTGCGAGAGGGTTTATGTCTAATTCCTTTATCTCTGGAAAGTCCACGATCATATTCGAGAATTTGTATTCAAATTGATCGTATCACACAACAAAATATGACAAAACCCCCTATCGCCCTAGAGCTTGTAACAAGAATAAGCCCATTTTGATAGCATTTACCGTCAAAAGAGCCTCAAAATGAGCTTGTTACAAAACTAGTAACATTGTTACAATTGACATACTGTAGCTTACCGTAGCTTTCCATGCCAGCTTTTCCCTGTAAAACCTGTCTTCTGGTGCATAATGCCTAGCTAACTAGTCTACATGCCTGAGTCTATGTATTCAATCGTCTACTATAGCACATTTCTTTCTGCATAGTGCTTAGTGCCTACACTAGATATAAGGACATCATGCCACATGATGTCTCATGCCTCCTCCGGGATTCAAATGCATAACGATCAGCGAGAGGGCCTATGCGCTCCTCGTGATCAGAGCCAGACTGACAAGAAAAACCATCCTCAAGATCATCGAAGAACTCTTAGGCATTAGATAGCATCAGATTCAGCCTACTCTATATCTTATCTGGCTCATATCCAGAGACTATCCTAGGAAAAGAAAAAACGGTATGTGTTGACCCGCCTTGTCTGAAACCTCAGGTTACGGAAAGATGCGAGAATGATTTGACTCGGCTGCCTGTAAGGCAGATAAAGTACGGCTTCTTTGAGAGAGAAGAAACTCGAAAAAAGGTCTTCAGACGACAGGGTTTGGTTTAGAAAACCATGACATGCGAATAATCGTGCTGTCGCCAGAGGCACGCCCTTGAATGAATAAGCTCGAACTCACGTTCTTGAGGCAGTTTGGGAGGCCTAGGAAATTGATGTGCTGCATCGCTCAACTTCCTGATAGGACGTTTGTCTGAGAGCCTTCAGGATAAAGTAACACCCTCTGCTAAATCAAGCTCATCCGGAGGACGCATGAGACATTTCTGCAGACGTAAATCCTTATTATTGTGGCTATTAGCATAGTGAATATGCTTCAGCTTCATTCGAGGAGTGGAAAAGTTGGGCGAGGATGTTGAACTTCCACCTCAAGTTCAAGAACAATTAGTGAGACTTCAGCAATTGCAGCAAACCTTGCAGGCTGTTGTAACACAAAAGCAGCAGCTTGAGATTGAGTTGACTGAGGCGGATAGAGCGATTGCGGAGCTGGAGAAACTTGGCGACCAGACTCCAGTGTACAAGAGTATTGGAAGTATCTTGGTCAGGTATGATAGGCAGCTCCTAGTTAACGAGCTTAAGGAGAAGAAGGAGCTTTACAATACTCGAGTAACGGTGTTGGGGAGGCAAGAGGAGAGAACGCGAGAACGAATAAAGGAACTTCAGCAGAAGCTCCAAGAGAGACTGAGGCCAGCAGAACCCAGCTAAAGGGCTTCTTCTAAAGATCAGTCTTTCAGAGTTGAAATCACAGTGAAAACTGAGCTGAAGAGGAAACCATCTTCAAGAGAAATCGAAGAGATGTGTGAGGCTGCTCAACAAGCTGCGGTCAGTTTTCTTGTTTCGAAGATTCCAGCAAAACGTATGAGGGATATTGAAATAGTTGTCGAAGCTATTGGCGACAAGCCTCTAACACTGAACGTTGAAGTCTCTGTAATACAGAGTGATCAACGCGGAGAATTAGGTGACATTCTGGATGAAGCGACTCGCTTAGCGCTGGATGCGGCAGAGTCTAAAGCTAGGGATCTCGGACTTTGAAACCATTCAAAAGACTTGGTTCCCTTATTAGAAAAGCCGACTCAGCGAGTATTCTATGTCACCAGAACGCGGATCCCGACGCTGTTTGCGCCGCATATGCTCTTTATTCGTTGCTCAGGAGAATCAAGAAGAAACTGAGAATAGAGATTGCAGCGCCGAGCCTCAGTAGGATCTCCAAGAGAGTATTAAGGTGTTTTCCTGAAAAGAGGTTTGTCACAGAACCTCGTTTAGAAGAGTGCGATTTAATTTTCGCGGTTGATACAAATACAGTCCAGCAACTCGGCGAATGGAAGGATCTTGTTTCTTTGCGCCGAAGGAACCTGATAGTTATCGATCACCACGTCCTTCATCCAAGGACTTTTGAAACGGCTTTGATGCTTATATGCGACGAAACGGCAACCTCAACGTGCGAGATAATCTATGAGATCTGCCGAAGTTTTCGAATTAAGCCGTCCAGCCTCGACGCCGTTGCTATGATTCTAGGGATATACTACGATACTAGACGCTTGATGCTGGCGAAGTCGAAAACATTTCAAGCGCTATCCGAACTGACAACGTACGGGGGCGACATGGAAGAAGCAGCGTCGATTCTCCAAGTTCCCATGCAAGAGTCAGAGCGTATAGCTAGATTGAAGGCCGCTCAAAGAACCAGAATACGACGAGTAGGAAAATGGATTGTCGTCGCAACAGTTGTCGGTTCATATCAAGCTTCAGTAGCGAGAGCATTGATCATGCTAGGCGCTCATGTTGCAGTGGTTGGCGGAAGGAAAGAAGGAAGGTTGCGGATAAGTCTTCGATCCACATCAGATTTCCATAAGGAGACAAGGATACATTTGGGTAGGGATATCGCAATTCCGACTGGAGAACAATTTCAAGGGATGGGCGGGGGCCACGCGCTCGCCGCAGGAATCAATGGAATTGGTGATATCGCTCAAGCGATAACCCAGTGCCTAGATTTGATCTCAAGAAAGTTCAATTAGCTATACCTCCTCGAGCAACAAAACGGTTAAACATATCTTCTGCTTCTTAGGGAGAGGAAAGGGCTATCTCAAAAAGGAGTAGTTACTCAAATTTGAGAAACTCGGATTGAACCGCCTGTAAATAGAGGTCCCGCATCGTTGCCCATAATAGAGATGCGCAATCTGACATTCACTTACGCCGGCGCAGCCAAACCAAGTATCTTAGAAATCAATATCGTCGTCGAGCCCGGTGAGTTCGTGGTTCTTACAGGTCCAAGCGGCTGTGGGAAGACGACTGTATGTAGATGTCTGAACGGTCTAGTACCAAATTTCTACTCGGGCGAGATAACGGGAAACGTAAAGGTTACTGATTTGGATGTTAGAAAGACCTCTACAATGGAACTCGCTAAATACGTAGGCTTCGTTTTCCAGAACCCGGAGAACCAGCTTTTTTCTCTTTCTGTGGAGCGAGACGTGGCTTTCGGGCCTGAAAATCTTGGATTGCCTAGAGATGAAATCAGAAGAAGAGTACATTGGGCTCTACAAGCAACTGGCATCTCGAACCTTCGGAATATGGCTCCTTATGAGCTTTCCGGAGGGCAGCAGCAGAGAGCTGCCATCGCAGCGGTTCTCGCCATGAAGCCGAGGCTTATGGTACTTGATGAACCGACTTCTTTCCTTGATCCTAAATCGGCTCAAGAGATATTGGACGTGATCTCACGGCTCAACAGAGAGTTGAGGATAACGATATTTCTCGTGGAGCATCGACTCGACACTGTTTCGCGATATGCCGACAGGGTGATAGTCATGGACAAGGGCAGGGTCGTTCTGGATGGAAAACCATTCGAAGTATATGGCGAACAGGCTTGGTTGATAGGGGTAGGCGTTCCCAAAGTGACCATGCTATTTCGTTTGCTGCGGAAAGACGGCATCTCTTTAGAGTCCATACCTATCACTGTCGAAGACGCAGCGAAGGAGTTGAGGAGGAAGCTTGCATCTTGATAGAAGTTGAAAATCTACGCTTCACTTATCCTAATGGAAAAGACGTCCTTTTCAACGTAGACTTAAAGGTCCAAGACGGCGAATTCGTCGCTATAATGGGTGAGAATGGGGCTGGAAAGACAACGCTAGTAAGACATTTCAATGGCCTGCTAAAGCCCACGACTGGGCGCATCTTGGTTGATGGTAACGACACCAGAAAGTCAAGCGTAGCATCTCTCGCAAGAAGCGTTGGGCTAGTTTTCCAGAACCCTGACCACCAATTGTTCTGCGAAACCGTTAAAGACGAAGTTGCTTTCTCTCTTAAGAACTTCGGATATCCTGAAGAGACCGTAGAGCGAAGAGTTCGAGGAATACTTGAAACTCTTGATTTGATGTCATATATCGATAGTTCACCGTTCATGCTGAGCGGGGGAGAGAGAAAGAGAGTAGCACTCGCTTCGGTATTGGTCTGGAATCCAAAACATATAGTCCTTGACGAGCCTACTATCGGTCAAGATTACCAGCAAAAGGATCGGCTTAGGAATTTCATTCTGCAGCTGAATACTCAAGGCAAGACTGTAATTGTGGTTACTCATGACGTTGAATTCATCGCGGAATGTAAGCCAAGAGTCATCGTCTTGTCAGCGGGGAGAATAGTAGGCGACGGACCTGCAGTCGATATATTGACCGATGAGCAATTAGTTGACAAGGCATCGCTCGTTCGACCGCAGATCGCGAAGCTGATGTCATCTCTTTCAGATGTCGGATTGCCGAGGAATGTAATCGACCTGTTCACAGCAAGGAGCGTTCTCGCCAGTAAACTCGAGAGGATTTAAGGATGTCGATGAGAATACTCGATGGGTTCAAGTTCACGAAGCTACCTACGCCAGTTCATCAAATGGACCCTAGAGCTAAATTCATCCTAGTTATGAGCATCTTCGCTGTCTGCCTTATGTTCTCGAATCTGTTGGTTCTTCTCATAGCCTTACTAGCTCAAATACCGATTATCGGTCTGGCTAAATCGATGAAAAGATGGTCGGTCTCGATGAAGGGAGGTACTTTGCTAGCAATCCTTATCTTCGTAATGAATTTCTTGACGGGATCGACGCTGATATACTCGTTAGCGATGACCGTGAAGTTTCTCGCTTTGATATCTTGCTTTTCAATCTTCTTTATGACGACCTCGCCTGATGATCTCGGTCTGGCTCTCGAGAACATCGGCATACCATTTACACTGGTCTTCACTTTCACAACTGCAGTTAGACTCGTTCCCACAATGGCGGTTGATGCTCAGACGGTGATAGATGCACAAAGATCCAGAGGACTTGAACTTGAGAAAGGAAATTTCGTCAAAAGAATTAGAAACTATATTCCTATACTGATTCCGTTGATTGTGTCTGCGATAAGGCGAAGTATCGAGCTCGCTGAAGCTCTCGAGTCGAGAGCGTTTGGAGCATCCGAGAAGAGAGAATCTTTAGTGGCTCTAAAAATGAAGCTCTCCGACTATCTGACTACGATCGTGGCGATCGCCTTTTTGACCTTATCCGTCTACGCTTACCTTTACATCAGGCTACCTTCTCCTGAAGTTACATACAGACTTCCACCGATTTGGCCTTGGTCATACGCATGAAAAACTTGATAAGGAGAGAAGACGCGAATGGGGTTTTTGAGTCGTGACCAAACTTGTTCGAAAGAATTCTAGTCCCAGTAGACGGCTCGCAACTTTCCCTAAAAGCGGCAAAGCATGGAACCTACATTGCGAGCAAGCTTGAATCGAAAGTCGTATTTCTTCACGTGATCGATCTCAGAACGATTCAAACCTCGAGCCTAGCTGGCATGGACCCAGCAGTTCTGAAAACAACGCTCAGAAATGTCGCTGAGAGATATTTGAAGGAGGCGGCTAAACTAGCAGAGGAAGAGAATATCACGTTTCAAAATCAGATCCGCGAGGGGCTGCCGGCTGAGGAGATACTGAAAGAAATTGAGAAGGAGAAGGTAGAGTTGGTTATCATGGGTTCGAAGGGTATGAGCGGGGCTCATCGAGTCATTATCGGAAGTACCGCTGAAGAGGTTGTGCGATGGTCGACCTGTCCTGTCTTAATCGTTAAGTAGCCTTTCTTGGATTCATCGATCATCTCAAGAGGTCTTCTCAGCGGATAGCAAGCCTCTTAACAGAGCGTAAACATTGGTTCTTCTAGCACGCTTCGGCGAATTGTCGTAAACTGCTTTTTTCACAGCTTCCTCACCAACCACTTGGGTAAGTTTGACTAATGCGCCGAGAATGATCATGTTTGCATAAATCTTATTCTTGAACAGTTGCTCAGAAAGTCTAGTCGCGGGAATTCTATGGGTCTTCCAATCGGATTCAGAGGATTCGATCTTCACAAGATCTTCGTCTACCAGTAATATGCCGCCTTCTCTAAGCTTGCAGGAATGTTCGTCGAAACCTCGCTGACTCATGGCAACTAAGATGTCGCAACTTTCAACCTCAGGAAAACCTATTTCTTCATCCGAAATTATGACGCTGCTCCAAGATGACCCTCCTCTCGCTTGAGCGCTATAGCCTTGAGTCTGGGCAGCGTAATTTCCTTCATATACCGCTGCGGCCGCCCCTAGGACAACCGCTGAGAATATCACACCTTGACCACCTGACCCAGCGAAGATAACTTCAACTCTCCGATTTGTTTTCAATTTGCTTCCGTCTTCTGAACTTTGCGCATATTCTGTAGAAGCGTTGGTTTGTCTATATTCGAGAATTCTCCAACGACGATTTTGTTGGTCAGTTCTTCTGCTTTCATATTTCTAGCTCTGTTCAGAGCGATTGAGCTACTCTTAAACCAACGGAGGATCTGGGTCGCTGATCCCATCCCGACCCTTCTTCCATATATTGGAGGACATTGACTGAGGGCTTCCAAGAATGAGAAGCCTTTCTTCCTTAAAGCCTTCTTTATGGCTTCTTTCAACTGTACAACATGGTAAGTCGTCCATCTAGCCACATACGAAGCTCCTGCAGAAACCATAAGGCTTGACACATCCAGAGGATACTCGAAATTTCCATAAGGAGTTGTCGTTGTCTCAACCCCGAGGGGGGTTGTAGGAGCTGCTTGACCTCCCGTCATTCCATAAATCATGTTGTTAACCATTATGACCACGACTTCCAAGTTTCTTCTGGCGGCATGTATCAGGTGGTTCAAGCCGATCGCGGCGATATCTCCATCCCCCCCGAACACTACTACGTTCAGCTCCGGTCTGACAAGTTTAAGGCCTAATGCTACTGGAATGCTTCTTCCGTGAGTTACATGAATTGAGTCGGCTTTCATGTGCGGCGACGGAATCCATGAAGAACAGCCTATTCCACTGCAAAAAACGAAGTCTCTCAGTTCTTTAAAGCCTTCTTCTTCAGCTGCCTTCAAAAAACAGTTGATTACAGTTCCACAGCCGCAACCAGAACAGAAGGTTGAAGGCAAGGCTTCTTCTCTCAAGTGCTTTCTAGCAAAATGTTCCTCCAACCGCTGCATGGTCAATCCCCTTTCACGATTTTGATAAGTGCGGAAAGTATCTCCTCAGGATATATCATTGTTCCGCCACCGACCTTGTTCAATCCCGCGACATCAGCTCGACCCTCTGCAGCTCTCAAAACTTCGAAGTAGAGCTGCTTAAGATTCATCTCTGGAACAAGTATGCGCTGTGTTCTCTCAGAGAGTTTCTGGATTGGTTCGACTGGGAACGGCCAGATAGTCCTCAACCGAACATGTCCAATCCTCATTCCACGCGCCTGAGCCGCTTGAATAGCGGTATGAACCGCTCTAGATGTGCACCCGTATGATACCACGCCGACTTCGCAATCGTCGGTACCATATTCTTCAACGTCAGAGAGTCTTCGCGCATCATTCTTTATCTTTCCGACGATTCCCTCTACAAGTCTTCTATGAGTTTCAGGGTCGGTTGTGGCTCTCAGGCCTCTTGCATCATGGGTTGAACCAGTGACCATCACGTTCAGGCCTTTTCCCAGAGGAGGCATAGCCCCGACATAATTGTCCGAAGCACTGAAGAAAGGCGGCGAGTACGTATCTTTTCGTTCGATAATCTCAAGCTCTCGCGGTACTATTATTCTTTCTCGCATATGTGCTATGACTTCGTCAGCCAAGACGATCACAGGGTTCCGATATTTCTCTGAAAGATTGAATGCTTTAACCGTCAAGTCAAACATTTCTTGAACCGAATTTGGAGCTAACGCTATGATCTCATGGTCGCCGTGAGTTCCCCAACGAGCTTGCATCACATCCCCTTGAGCACACTTGGTAGCCTGCCCTGTGCTCGGTCCCACGCGTTGAACATCAACAACCACGCAAGGTGTTTCCGTCATACAAGCCAATCCAATATTCTCTTGCATTAGACTGAAACCAGGCCCTGAGGTCGCTGTCAATGCTTTCGTACCTCCCCAGCTCGCACCGATAACCGCAGCAAGAGATGCTATTTCATCCTCCATCTGAATACATATTCCACCAACCTTCGGGAGACGACTTGAAAGATGCTCAAAGATCTCGCTTGAAGGCGTTATTGGATAACCCGCATAGAATCTGCACCCAGCCGCTACAGCTCCTTCAGCGCAAGCAATATTACCCTGCCAAAAGTATGTTCCCGACTCGGGAACTCGCGCATACAAGTTCATTTTTCCCTCATTAACGCTAATGCTGGATTACGGCACTCTCCAATTAAGACTTAGCTATTTCTGGGCATCTGTTTCAAGAGACAATCTCCAATGCTAGATCCTTCGCTAGATAAAAGAGGAAATGACTAGGCTCTGAGCAATTTCATTTTCTCGCGCTATTCCAATTTCTTGACGGGACTGGGGTCTCCAAACATGTTCCATCTCCACGTCTGGCATACTTTTAACTATTTGGTGAAGTCCTGAGTTTGGTTAGGATTCTAGGATAGGCTTTAGCCACCTCTT